>DATKRH010000121.1:0-4276 GCA_035532295.1 Streptosporangiaceae bacterium
CGCACCAAGGAACTGATGGCCCGGACCGGCCAGATCTACGTCCTGGCCGATAGCAGGAAGATCGGCTGTGCCCCCTTCATGGCGTGGGCGCCCCTGGAGCGCCCGTGGACCCTCGTCACCGACAGCCTCGCTACCGACCAGCAGCTCGGCCCGTTCCGCGCGAAGAACAATGTCTCGGTGGTTCTCGTCACGGCGAGCACAGCCGAGCTGTCGCCTCCAGCGATATCGAAACTTTCGGTCAATCGCTGAGCGAGCTGAAGCCGTTTCAGCATCGGTAGCGCTGCGCCTAGCCTTGAACAGGTGTATGAATTATAGTTGTTAAGCCATATTCTTTTCGAAATTTCACCCGACATAAGACTCATATCTGGAGGCCTGATGCCCGTGCAGCCCGCCGTGCAGCCCACTCCCGCGGACCGGTTTACCTTCGGGCTGTGGACGGTCGGCTGGAATGGCACTGACCCGTTCGGGGTCGCTACCCGGGCGCCGCTGGACCCGGTCGAGGCCGTGCATGAGCTGGCGGGCCTGGGCGCGCACGGCGTGACGTTCCACGACGATGACCTGATCCCGTTCGGCAGCGATGACGCCGCCCGGGCCCGGCAGATCGACCGGTTCACGGCCGCGCTGAAGGAAACCGGGATGGTCGTGCCGATGGTCACCACCAACCTGTTCACCCAGCCGGTGTTCAAGGACGGGGGGTTCACCAGCAACAGCCGCCAGGTGCGGCGGTACGCGCTGCGCAAGGTCATGCGCAACATCGACCTGGCCGCGCAGCTCGGAGCCGCGACCTACGTGATGTGGGGCGGCCGGGAGGGCAGCGAGTACGACAGCGCCAAGGACGTCCAGGCCGCGCTGGACCGGTACCGGGAGGCGGTCGACACCCTCGCGGCCTACGTGATCGACCACGGCTACGCCCTGCGGTTCGCGCTGGAGCCCAAGCCGAACGAGCCGCGCGGCGACATCCTGCTGCCCACCGTCGGGCATGCTCTGGCGTTCATCGCCAGCCTGGAGCACCACGACATGGTCGGCGTGAACCCCGAGGTCGGCCACGAGCAGATGTCCGGCCTCAACTTCGCGCACGGCATCGCCCAGGCCCTGTGGCACGGCAAGCTGTTCCACATCGACCTCAACGGCCAGCGCGGGATCAAGTTCGACCAGGACCTCGTCTTCGGCCACGGCGACCTGATGAACGCGTTCTCCCTCGTCGACCTGCTGGAATTCGGCGGGCCCGCGGGCGCCCCCGCCTACGACGGGCCCCGGCACTTCGACTTCAAGCCCGCCCGCACCGAGGACAAGGCCGGCGTCTGGGCCGCCGCCGCCGCGAACATGCGCATGTACCTCCTGCTCAAGGAACGCGCCGCGGCCTTCCGCGCCGACCCCGATGTCATCGCCGCACTCGCCGCCAGCCGGGTCGGCGAGCTCCGCGACCCGACCCTCGCCCCCGGCGAGACCCACCATGACCTCCTCGCCGACCCCACCGCCTACGAAGATTTCGACCCCGTAACGGCCGGCACCCCCGGCTACGGGTTCGTCCGGCTGAACCAGCTCGCCGTCGAGCACCTCATGGGCGCCCGGTGACCGCAGCCGTGCGGCGCCTGAACGCGCGGCCGCTGGGGCGAGAGTCGAAGGTGAGCTCGCCCTCGTCACGCGGCCGGAAGATCTGGAACTTGTCGTCAGCGGGGATGTCCAGCGAGTCAATGAACTCCTGGTTGACCTCGTCGCTGATCTGCGGCCCCTTTTCCTCGAAGATAGGCCGGGGCAGGTCAATCTGAACGAGGGCCCTTGCACCCGGCGGGGCGGCTCACGGAGGGCGCCTGCGTACTCGATCGCACGACCAGCCGGGTGGCCAGCTCGATGCGGTGGTCAAAGCCGATGGAGTCGCCGGTCAGCAAGGTCCGGGTCGCGAGCGCGGCCATCTCGCAGAGCGGCTGGTGCAAGGTAGTCAGCGGCGGAGAGACCCACTGCGCCATGGGGATATCGTCGAAGCCGACCACGCTCAGGTGCTCGGGCAGCCGGAGCTGGCGCTGCCGGGCCGCCTCGTAGACTCCCATGGCCGTGACGTCACTGGCCGCGAAGATCGCGGTCGGCGGGTCCGGCAGGCTGAGCATGGTCAGGGCGGCGGCGAGGGCGGACTCGTAATGAAAGTCATTTTTGCAGCCCGCGCACCACCCTGCGCACTGCCCCCGACATTGTGCCGCTGGCAGCCCACGATTACGGTGGTCAGCTGCACCCACTGGTATGGGCCCGTCATTCGGGCCCGGCACGGGTCGTCGCCGACGCCCTGGGCCACGATGCCCGGTCCTTCGACTCAGCCGAGCATCGCCTGCTGATGGCCCGGTCGGCGACCTGGCTGACCGCAGGCAAGTAAGCCGCCCGTAAGCGGTCAGCTAAACGTCCGATCAACCGCGTCATCTATCTCCGGAGGAGAGATTCCGTAGTGAGCTCAGTACCCGAGATCATGCTGAACAACGGCCAGGCCATCCCGCAGTTCGGCTTCGGCGTCTTCCAGATCAGCCCCGCGGACACCGCCGAGGCCGTGAGCACCGCGCTGCAGGCCGGCTACCGGCACATCGACACCGCGCAGGGATACGGCAACGAGCGGGAGGTCGGCGAGGCACTCGCCAAGTCCGGCCTCGACCGCGCCGAGGTGTTCGTCACCAGCAAGCTCGGCAACGGCGACCACCGCCCCGACGACGCCCGCCAGGCCTTCGCCGCCACCCTGAGCAAGCTCGGCTCCGACTACATCGACCTGTACCTGATCCACTGGCCGCTGCCCACCCGTTACGACGGCGACTACGTATCGACCTGGAAGGCTCTGGAGGAGTTCTATCGCGACGGCCGGGCCCGGTCCATCGGCGTCTCGAACTTCCAGCCGCACCACCTGCGGCGGCTGCACGAGGAAACCGGGATCATCCCCGCGGTCAACCAGATCGAGGTCCACCCCTACCTCACCCAGCCCGACCTGCGCGCGTTCTGCGGCGGGCAGCAGATCGCGATCGAGGCATGGTCACCGATCGCCCGAGGCAGCGTGCTCGACGACCCGGCGATCGTCGCGATCGCCCGCAACGTGGGCAAGACCCCGGCCCAGGTCGTCCTGCGCTGGCACATCGAGCGCGGCGACATCGTGTTCCCCAAGTCGGTGACTCCGGCCCGCATCCGCGAGAACATCGACATCTTCGACTTCGAACTGTCGGGCGAGGACGTCGCGGCGATCAGCGCCCTGAACAAGAACGAGCGCATCGGACCCGACCCCGACACCTTCGACCTGCTCCCCAGCTAGGCCAGCCCGGCCGACTAGGCCAGCCCGGCCAGCGTAGACTGCGTAAGTGATCGCTGCGCGTCCCGGCAGGCCGACACAGCGACGGCGGCGGGGCGAACTTACGCTGGCCGCCATCGCGCGCCTGGCGGGGGTCTCCGCACCGACAGTATCCAGGGTGATCAACGGCCGGTCCGGGGTGGCGCTGAGCACCAGGCTGCGGGTCGAGTCGGTCATCCGCGAACATGGCTACCAGCGGCCGGCAGGCGGGGCGACGGCCCTGCTTGAGCTGGTCTTCCATGCCCTGGAGAGCCTGTGGGCGATCGAGATCATCCGGGGGGTCGAGCAGGTCGCGCGGCAGCATGGGCTCGCGGTCGTGCTGACCGAGATGGAAGGGAGGCTCACCCCCGGACAGGCGTGGACCGAGCAGGTACTCGCCATGCGCCCCGTGGGCGTCATCGCCGTTTTCTCCGAGCTCACGGTGGCGCAGCAGTCCCAGTTCGCCACCCGTTCGATCCCCCTGGTGGTGCTGGACCCTACCGGGGAGCCGCTGCACCAGACGCCCTCGGTGGGCGCGACGAACTGGAGTGGCGGGCTTGCTGCTACCCGCCACCTGCTGGACCTCGGCCACCGGCGCATCGCCATGGTGTGCGGGCCGACCGAATGGCCGTGCTGCCGCGCCCGCCTCGATGGGTACCGGGCGGCCATGGATGCCGCGCAGGTACCTGTTGATCCGCGACTGGTCCGCATCAGCACCCTGTATCCCGAGGGGGGCCTACGCGACGGGCTTGACCTGCTGCGCCTGGATGAGCCCCCGACCGCCATCTTCGCGTCCAACGACCTGCAAGCCTTCGGCGTCTACGAGGCGGCCCGGCAGCTTGGCGTGCGAATCCCCCAGGATCTGAGCGTGGTGGGATTCGACGGCCTTTCTTTCACGCAATGGTCAGGGCCACCCATGACAACGGTTCGCCAGCCGCTGGCCCAGATGGGCGCCGTCGCCGCGCAGATGGTCCTGACCCTCGC
>DATKRH010000122.1:0-58173 GCA_035532295.1 Streptosporangiaceae bacterium
GCTGGCCGACGGGCTCGGCGAAGGCGAGGAGCCGCCGCCGCTGGAGGTGTAGCTGATCGGCGTGTACGCCGGCCCGCACCCGTTCGTGCAGCCGGCGGGCAGGCTGAAGCTGTAGATCTCGCCGTTGTTGACCAGGCTGCCCGACGTGTCGATCACCTGGATCTCGTACTGCGTGCCGGCGGTGCCGGTGCCCGTCGTGGGGCCGATGATGTAGTCGTCGCCCTGGTCGCTGTCCATCCCGGCGCTCACCCATGAGCCGTTGGCGTAATAGCGCACACCGTGGATGCCATTGGGCAGGTGCGAGATGGCGATGGCGAGCCAGTACGTTTGCGCGCCCTGGATGGCGCCGATCTTGATATCCCCCGTGTAGTTCGGCGCGGCGATGAACTGCCAGCTGACCTGGCGGTTATTCCAGGAATTGGGATACATGTCGCCGACCTGCTTGCCGCCTAGCTGGAATTGGTTGAGCGACGCCTGGGCCAGGTCGACGTGGTAGGGGTCGTCCTTGCACCAGGCGTTGCCGTCATCGCAGCTGTCGGCGACGATCATGTCCAGCGTGGCGCCGTTGAACTGGTCGGCGACCCAGGATCCGTTGCGGCAGAACGGCAGGTTCGGCGCGCCGTCGTTGGTTCCCGTGCAGTAGTTGCCGATCGTCACCTGCACCCAGCGCCCGCAGTTCAGGCCGTTGTCCCACATGCCGATCTCGCTCGCGTTCGCTGCCGATATCGGCCGCGGCAGGTCGCTGTAGACACCGGGGGAGTTCTGGACGTTCAGGGCGAGGAAGTTCTGGCTGTCGAGGGCGGCCTGGGGCAGGCCGCACCCGCCGTAGGGCGCGCCGAGGCCGCTGAACCAGGTCGCGTTGCCGGTCACCGGGCCAGACGCGCCGGACACGTCGATAGCGCTCGCCGGCAACTGCGCAGCCACCAGCACAGCAGCCGCGCCGAGCACGGCGAGCAGCGCATGGCGGGCCCGGCGGCCCGTGGCAAGGTATCGGTGCGGCATCGTCAGCCTCCATGGCAGAGCCCGGCCCTCGCGGCAGATCCCGCTCAACGTGCCGCCGCGGGTCGCGACACGCAAGCGCCCGCCCACAGCGAACGACAAAGGCCGAGGTAACGGCCGCGCGCGATGGCACACGCCCGTGAAACATTCGCCGCCGATAGGCCTACAGTGAGCCCTTCGGGGCGACCGATTCCATGGATGCTGGCTGTGGATGGCCAGCTCACGGTGGACCTCAAGCGCGCGGTTCATCGCGTCTGCGTTGCGGGCCGGTGACGGGCTAATACAGTGGTGGCACCTGCGGATCGGTCGGATGGAGGCACGGATGTCACTGGCGGTGCTGGCGATCGCGCTCGGGGTCATCATGCTCATGGGCGTCCCCGTCACGCTGGTCCTGGCTCGGCGCGACATAATGCCGCTGCCGGCCCGCGTCAATCGCTGGCAGGCCGAGAGCGTCTCCCTGGCGGTGACCGGGGCGATACTGGCCGTGCTCTCACGCGGCGGCAGCGGCCAGTCGCCCACCGAGCACGACATCGTCTTCGCGGTCGCGGTCACGCTGCTCCTGACCGCTTTCCTATGCGCGCTGGCTGGCGCGGCCACCGCCACCCGGCAGCAGCGGCGCGGCACGGCCGTGACCGAGCCGGATACCCCCAGCTGACGTCAGCAGCAGTCCCGCCGAGCGCCGCAGGCGAGGCGGCCGGGATGGTCCCGTAAAAGCCGCACCGCCTGGTTATAGTCGCCCCGGGCAGGTCGGGCCCCGTCTTAGGCGCATCGTTCCAGCTCACGGCGGGGATGTCACAGCCAGCTGGCCTCGGCCATGATGGCCGGGCCGTGCTCGCCGGGCGCGGGTGCCGGACCGGGCGGCGCGGTAACCAGGCCCGGCATCTCGAGCCAGCGTCCCGGCCCGACCTGAGTGACGCCGCCGCCCTCGCCTCGTTCGACGATCGTCAGCAGGCCGTGCCGGATGAGCTGCTCGTCGGCGATCAGCTCCGGCGCCTGGCGGGCCCGGACCGCGGGGACTCCGGCGGCCGCCGCGCGCCGCAGGATCTGGCTGACGGGCAGACGCGCGACCGCGGTGGCGATGGCGGTGGCGATCGCGGGCAGGTCGGCGGACGGTCCTGTGGCGGACGGTCCCGTGGCGGGCGGTCCTGTGGACGGCGGTCCTGTGGACGGCAGGCTGTCCGCCGCGGCGAGCCCTGCCCGGACGAGCCCTGCCCGGACGAGCCCTGCCCGGTCCGGTAGCTGCCGCCCGCCCAGCCGCACCCATCCGTCGGCGCCGCGGTACAGGCGGTCCAGGGGATGGCCGCCCGCGAAGTCCCGGCCGCCAGCCGGCATCGCCGGCGCGCCGGCGAACCGCACTAGGTGCTCGGACTGCACCAGGCAGGAGGACGCGCAGAGCGTGACGCTGACCTGCTGACCGCCGCCGATGCGCTCGCGCGCATGCAGTGCGGCGCAGGCGCCCAGGGCGGCGAGGGCGGCGGCGATCACATCGTTGACCGGGGCGGTCAGGAAGACCGGGCTGTCGGCCTCATCTGGTCCGCCCTGCGACCGCATGATGCCGCTCATCGCCTGGACCACCGGGTCAAATCCGGGCCGCCGGCTCAGCGGTCCCGTCTCGCCGAACGCGCTGACCGAGACGCTCGTGATCGCCGGATTGACCGCAGCGAGCTGGTCGTGGCCGATGCCCAGCCGGCCGAGCACACCAACCCGGTAGTTGTCGACCACGACGTCGGCCGACTGGGCCAGTCGCAGGAATACTCCCCTGCCCTCGGCGCCGGCCAGGTCCAGGAGCAGGCTGCGCTGATCGCGGTTATAAACCGAGAAGCCGGCGCCGCCCCGGCCGCCGTGCGCGACGCGGAACTCATCGCCACGCGGTGGCCGCTCGACCTTCAGGACGTCGGCGCCCAGCTCGCCGAGCAGCGTCGCCGCAAACGGCCCGGCGATGATCGTCCCGAGGTCGAGCACGCGCAGTCCGGCCAGGGGCAGCCCGGTCGCCGTCGGCTCCGCGCCGCGCCGTGCTGGGGCGGGGGACCAGCCGGACTTGAGCTCGGCCAGGGCCGGATACCGGGTCGGCGCGCAGCGGCCCGCGGTGACCGGGGTCCGCGACAGCCCGATCAGCGCGCCGGGCATGACGATGGAGTCGCCCGCGTCGTTGCGAACCTCGGCGCGCAGCCCGATCGCGCGCACCTGCTCATGGTCCAGCCAGTCCGCCGACTGGCCGACGGCGGCGGCCGGGACGTCGGCGGCGTCGAGGAGATTCAGCCAGTCCGCCCGGGTCCGGCTCCGGAACACCCCGTCAAGCTCGCGGGTGATCCAGCCGAGGTTGCGGGGGAGCCGGATCTGGTCCGGATCCCCGGCCACCCGCGGGTCCTGGAGTATCCACGCCGCGCCGACGGCCCGGAAGCCCCGCTCGAGGAAGGCCGACGTGAAGGCGCCGAAGAACAGCCACTGGCCGTCGGCGCAGCGATAGCACCGGTAGTTGGGCAGCGCCCCGCCGGGGCCGCCGGGCCGGTGCACGTGCGGCTCGGCGGCCCCGGCCGCGAATACGCCGGGGGAGACCAGTTGCCCCCCGTGCGCGCCGCCCGCCACCGCCAGCGGCGGCACCGGTCGGCGGCGCTGCCTGCCGACGAGCAGCGCGACCGCGGTGATCGCGGCCCAGATTCCCTGCATGTGCAGGGCCAGCGGGAAGATGCTGTCCACGGGGACGTCATCGTAAGAGGCCTGGTTCCAGGCGTGCCCGAGCCAGGCGAACACTAGCCCGGCCGATTCCTGCTGGCCGGACCATGGCGTCTCGCCGAGCAAATAGGGCGGCATGACGATCCAGCAGGCCGGCTGCCCCGGTGAGTGGCCCCTGGCGCGCAGGTCCTCGTAGCCGACCCCGGCGTGACCGGCCGTGCCGACCAGGACAACATCGGCGACGTTGATCAGGGCGTCGAGGGCCGCGAGATCGGCGGGCAGCGATGGATCCAGGGTGGCTGATCGCTTGCCGCGGTCCCACATGTGCAGCCCGGGCTCGGCGGTCGACGGGCCGCCGCCGGGCGGATAGGCCTTGACGACGTCGGCTCCGAGATCCGCCAGGAGCATGCCCGCGATCGGGCCTGCCACCCCGGCGGTCAGGTCAACGACCCGGACCCCGTCGAGCGCGGTCGTCATATGCGCCTCCCGGTCGTTTGCTGTCGACGATTATTTTTTAGAATCCTATTCTAGTTCACTGGCCCCCGCCGTCTCGCCGCCGGTCAATGGCGCCAGCGATGCCCTCGGTTATCTCCGTGAGGGCGCGATCTGCTGTGGAGGACGCGGTGGCCTGGGATTTCCACCGATTCGGACTTCCAGAAGCAACTCGACTGGGTCGAGGCGTTCTGCCGCGAGGAGGGGCGACGAGTGGGTCATCAACGGCGAGAGGTGGTTCACCAGCGCCGGCGCCCGGGCCGATATCATCCTCGTGATGTGCACCAACGGCATGTTCGTGCTGCCGCGACAGACGCCCGGCGTCGAGATCATGGAGCAGGTAACCCCGATGACCGAAGGCACCCACCCAGCGGGCATCAATACCCCCGCAGTAACGCAATGGCTGCTCGGCCATGTCCGCGGCCTGGCTGCCCCGTTCGCCTTCCAGCTCGTGGCCGGGGGTCGCTCCAACCTCACCTTCCAGGTGACCGACGCCGCCGGCCGCCGGGTGATCCTGCGCCGTCCGCCCATGAGTCACGTCCTGTCGACTGCCCACGACATGGGGCGGGAGTACCGCATCATCTCGGCCTTGCAGGCCACGCCCGTGCCGGTGCCCACCGCCCTGGCTTACTGCGACGACGAGGCCGTTAACGGGCGGCCCTTCTACGTCATGGACTTCGTCGACGGGCACATCCTGCGTGACGCGGCGCAGACGCAGGCCGCCCTGGACGAGCGAACCCGCCAGGCGGCCGGCGAGGACCTCGTCAATGTCCTGGTCGCCCTCCACCAGGTGGACATCGACGTCGTCGGGCTCGGCGGCCTGGCCCGCCGCGAGGGCTACATCGAGCGGCAGCTACGCCGGTGGCACGGGCAGTTCCAGCAGTCCCAGCAGCAGGCGCGGGAGGCCGGCGTCTACCAGCCGGTGCCCCTCGTCGACGAGGTCCACCAGCAGCTAGCTGGCCGGGTGCCGGCGCAGCGCGGCGCCGCCATCGTGCACGGCGACTATCGCCTCGACAACACCGTCCTGTCCGCCGCCGGCCGGGTCGCGGGGGTGCTGGACTGGGAGCTGTGCACGCTGGGCGATCCCCTCGCCGACCTCGGCACCTTCCTGATGTACTGGGCCCGGCCCGCGACCGAGCTGCCCGGCTTCCCGAGCACGGCGCAGCTGGCCACCCGGTACGCCGCCGGCTCGGGCGCAGACCTCACCGACCTGGGCTACTACCTGGCCTTCGCGCACTGGAAGCTGGCCTGCATCATGGCGGGTGTCTACGTCCGCTACGCGGCTCACGCCATGGGCGTGGGCGATGCCGAGGATGCGGCTGAGCTTGGCGCCAGCATCCAGGAGAACGCCCGCCTGGCCCAGGCGGCCCTGCGGCCGGCCTGACCCCGTTCATCGCGGGAACGACCCGCCCTTAGCCGCGCGGAGGAACCCTATGCCCGACTTTGTCGGGGCCGTCGATCAGGGCACGACCAGCTCCCGGTTCATGCTCTTCGATCATTCCGGCAACGAGGTGGCCAGGCATCAGCTGGAGCATGAGCAGATCCTGCCCCGGGCGGGGTGGGTCGAGCACAATCCGGTCGAGATCTGGGAGCGGACCGCCGCGGTGATCCAGACCGCGCTGAATCGGGCCGGCCTGGTCCCCGGCGACCTGGCGGCGCTCGGGATCACCAATCAGCGCGAAACGGCAGTCGTCTGGAACCGCAGGACCGGCCGTCCCTACTACAACGCCATCGTCTGGCAGGACACCCGCACCGACCGCATCGCCAGCGCGCTGGAGCGCGACGGCCGCGGCGACCTGATCCGCGTCAGGGCGGGCCTGCCGCCCGCGACGTATTTCTCGGCGGGGAAGGTGCAGTGGATCCTGGAGAACGTCGACGGGGTGCGCGAGGCGGCCGAAAGCGGCGCGGCCATCTTCGGCACCATCGACTCCTGGCTGATCTGGAACCTCACCGGAGGGCCCGATGGCGGCGCGCACGTCACGGACGTGACGAACGCCAGCCGCACGATGCTGATGAACCTGGAGACGCTGGACTGGGACGAGGAGCTGCTGAGCCTGTTCGCCATCCCGCGCGCGATGCTGCCGCGGATCCGGCCGTCCTCGCTCCCGGCCGGCTACGGCGAGGTGCGCGGGCTCGCCGCGGTCCGGGGCGTGCCGCTCACCGGTGACCTCGGTGACCAGCAGGCCGCGACCGTCGGCCAGGTGTGCTTCGCCGCCGGCGAAGCCAAGAACACCTACGGGACGGGCAACTTCCTGCTGCTCAACACCGGGCCAGAGCTGGTGCGCAGCCAGCACGGGCTGCTGAGCACCGTGTGCTACCAGTTCGGCGACAGCAGGCCGGCCTACGCGCTGGAGGGCTCGATCGCCGTCACGGGGTCGGCCGTGCAGTGGCTGGCAGACCAGCTCGGCATCATTTCCGGCGCGGCGCAGATCGAGTCGCTGGCCGGCCAGGTCACCGACAACGGCGGCATTTACTTCGTGCCGGCCTTCTCCGGGCTGTTCGCGCCCTACTGGCGCAGCGACGCCCGGGGCGTGATCGTCGGACTCTCGCGCTTCAACACCAGTGCCCACCTCGCCCGGGCCACCCTGGAGGCGATCTGCTACCAGAGCCGCGACGTCGCCCGCGCCATGGAAGCCGACTCTGGCGTGGCCCTGGAGGTGCTGAAGGTCGACGGCGGGGTGACCGCGAACAACCTGTGCATGCAGCTGCAGGCCGACATTCTCGGCGTACCGGTCAGCCGCCCGGTCGTGGCCGAGACGACCGCGCTGGGCGCCGCGTACGCCGCCGGGCTGGCCACTGGATTCTGGTCGGGCACCGACGAGCTCAGGGCTAACTGGAACCAGGCCCGGCGCTGGGAGCCACAATGGAATGATCAGCAGCGGGAAGCTGGTTACGCAGGCTGGAAGAAGGCGGTTCAGCGTACGCTGAACTGGGTGGATGTCGACTGATCTGGTGGTAGCAGACCCGTGGTAAGCGGAACTGTGGTAGCAGACCCGTGGTAGCCGACCCGTGGTAGCCGACCTGTCCCCGGCGTCCCGGGCGGGCGCGGTGGCCCAGATGGCGCAGCGCGAGGTCGACGTGCTCGTCATCGGCGGCGGAGTGGTCGGCGCCGGGTGTGCGCTCGACGCGGTCACGCGCGGCCTGACCACGGCGCTCGTCGAGGCGCGCGACTGGGCCAGCGGGACATCCAGCCGGTCCAGCAAGCTGATCCACGGTGGCCTGCGGTACCTGGAGATGCTCGACTTCGGCCTGGTCCGGGAGGCCCTCACCGAGCGCGGCCTGCTGCTGGACCGCATCGCCCCCCATCTCATCCGCCCGGTGCCCTTCCTGTATCCGCTGCGCCACCACTGGGAACGTGCCTACGTGGGCGCCGGGGTGGCTCTCTACGACGCGATGGCTTTCACCTCGGGCACGGCGCACGGGCTGCGCCATCACCGGCACCTGACCCGGAAGAAGGCCCTGCGGGAGGCTCCGTGCCTGCGCAGTGATGTCCTCACCGGGGCCGTGCAGTACTGGGACGCGCAGGTGGACGACGCCCGGCACACGCTGACCGTCGTGCGGACCGCCGCCTCCTTCGGCGCCATGGTGGCCAATCGGGTGCAGGTCACCGGCTTCCTGCGGCAGGGCGAGCGGGTAACCGGCGCGACGATGACCGACCTGGAGACCGGGGACCGATTCGAGGTGCGCGCCCGGCAGGTCATCAACGCCACCGGCGTGTGGACCGACGACACCCAGGCTCTCGCCGACACCCGCGGCCAGTTCCACGTGCGGGCCTCCAAGGGCATTCACCTCGTGGTGCCCCGGGACCGGCTGCAGTCCACCACCGGGATCATCCTGCAGACCGAGAAGAGCGTGCTGTTCGTTATCCCCTGGGGGCGGCACTGGATCATCGGGACGACCGACACCCACTGGGCGCTGGAGAAGGCTCACCCGGCCGCGAGCTCCAGCGACATTGACTACCTGCTGGAGCACGTCAACGCCGTCCTCACCTCACCGCTCACCCGGGAGGACGTCGAGGGTGTGTACGCCGGCCTGCGGCCGCTGCTGAGCGGCGAGTCGGAGGAGACCTCGAAGCTGTCGCGCGAGCACGTGGTCGGCCACCCGGTCCCGGGCCTGGTCGTCGTCGCTGGTGGCAAGTACACGACCTACCGGGTGATGGCCGCCGACGCCGTTAACGAGGCGGCCCGCGGCCTGGACGCCCGGGTGCCGGACTCCTGCACGGACACGGTCCCGCTGATCGGCGCGGATGGCTACCGCGCCCTGTGGAACCAGCGCCGGGCGCTGGCCGTGACCGCCGGCGTGCACCCCGTCCGCGTCGAGCACCTGCTCAACCGCTACGGGTCCTGCATCCATGAGCTGCTGGCGATGCTGGTGGAGGATCCGTCGCTGGCCGAGCCGCTGCCGGGCGCGGATGACTACCTGCGGGTCGAGGCTCGTTATGCCGTCACGCACGAGGGTGCCCGGCACCTGGACGACGTGCTGGCCCGGCGGATGCGCATCTCGATCGAGTCCTGGGATCGCGGCGTGGCCGCCGCCCAGACCGTCGCCGATCTGATGGCGGGCCCGCTGGACTGGGACGACGAGCACAAGCAGCGGGAAATCGACCACTACCTGGCGCGAGTCGCGGCTGAGCGCGATTCGCAGACCAAGCCCGACGACCACGCCGCCGAGGCCGCGCGGCTCGGCGCGCCCGATATCGCGGCGATCCGCTGGGTCTAGAGCGGCCTAGAGCCCTGATAACGAAGACCGGCAGAAGATCCTCACGTCAGCGACGAGATGGGGGCGCGGCGATGGCCAGGGCAGTGCGATTTGACCATTACGGGGCCATAGAGGTCCTGTACGTGGCGGACGTCGAGGTGCCGACGCCGGCGGCGGGCGAGGTGATCGTGGAGGTACTGGCCGCCGCGATCAATCCCGGCGAGGCCTCGATCCGCGCGGGCTACCTCGACTCCAGGTGGCCGGCGACGTTCCCGTCGGGCCAGGGCAGCGACCTGGCGGGCATCGTCCGGGAGATCGGGGACGGCGTGACGGAATTCGCGGTCGGCGACGAGGTACTGGGCTGGTCGTGGCAGCGTTCCAGCCAGGCGCAGTACGTCGCGGTGCCCGTCGGCCAGCTCATCCGCAAGCCGGCCGGCCTGTCCTGGCCGGTGGCGGGCTCGATGTACGTGGTCGGCGTGACCGCGTACGCGGCAGTGCGGGCCGTGTCGGCCGGAGCGGGCGACACGGTGGTGGTGTCCGCCGCCGTCGGCGGCGTCGGCTCGGTGGTCGTGCAGCTGCTGCGGGTCAGGGGCGCCAGCGTGATCGGGATCGCCTCGCCGTCCCACCACGCCTGGCTGGCCTCGCTCGGCGTGACCCCGGTGGCCTACGGCGACGGCCTGGCCGACCGGGTCCGGGCAGCCGCCCCCGACGGCGTGGACGCCTTCATCGACCTGTTCGGGCCCGACTACGTCCGGCTCGCCGTCGAGCTCGGCGTGCCCCGGGACCGGATCGAGACCATCATCGCCTACGACGCGGCGGCGGAGTACGGGGCCAAGGCCGAGGGCAGCTCCGACGCCTCGACCACCGACGTGCTGGCGGAGATGACCGAGCTGGTGGCGTCGGGCCGGATCGAGATCCCGATCGCGGCCACCTACCCGCTCGATGAGGTCCGGCAGGCCTACACCGAGCTGGAGAAGCGGCACACCCGCGGCAAGATCGTCCTGATTCCCTGACCGTCCCGGCCCGCCCGGTCCGGGCTAGGATGGCGGATCATGAGGCGAATGCTCGTGACCGGGGGCGCCGGGTTCATTGGCGCGAATTTCGTTCAGTACACGCTGCGGGAGCACCCGGACTACGAGGTCCGGGTGCTGGACGCGCTGACCTACGCCGGCAACCCCGCGAGCCTGGCTCCGGTCGCCGGGCAGGTCGCGCTGGTCGAGGGCGACATCTGCGACGCCGAGCTGGTGAACATCCTGGTGGCGGAGTCGGACGTGGTCGTGCACTTCGCCGCCGAGTCGCACGTCGACAACTCCCTGCACGACCCGGAGCCGTTCATCCGCACCAACATCGTGGGCACCTACACGATCCTGGAGGCCGTCCGCCGCCACGCGCGCCGGCTGCACCACATCTCCACCGACGAGGTGTTCGGGGACCTGGCCCTCGACTCGGCCGACCGGTTCACCGAGCGGACCGCCTACGACCCGTCCAGCCCGTACTCGGCCACCAAGGCCGGCTCCGACATGCTCGTGCGGGCCTGGGTGCGGTCCTACGGCGTGGCGGCCACCCTGTCGAACTGCGCCAACAACTACGGCCCCTACCAGCACGTGGAGAAGTTCGTCCCGCGCCAGATCACCAACGTGCTGACCGGTACCCGGCCCAAGCTGTACGGGGCGGGGGAGAACGTCCGCGAGTGGACGCACGTCGATGACCACAACGCGGCGGTGCACCTGATCCTCGACCGGGGCGCCATCGGGGAGACCTACCTCATCGGATCGGGCGACGAGCGCAGCAACAAGCAGATCCTGGAGCTGATCCTGGAGCAGATGGACCAGCCGTCGGACGCCTATGACCGGGTACCCGACCGGCCCGGTCACGACCTGCGGTACTCCAACGACTCGACGAAGATCCGCACCGAGCTGGGCTGGGAGCCGCGCTTCGGCGACTTCCGGGCCGGGCTCGCGGCGACCATCGACTGGTACCGGGCCAGCGAGTCCTGGTGGGGGCCGCAGAAGGACGCGGCCGAGGCCAGGTACGAGCTGCTGGGCCGGTAAGTCGGCCGCTCGGCTAGCCGCCGCCCGCCGCGTGCCGGCGGAGTAGCTCGGTCAGCGCGCGGAGCTCGGTGGCCAGCGCGTCCCGGCCCCGGCCGGTGATGCGGATCCAGGTCCGCGGCCGGCGCCCCGAGTAGCCCTTCTCCACCTGGACCAGGCCCGCCTCCTCCAGCACGGTGAGGTGCCGGGACAGGTTGCCGGGCGTCAGGCCGAGGGCCTCGCGCAGGTAGCCGAACTCGGCGCGCTGCGCCTCGGCCGTGATGGTGAGGATGCCGAGCCGGTGCCGCTGGTGAACCGTCTCGTCCAGGCCGGTGGTGGGGTGCCGGCCGTCGACCTGCTCAGGCGGTCCCTGCTCAGGCGGCGCGGGCCCAGCCGCGCTCATGCCGCGGTCCGGTGCCGCCGCTGCGCCGCGAGGGTGGCTGCACCCGCCAGCAGCAGCACCGCGGCGGGCAGCAGCCTGTTCGGCAGCGACCCATCGCCCGGCGCGATGTTCCAGCCGATCCGGTAGGCGATGTTCGCCACGTCGTAGAGGCTCGCGAGCAGCGCGGCTCCGGTGTAGACGGCGGCGATGACCGCCAGGGCCCGGCTCCGCTCGGCCCAGGCGAGCGCCAGCAGGCCGGCCGTGATGATGAGGAACGGGAACGTGCCCCGGACCACCAGGTCGCCCGGCCAGAGCACCCGCAGCCCGTGCAGCCAGCGCAGCTGCGACAGCGGCGGGAGCACGATGGCCGTCACGGTGAGGACCGCGGTGGTGATCAGGTAGCCGCGGGCTGGGGTGGCCAGGCCGACCCGGCGGGCGTGCCACCAGTACCACAGCTGGGTCGCCAGCAGGCCGCCCAGCAGCGCGGCGATCCAGTAGTACGCCAGGTAGCTGCGCGTCTGGAACCCCGGCAGGCCGCCCAGGAACGGCAGCGTCGGCTCGGCCGGGCTGATCGTGATCCCGAAGGCACCCGTCTCCCGGGGAACCTGCTGAATGTAAAACGGAACGGACGCGCACGTCAGCAGCCCGAACAGGACGAGGGGGAACCAGTAGGCATGCCGGGCGGCCCTGGCCTGGCGGCGCAGCACCTTCATCTCGGTGAGCAGGTCCGGCTGGCTGCCGAGCCGTTCGGAGTTCTCGCTGCTGCCCGCTGCGTCAGTCGGCTCGCGGCCGTCTTCGGCGCCGGGAATCGCATCGATCACGCTGGGGACGTCGCTGCTCGGTCAGCGGTCCTCGCGAGAGTCGGCTCTCGAGGTCGCCTGGGTCCGGTGTCTGGCCGGCTCGCCCATCCATCCGCCGATGCGGTAATAAATGTCCTCGCCGTAACTGGTCGGGAGCGGCTGGGCGACTGCGAGCGTGAAATTTCGTCGCCCGCCGTCCTGGCGTTCGGCTCGGAGGAAGAGCGTGGAGTCTGCGCGCTGGAGGCGGAAGCTCTCGGCAAAGTCGAACTGGTGGGTGACGAAGAAGACCCTGATGTCCGCTTCCAGCAGTGCGCGTACGACCTGGCGGCCGATCTCTGATCCTTCGCGCTCGTTGGTCGCCGCGAACGACTCGTTGAACAGCATGAGGCCGTGCGGGCTGATCTGATCGGCGATGCTGCTCATCCTGCTGAGCTCCTCGTCAAGGCGGCCGCTGCTCATCGTGGGGTCTTCTTCGCGGATGAAGTGCGTGAAGACCTTCTCGCACACGCTCGCCCGGAAGGAGCCGGCCAGCACGAACATGCCGGATTGCATCATGAGCTGGGCCACGCCGACACTGCGCAGGAACGTCGACTTTCCGCCGGAGTTGGCGCCGGTGATGATCACGAGCGGCTTGCCCGTGGCATCGACGTCGTTGCCAACGACCCGGTCCTCGATCCGGAGCGCCAGGCTGGCGTCACGCAGATCCGAGCAGGACAGCTCCCACGGGCTGGCCGCGGACGGCACGGGAAATGTCACCGGCTCCTCCTTGGCCACGAGCCGGTCTCCCAGGTTAAGACAGCTCACGTAAAACCCAAGCTCTGCCCGCAGCATGGTGAAATAGCTGGAGACGTGGTCGGCTGACTGGGCCATCGCGTTGGCGACCAGGTTGATCCCCCGGCTGGTGATATTCGAGAGTGCCTGACCGCCCGCCTCGTCGCGGGGCGAGATCGAGAAGGAGTAGGAAGACCGGGAGCCGATTCCGACGCGCTGCTTCCAGTTCCGGCTGGCATTCGCCGTCGAGCGGAGGACGTAGTTGATCCCGCTATTGTCCCGGTCGAGCTGTGCGCTTATCAGCTCACCGCCTCGGAAGCCCAGCTGCTTCAGGTGGCGGCGAAGTGTCTCGAAGTAGTCGTCATCCAGTTCTCGCTTCAAAGTGTTGAACAACGCCAGCAGTCCCGCGGACCGGAACTTCTCCGCGTGGCTGTCGGCGATCCGGCGCAACTCTCTGAGCCGGACGATGAGGGCCTCGAGCTGCCGGACCGCCGCGGACAGGATCGAGGAAGGGTACTGCGACGAGTATCCCCAGAGGCCTCGCTTGTCCTCAAGCGCACCCACCGCGACGGCGTACATCTCCCGGATGATCTCCGGCTGGGCCATGCAGTCCGCTAGGACGTGCTGGCGGTAGACGATCGCCGTCGGATCGTCGAGGCTCGCCAGCAGCACCTTCCTGGAGACGTCGAAGAGGAACTTATCCCCGGCCGCCATCGCATTGAGCAGCGTGCCCAGTTCCAGATCCTGGATCAGGTCTTCGTGGTTCGGGGGCAGCGCACCCCCGAAGTCGAAGTCCTCCTTCTCCTGCAGGAGGTAGGCCTTCACAAGGCGATCCTTTCGCTGAGGCGCTCGTAGGTGAGGTTGTGCTTCTCCGCGATAGCCTGCGCATAGGCGAGGCCGTCGGCCGGCTTCCGCACCACCTTGTACGTGCGCTCGGCCGGATTTTCCGGGACGATAGTGCTGGCCATGCTCACCACGGACTCCCCGAGCGATGCCAGCTCATCGACGAAGGTGACGTAGACGCACAGCAGGTCCAGCTCGATGATCTTCTCCAGAACCTTGCCGCCCAGGAAGCGAGCATCGCTCAGGGTCGTCGCAGTGAAGATCTCGTTCATGATGACGATGCTTCTGGGCGTCGCCGCCCGTAGGACGCCCTGGATTCTGATGAGGTCGTCCTCCAGCTTTCCGCTCAGGTTCGCCAGGTCCTCCTCCCTCTCGAAATGGGTGAAGATCCGATCGAACAGGAAGAGGCGGGCCGCGCTGCCCGGAACGGGACATCCGACGCTGGCCAGGTGATGGAGTTGGCCGAAGGTCCGGGCAAACGTCGTCTTGCCGCCCTGATTCGGGCCGGAGACGACGAAGATGCGCTCCGGACCGCTGAGGCGGAACTCGTTGCTGACGACAACCGTGCGGTTGGCGACCAGCTTGCTGGCGAGAGCGAGATCGAAGGTCTGGCTCGCGAAAATCTCCTTCGAGTCCGCGCTGAGCTCCGGAAAGCAGAAGCTGAGCCCCGCCGAGCGAAGCGGTTCGATGTAGTCGAGGTATGACAGGTAGAACTGAAGCTCACGCTCGAACTGGCGGATCGTCGCGTCCAGGAACCCGGCGTGCCGACTGTAGTAACTGTCGAGGGCAGAGAACTCATCGCTGAACAGGCGGGCCACCCGATCGAGGATCAGGGCGCCGACGTGGTTCATGCCGGGCCAGCCTCGATACTGGATGCGGTAGTCCTTGACGGCGCCCTGCTGGAACCGCTCGAATGTCCTTTCTATCTCGGCGCTGTAGTCGGCCTCGCCGTCGTACCGGCTGACGTCTACTCTGAGGCCCCGGACGCGGACGAGGTAGGTGACCTGGGCAAGGTCGGCCTTACGTTCACCGGTCTCGGAGGCGAGCCCGGTGAACTGCCCGGCAGCGACATAGGCGGCCAGGTAGTCGCGGAAGGCTAGAAGAGCGCGGGAGGTGATCTGCCCGGCGATCAGGTCATCGGCCAGCGCGCGTACGGCATCGCAGTAGATCGCCGCGGCGTCAAGGAACCAGCCCTCCTGCTGGTACCGGGACTGCATTTTCGTCAGCTGGCCGAGATGCAGGCGCACCTGGCGCATCCGCTCGGCAAAATGCTTGACCCGCTCCAGGAGGCGAGCGTCCTGGAGGTCCCGGAAGACCTCGTGGCGATAGTTCAAGGTGCCCATGTCGTGAACCTGCTGGTAGAGCAGCGCGGTCAGCAGGTCGCGCTCTTCGCGGTCACCAGCAATCGCCTGGACGATCTGATCGAGGCGCAGATCGGCTACGAAGGCGCGGCCTGCCTGATCCTCGGGACTGGCCTGCCTCGTCGGCTCCTCCTGCAGCAGGCCGCTAAATCGCCGAGGCGAGCCTGGCTCCGACGACTTCGGCGGCCCGGCGGGCGAGCTCCCAGGAAGGTCGGTGCGGGACGCGACGGTACCCGGGCCTGCCGTCCTGCCATTGGCCGTACCGTCGGCAGTCGGGGATGACATGAGGTGCTCCTGTCCTCGCCGCAAGGGCGCTCCACAGGAGCCATCAGCCAGCAAGGCGGTTTCGTCGACGAGCCCCATCGTCGCTATCTATTTTACGGTGCGGACCGGGCGGGCGTCATCCCGGGGCCGTTCGCTGCACTGTTGCTCCTGCCACCTGCCATCTGCCACCTGCCATCTGCCATCTGCCAGGAGCACGGCTCTGCCGTGAGTCCGGTGATCGGGTTACGCGGGCGCAGGGATGAAACGCTGGAGGGTTCCCGGCCTGCCATCCGGAATGGTATATCCTGGTGGTCACGCGATGAGGCTCGCGTAACACCTGGAATTGCATCCGGGCTGATGGCCTCTACTTGTTTGGCGTCGTGGACGCAGCGCACGCAGGTGGAGGCCTTTAATGTCGCTCTGGGCCGGTTCGCCAATCGCGCCGCGGGTTGCTGGATCAGCGGCCGGGCGGCTTCGATTGGCCGCCGTGGTGGACGTGCCGCTTCGACGGGCCCACCCCCCGGTAAGTCGATCGGGGGAGTGGTGATGAGCCTCAGCGCGCGGGAGCAGCAGGCACTGGAATCGATCAAGGACGGGCTTGCCGGCTCTGACCCAGAGTTGGTCGCGCTGCTGGTCACATTTACTCGGCTGGTAGCGGGCGAGGAAATGCCCGCGCGTGAGAAGATCCGGCCGCGCTTGCGGGAGAGTACCCGCCAGTCGCGCCGCAACCGGCGACGCCCCCGCCGAGACCGAGGCAAAGCGCTTCGGTTGTACCAGCGTCTGGGCTTCAAGCGGGTCGCGCTCCTGCTCTGGCTCCTGATCGCGATCTCCCTGATCGCAGTCGGGGTATCCCTCAGCCGTGGTGTCAGTCAAGGCCCTCAAGCTAGATGCACGGAATCGTGGGCGGCGTTCTGCGCCTACTCCACCATCGAGAATATCGGGATCATCGTGATCGCTTTCGGCGCGGCGATGACCTTCCTCGCTTACGGGCAGCGCGCGCTCTGGGCCTTCCTGCTGCTCGCCGGGTTGTACCACGTGGCCAATCACGGCTGCTACAAGACGCTCCTGTTCCTGGAGGCCGGCGTGGTGGAGCACGCATCGGGTACCCGGGACATGGACCGGCTCGGCGGCCTCGCGCGCCGGCTCCCGCGGGCCGGAGTGATCACCTTCGTCGGCACCCTGGGCATCGCGGCGCTGCCTCCGCTCAACGGCTTCGTCAGCGAGTGGCTCATCTTTCAGGGACTGTTCCAGGGCTTCCGGACCGGCAGCCACCTGATCGCGATCCTCATCGTGGTCGCCGCTGCCACCCTGGGCCTGACTGGCGGACTGGCCATCTATGCCTTCGTCCGCGGATACGGAATCCCCTACCTGGGGATGCCCAGGACCCGGCAGGCGGCCGCGGCCAGCGAGGCTCGCCAGCCGGTTGCCGGGCCCGCCCTGCTGGCAGTGGCATGCGTGGCGCTGGCCGTCGGAGCGCCGGTCGTGCTGACCGGCCTGGCCCGTGCGATGCACACTGTCACCGGGGTCACTCTGCGGCCCATCCTGCTGCCGGGAAATCTGACCGTGATTCCGGCGCACACTGACTTCGCCGGCTTCTCCCCGACCTACCTGACGGTATTCCTCGTGGCCGTTCTGGGGGTGCCACTACTGATCTACTGGGCCGGGCGCCCGCGGGCCGGAACCGCGATCGTGCCGGTATGGGATGGCGGCCTGGTCACGTTCAAGCCGCGCATGCAGTACTCGGCCATGACCTTCTCGGCGCCGACCAGAGTGACCTTCGACGCGCTGTACCGGCCGAATGTGTCGATGCGGCGTGCGTCGGATGATCCGGCAGGTCGTTCTGGTCCCGTGCATTACGAGGCCGAGGTGACGCCCTGGTTCGAGCGTTACCTGTACCAGCCGGTGATCCGGGGCGTCGAGTGGCTAGCTGACTTCATCCGCCCGCTGCAGTCGGGGGATGTCAATGCCTACCTTTTCTACGTCTTCGCGGCAGTCCTCGTCGCCTATCTGCTGGGCGCTCTGTGAGGGCGACTACGAGATTCCCGCTGCCTCTTGACGCCGATCCCATTGGAGTTCTTCACTGAGGGGACACGCGGCGATGGGTCCCGCCGTGGGCCGCTCACGAGCGACCTGAACCGCCCTTTCGGCTGACGGCTCCTAGCTTGGGTCGGGTTCCTGCCTGCGCGAAGAAGCGGTCCGGGAGGCTACGTGAGAGTCGAAGGTGCGGCCCTGCGCCTGACCATCCTCATCGGGTCCTGCGACCGGTGGCACCATAGGCCCCTCTACGCCGAGATCGTGCACCGCGCCCACGCCGCCGGGCTCGCTGGCGCTACCGTGCAGCGCGGCATCGAGGGCTTCGGCGCGTCCAGCCGCCTGCACCACAATCGCCTGCTGTCGCTGTCCGAGGATTTTCCTATCGCGATCGTCATCATCGATGCCGAGCAGCGCATCCGCGACTTCCTCCCTCAGCTCGACACACTGGTCACCAAGGGCCTGGTCGTCCTAGACCCGGTCGAGGCTGCCTGTCTCAGCGCAGCGCAGTCACGACCGCCAGCACGGCGACGAGGGCGATGAGCATGTAGGCGAGATAGGCATCGAGCCGGCCGGACTGCAGGCGCTGTGCGAGCCGGACGAGCAGCAGGAACGGACGCAGCACGGGCCGGTAGAGGTACTCCTCGACGACCTCGATGACGTCCGAGCTGTAACCGATGTGCGCCGCCTCGGCCGCCGGATCCTCCGGCTCGCCGGGCCGTCGGCCTTCGATCTGCCGCACCTCTGCCCTGGTGTGCAGCACTCCGGCGAGCACCCGCCGGGTCGGGTTGGCGAATCCGAAGGCGGTGTAGCTGGCCTGGCCGCTGACCCCTGCCGTCGCTGACCGCCACGGCGGGACCCGGCGCACCCGCAGCAGCCGGCTGCCCGAGGCCGCCCAGGCCACCAGGCAGACCACCAGGAAGAGGGCCGGCATCACGAGCCAGAGCCACGACGGGGACAGGATCGAGAAGTCCGCGAACACTGGCTGGAGAACCCACGGCGACTTCAGCGCACCCAGGATCGCGCTGCTGGGCAGGATCGGCGACAGGCCTGCGGCGATGACCCTGATCTCCAGCGGCGTCAGCGCGGCGGTGACGAGGCAGGCCGCGCCGAGCAGGACGATGCCCACCCGTCCGGCCAGTCCGTAGTCCCGGGGCGCGGCGCCGCCGCCGGAGCCCGGCTTGCCCAGGACGACCATGCCGATCAGCCGGACGAAGGTCACCCCGGCGAAGCCGGCCGTCAGCGCCACGGCCGCGCCGGTGATCGCCAGCACCAGCCGGTCGCCGAGGCCAGGCACGCGGAATTGCTGCATCAGCGCTTCCAGCAAGAACCACTCGGACACGAACCCCGCCGTCGGCGGCAGCCCGGCCAGGGTCAGGCTGCCGATGGCCAGTCCGGTGCCGCTCCAGGGCCTCAGCCGGACGCTGCCGCGCAGCCTGTCCAGGTTGTCGGTCCCGTCTGCGGCCTCCATCCGGGCGCTGCTCGTGAACAGCAGCGACTTCGCCGCCGTGTGCGCGACGATCTGGAGCGTGGCGGCCAGCAGCCCGGCCGCCAGCAGGCCCCGCTCGCGGGTGGCGGCGCCGACCAGCGCCACCCCGAAGCCCGCCAGGATCAGTCCCGAGTTCTCCACGCTGGAATAGGCGATGACCCGCTGCAGGCTGGTCTGGACGGCGGCGTGGGCGATTCCGAGCACGGCGGTCAGGCTGGCGAGCACGAGCAGGATGCCGGTCACGGCCCCCGGCGGGGGGCCGAGCAGCGCGAGGGTCCGCCAGAGCCCGTAGAACCCGACATTGACCGCCACGCCCGCCATGATCGCGCGGGTCGGCCCGGCTGCCGCCGCGTAGCCGCGCGGCAGCCAGACCTGAAACGGCACCAGCCCGACCTTGACGGCGAACCCGAGCAGCAGCAGCAGTTCGGCGGCCGACCGCGGCGCCCCGGCACCGGCGTGGGCCAGGCCCGCCAGCGTCAGCGAGCCTGAGCGGCCGGCCAGCAGCAGCAGCCCGGCCAGCAAACAGATCCCGCTGATCCGGCCGAAGGCCAGCGTGACCAGCGCCGCCGCCGGGCGGCCCGGCCGGGTCCGCTCGAATCCGGATAGCAGGTAGAACGCGAGCGTCAGCGACTCCCAGGCGAACAGGAGCGTGAACGCGTCCCTGGCCGTCAGCACCACCGCCACGGCGCCGAGCGCCAGGGCGTAACTCGCGCTCAGGCCGCGGCGGGCGGGCCGGGCCGGGCCGGCTGCCCAGCTGGCGAGGGCTAGCGAGACGGCGAATGCCGCGCCGAACGCGATCACCAGGAACAGGCCAGACAATCGGTCCGCGGCCGGCCCGACCGTGCCTGAGCCCAGCAGGCCGGCCACGCGCAAAGCCACCGGCCGGCCGGCGAGTGCCGCCGCGCCTGCCATCGCCAGGCACGCCGACGCCGCCGCGCCGGCCAGGTAGGGCACCGGCAGCAGGCGCGGCCGACTGGCGCCGAGCACCAGGTCGACGACGGCGGCCAGGGCCAGCAGTGCGAGACCCGCCGCCAGCACCGCGGAGTAGGCCGTCATCGCTGATCATCCGCCCGGGCAGGCACCCGGCCCAGCGCGAGCAGCAGAGCATGCAGGATGCTGAACGGGCTGGGCGGGGATCCCGGTAGCCACACGTCCACCGGCACCGTGCCGCCGATGCCGCCCGCCGTCGCATACGAGGGACCGACCAGGCCGCCGCCGACCGCGTCTGTCCCGACCGCGATCACCACCTTGGGATACGGCATCGCCGCATAGGTCTGGCGCAGCGGCTCGGTCATCCCGCGCGCTCCGGCCCCGGTGACCAGCAGCACATCGGCATGCCGCGGGCTGGCCGTGAGGAAGATCCCGAGCCGGTGCATGTCGTAGACCGGGTTCAGCAGGGCGAGGATCTCCCACTCCTCCGTGCCGTCAGAGCCGGCATCGACGTGCCGCAGGTGCACGGACCTGCGCAGCGCGCGGGTTCTCGTGCGCAGGTCGGCTCGGATCGCGGCGAGCCGCTCCGCGGTCTCAGCGACGGGCGGCACGACCAGGGCCGGCCGGGTGAGCACGGCGCTGCCGGGCCCGCTCGTCCAGCCGAATACGTCCGGCCGGGCCGCTACGCATCGACCGCACTGGATGCAGCGACCCTGGTCAAGGCGGAGCGGCACGGGGCCCTCGCGGGTGATCGCGCCAGTTGGGCAGAGGCCGTCAAGATTGACGGGTCGGCCGGTCAGCGGGGCCAGCACCGTCGCCGGTCCGCGGGTCGCCGCCGCGTAGTCGTCGGGCCTGGCGGGCCAGCGTGTTGTCACGACGCCGTTCCGGAGGCCGCGCAATGCCCACATCTAGCCGCTCACCCCCGCGATTGACAGCCCGAAGCTCGCCTCGATGAACGGGAAGTCGGTGAGGATGTCACCGGCGAACACCTCGTGCATCAGGACCAGGTTGTGGAACGAGGCCGACCTGGCCCGGCAGCGGCCGATCAGGCCGCCGGCCACCTGGACGTCGTAGAGCACCTCGCCCTGCGGTGCCTCCGCCCAGCCGATACCTCGGCCGTCCGCTGGGTCGCACTCCGCGAGCAGCCGGCTTCCGCCCGCCTCGGAAAGCTCATCGGCCGCCTGGCGCAGCAGGTGGATCGACTGCGCGATCTCGTCCACGCGTACCTCGAGCCGGGCCATCGCGTCGCCATCCTGGCCGCTGGCGGTGCGCACCGCGAGCGAGCCGTAGGCATCATAGGGCCGGGCCTGACGGGCATCGTCGGTGCACCCCGACGCCCGGCCGATGGGTCCGAGCGCGCCGTGCTCCCGGGCGCGGTCGGGTCGGAGCGGCCCCGTGCGTCGCAGCCGGTCGAGGAACGACGCGGTGCCCATCAGGAGAGACAAGTCCGCCGCGATCCGCTGATCAAGTTCGCCGATCGCCGCGAGCAGGTCGCCCGGCCCGATCAGGGGATACCGGCTCACCCCGCCGGGGACGACCACGCCGCGGCCGAACCTGCTTCCGCAGAGCCGGCTCACCAGGCGCAGCACCTGCTCCTTGTGCCAGCCGAACCTGGCCGTCGCCACGGCCAGCCCGGCGCCGTCGGCCAGCCGGACGATGACATCGAGGTGACAGGCCAGCCGCTCGAGCTCGGCGTGCGCCGTCCTGATGAGGGCAGCGGCCCACGGCACCTCAGTCCCGGCGAGCCGCTCCAGCGCATGGCAGTAGGCCACGGCGTGCGCGACTGACGCTATTCCCTCGGCCCGCTCCGCGAGCAGGAGCCCGTCGGCCGTCGTCATGCCCTCAAACCGCTTCTCGATGCCGCGGTGCTTGTAGAAGACCCGCATGTTCAGGTGCGGGATGTCCTCGCCCGGCGTTTCCACCAGGTACTCGATCGACTCCACCACCCCCGAGCGAACCGGACCGTGCGAGATCGTGAACAGGCCGGGTCCGGCGACATGACTCGGCAGGACACCGGGGTCAGGGTCCACGGGGCGGGGCCCACCTTCTGCGCCCGGCCTGGGCGGGTCACCTGGTGCGGTCAGGATCAGCGGCTCCAGGCGAGGATGCCCTTCGGGAATGACGCCGAACAGGTCGTGGATCTCCCGCTCATACCAGAACGCGGCCCCCAGGCGCGGGGTCAGCGCCGGGTAGCTGGCCGCGCCGAGGGGCAGCATGGCTTCCCGGGTGGTGATATCCGCCGGCCCGGCCAGGTGCGCGGTCAGCAGCAGGCCCCCGGGGCGTGCTGTCGCGAACAGGTCCGCGAACCTCCGGCCCGCCGCCACCGCACTGGTGAGCTCGTCCCACAGTTCCGGCACGCTCGCGGCCAGCGCGGCGCTGGTAGCGGCCGGCATCACGCGGCCCCGCTCAGCTCGCGGACGGCGCGGGCGAGCAGGTCCGTCAGCTCGGCCGGCGGATGCACGCCGAGCACGATCAGGACCACGGCACCCACCGCGACCGGGATGACCATCCAGGCACTCGGCTCCCCTCGGGTGAGCGGCGCAGAGTTGGGCGGATGACCCCCGGATCCATCCAGCGGCGCTGCCCCGGCCCGATGATTATCGGCAGCCGCGGGGATAGCCGCGGCACCTACCGCAGCCAGCGCCGGGGCCTGCTCGGCGCCGCCAGGGCCGGCCGTGACTGCTCGCGGCTGCAAGAGCATCTGGGTGGTGGTCGCCGCCAGGCCGAAGAAGGCGACCGTGACGCCGATGATCAGGACGGCGGCCGCCGCGTTGCCGTGGGACGCGAAGCCGCCCTCGACGATCTCGAACTCGCTCCGGAAGATGCCGAACGGCGGCATGGCACCCAGCGCCAGCACCGCGAGCAGGAACAGCGGCCCGCTCCACGGCAGCAGGTCCAGGCCGCCGCGGATCGCCGAGATCTGCTTGGTGCCGAACTTGCGCACCAGCACTCCCGCGCCCATGAAGGCGTTCCCCTTGGCCGCGGCGTGGGCCAGGACGTGCAGCAGCACGCCGGCCAGCGCGATCGGCGCGCCGAAGCTCACCCCGATGGCCAGGATGCCCATGTGCTCGACACTGGAGTACGCCAGCAGGCGCTTGATGTCCCGCTGGCCGAACAGGTACAAGGCGGCGAGCAGCAGCGAGGCCACCCCGAAGACCAGCAGCACATCTCTCGGAAACCGCGGCCCGAGGGTCACGGCCGAGAACTGGTAGAACCGCAAGATCGCGTAAAAGCTCACGGCCAGCAGCGATCCCGACAGCATGGCGGAGACCGGTGTCGGCGCCTCCGAGTGCGCGTCGGGCAGCCAGGTGTGCACCGGGAAAAGCCCCATCTTGGTGCCGAAGCCCAGCACCGCCAGCACGAAGGCCAGCTGTACCGGGGCGTGCGGGAGGTGGGCCGCCACGCGCAGCAGCGGGCTGAAGGCCAGGTCGTAGGACTGGCCGAGAACCTGGGCGCCGGCGTAGTACGCGAAGATCGTCGCGAGCAGGGCCAGGCCCAGGCCGGCCGAGGCGATGAGCACGTATTTCCAGGCCGCCTCCGCGGCGCCGTCGGTGTCCTCGATCGCCACCAGCAGGGCCGAGACCACCGTGGTTACCTCGATGGCCACCCAGAGCAGCGCGAGGCTGCTCATCATCGGCGCCGCGAGCATGGCCCAGGCGAAGAGGTTGAGGCCGGCCCAGAACCGCCGGGAGTACCGGGTGAAACCGGGATCGCCGAGGTCGGCATGGGCACCGTCGTGGACCAGGTAGCCAATCGAGTAGACCGCGACCGCCGCATACAGGAAGCTCGTGGCCAGCAGGAACACCACGCTGAGCGCGTCGATCCGCAAGAAGCCCCAGTAGGCCAGATCGTGCCGGGACGCCGTAGGCAGCACCGCGATCACGAGCCCCAGGCAGGCCGCGCCGCAGATCGCGGTGCTGGCCCGTGCGACCGCCGGCGGGGCCAGCAGGCAGATCACCGCGGCAGCGGCCGGCGCGATGAACAGGAGCATGACGACGACGAGCATGCCTCAACCCCGCAGCCTGGTCAGATCGGCGGTGGACAGCGACTCGGCCCGGCCGTGATGCACCCGGATCAGCAGCCCGAACACCACGACGGCCACCAGCAGGTCGAACAGGAAGACGATCTCCAGGATCAGGGGCAGGCCCGCCGCCACGACCAGCGCCGTCAGCGAGACCCCGTTCTCCAGCGAGAAGAACCCGATGGCCTGGGATGCCACGTCCCGCCGCATGATCATCAGGACGAAGGCCACCAGCACGACGGCGACCGAGACCGCCAGCGCGGTCGTCGGCAGGACCGGGCTGTGAATCCCCAGGGCGGCGACGCTGAAGAAGCCGAACGCGGCCAGCACGATCGCGACCAGCACGGTGGTCGCCAGGCTCAGCGAGCCGCTGCCCGCGATATCCGTCCAGCCAGGCCCTTCACCGCGCGCGCCGAGCCCGCGCAGCAGCCGGCGCAGCACGACCGGCACGATCACCACCTTCAGCGCGAACGACAGCCCGGCCAGGACGTACAAGTCGGGCAGGTGCCGTGCCGCGGCTACCACGACCGCCAGCACGGAGATCAGCGTCGACTGGGCGGCGTAGAGCCGGACCTGGCCGCGCAGCAGCGCCTGGCGGAACATCCCGAACTCCACGAGCAGCACGCCCACCGCGATGACGTTGGCGGTGCCGGAGAAGACGCTCGGTGCCGCGACAGCGGCCGCCCCCGCCATCAGCCACCGCCCAGGTACAGGGTGAAGACGCCGAGCACCGCCAGCAGGAAGGCCGCCGACACGAACTCGGTGATCTTGAACAGGCGGAGCTTGGCGAAGGAGTTGTCGATGACCGCGACGACGACTCCCAGCGCGACGGCTTTAGCCACCAGCGCGACGATCGCCAGCACCACCGAGCCGGCCTGCGCCGTCGAGGCCAGCCCCCACGGCGCCACGAACACGTTGATCAGAATGGTGTAGAGGATCAGCTGCTTCATGGCCGAGCCCCACTTCAGCAGCGCGAAGTAGGGGCCGGAGTGCTCGAACGGCCGGGCCTCCTCGATCATCCCGAACTCGTTCGTCCCGCTGTGCGTCTCCACCGGTATGCGGCCGGTCTCGTACAGGATCACCATGAACAGGGCCGCCGCGGCTAGCACGTGCGCCGGGCGGACGATCTGGCCGGCTGACGACCGGACCGTCGCGGCTAGCGCATACGGCAGATCGGTGCCGGTCACTAGCGCGACGGTGAACACGACGAACAAGATGACCGGCTCGGTGATCGCCGAGAACGTCTTCGCCCGGCTCGCGCCCAGCTGGGCGTAGGGGCTCCCGGTCTCCAGGGCGGCCACCGCGATCAGGAAGCTCGCCAGGGAGAGGATGAAGCCGCCACCCAGAATGTCGCCCATGTAGCCCAGCGGCAGGCCGAAGGTGGTCAGCACCGGGATGAGCAGCGGCACGGTCAGGTAGCAGGTCATCGCCGCCAGCGGCGCGGCCAGGAAGACCCAGCTGGCGCCTTCGGGCGCGAGCGCCTCCTTCCGGAAGAGCTTGCGCAGGTCGGAATAGGGCTGCAGAACTCGCGGGCCGGTGCGGCCCTGGAGCCTGGCCTCGACCCGGGCCATCACCCCGGAGACCCCCGGGGCGACGGCGGCGATCGTCACGACCTGAAGCACCTGAACGACCGGGATGGGCAGCACCGGGCTCATGGAGCCGCTCGCGTCACAGCGGGGGACGCGCCCCCGGGATCATTGCCGACGGCCTCAAGGTCATCACCGCTCACGGCTGGCTCCCCTCTCCCAAAGCTCGGTAAACCGAGACAAGTGGTAGAGGCCATCAGCGAGATGAATCCGCGGTTGATGGCGAGCCTCATCGCCATCTCCATTCTGACGACGCAGCGCGATCCCCGCAACTAGGGCGGTCCGCCGGCGCGCTGGCCGCCGGCGCTAGTCCCGCTGCCTGCTAGTCCCGCTGCCTGCTAGTCCTGCCGCCCGCTAGTCCTGCCGCCCGCTAGTCCTCCGGCCCGGCCGGCAGCGTCAGGCCGGCGGCCGCCAGGATCTCCGCGGTCGGCCGGGGGCTCGTAGCCAGCCCGGCGGCGATGCCCCTGACCAGCGCCGATCGCAGCACGCCCCGGTCACGTGACCTCGCGAAGGTGCGCGCCCAGCGGCGCAGGGTCGAGCCGCCGTACAGGATGCGCTCGGCGGGGGCCAGCGGCGAGCGGGCCCGCAGCGTCCAGATCTTGTTCCGGACCTCGTAGAAGAAGCGCGGCCCGGGATCGAGGTCGGTCGAGCCGAAGGCCGCGGTCTGGTGCACGACGACGCTGGCCGGGCAGAGCAGGCCGGAGTTGCCGCGCAGCAGCCGGGCGGTGAACTCGAAGTCGTCATTCCACAGGAAGTAGTCCGCCTGCGGCAGGCCGCGGCGCCGGCACAGGCCGGCGTCGACGAGGATCGACACGAACGACGCCGAGCGGATGGGCAGGCACCCGCCGGCGGCGGCGGCCACGCGCTCGGCCCTGGTCACGAACGGCTTGGTCCGCGGGGTATTCATCGGATGCGCCCGCCCGTCGGTCCAGACCACCCGGCTGGCGACCACCGCGGGCGGGCGGCCGGGATGGCGCCGGCGGGCGGCCAGCAGCGCCACCAGCGCGCCCGGCCCGGGCACCGTGTCGTCGTCCATGAGCCAGACCAGGTCGGCGTCGTCGTGCAGGGCCAGCGCCAGGCCGCCGGCGAAGCCGCCCGCCCCGCCGGTATTGCGCGCTAGCTCGGCTAGCTGCACGGACGGGTAACGGGCGCGGACCGCTGCCGCGCTCTGGTCGGTCGAGGCGTTGTCGATCACGATCACGGCATCGAGGGCGCGGCTCTGCGCGTGCACCGCCGCGAGCGACTCCAGCAGCAGCCGGCGACGGTTATAGGTGACGATGACGGCGATCACCCGGGGGTGATCGCCGCCTGGCGCGGGCTGAGCCTGCGGCACGCTAACGCTGTCCGCGGACCCGGCGGCGCTCCAGCGCCCGCCATAGCAGCACGCGCGCCTGGCGCACGGCCGGGAAGCGGCTGCTGAGCTCGCGCACCGTGCGCTTGACCCGCGGCGACGACGCGACGCTCGACTCGACCCGGCGCACCAGGCCGCGCTGCGGCGCCAGGCCGCGCTGCGGCCGGGCCGCCGGGTAGGCCTTGCGGTACTGCTGGACCACCAGCGCGCTGGCGGCGTCCACCGCCGCGTCCAGCACCGCCGCCGCCGGCTGGCTGGCGGGGCTGGCGGATGGCCCGCCGGCCGGCGCGGGCAGCAGGTCGTCGATGTCGCCGATGACGTCGTACTTGGAGTCGCTCAGGGCGAGTGCCACCGAGTCCGCGGCGGCGCGGGCCCAGGCCTGCCGGCCGGCCGGCAGCGCGAGGCGCTCGCCCCGCGGTCGCGCCGCGAGGGTCCGGTGCGCGAGCGTCTCCTTGACGTTCCACATGTAGAACCAGTCGGGGACCTCGTCGGGGAGCGCCTGGTTCAGCTGCCGCAGGAACTCGATCTCGGGCAGCCCCAGCGAGGAGTTCGGCCGGGCCCGGCTGAGGTCGACGCTGCCGGGGTCGATGCCGAGCAGGGCGGCGAAGCGCCGCCACAGCACCTCGTTGGCCGATCCGCGCGGCGGGATCACGATGACGTGCACATGCCCGGGCGGCAGGAGGCGCGACCAGATGCCGAGGATGGCCATCGTGTCGTGCACGCGCCAGAACCACCACTGGCGCCGGTCGGCGGCGGCGGACTCCCGGTCGATCACGTCCTGCAGCCAGTCCTCCCAGCCGCGGGAGTTGCGGTGCTTCACGGTCTCCTGCCACTCCGCGGGCAGCAGCGTCGCGATGTCGCGCACGGTGACGACTACATGCACCTCGGCGGGCAGCAGCGACCTGATCGCGCGGTCGGCCTGGTCGGCGTCCGCCGCCGAGAACAGCTCGTGCGAGATGACGGCTACCTTCGGGGCCTGCTGCGCCTGGCGGGCCAGGATCTCCCACTCGCCGGTCCAGGATGCCGCCGGGTCGTCGGCCAGCTTCGGGATGTCGCGCAGGTCCTGGCTGGCGCGGTAGTGATCCTGAGGATGGTGGCCAGGCAGCACGACACCCTGGGCGGCCAGTTCGGAGCGGTTGCGCCACAGCACCTGCTGCAGGAACGTCGTGCCGGTCTTGGGCTCACCGATATGCAGGAACACCTTCGGCCGCGGCCGAGCGAGGGACGGATCGCACTGCGTGCCGACCGGGACCGGGCCGGCTGACCTGCTGAACTCGGTGACGTCGTGCGCTGCCAACGGGAGCACCTCGTGGGACGTGGATGGTGGCGCCTGTGACCACGGCGCCCGGGCACCGGGAAGGCCCACGACACCAAGTAACTAGGGCAACATGAACGTAAGTTGGACGCCAGCTATCTTTTGCCTCTGTAACCGCATAATTCGCGGTTAAGACGCGCTATCCGCCTAAACTGGCTGGCTACGATCCGTTATCGAAAGGCATTTGCCTGTCGATGGAAGGCGGATTCTGCGTATGCATGAGCCCTTCGCGCTCCTGCTCTCGGTCTACGACGGCGACCGGCCCGACTACATCCGGCGGGCGTTCCGCAGCGTCGTGGATGACCAGATCGTGCGGCCGGACCAGGTGATCATCGTCCGCGACGGGCCGGTCCGCGAGGAACTCGCCGAGTGCCTGGATAGTCTGCGGGCGACCAGCCCGGTGCCGGTGACCTTCGTGCCGCTGGAGCGCAACGGCGGCCTGGGGCCCGCCCTCGACCAGGGGGTGGCCGCCAGCTGGTTCGACGTGATCGCCCGCATGGACGCCGACGACGTGGCGATGCCGCACCGATTCGAGGTGGAGCTGCCGCTGATCCTGGACGCCGACATCGTCGGAGCCGGCCTGCTCGAGTTCGTGCAGGACACCGACGACATCGTGGGGCAGCGGGTACCGCCGACCGATCCCGGCCAGATCCGGCGCTACGCGCGGATGCACGATCCGTTCAACCACCCGACCGTCGTCTACCGGCGGCACGCGGTCCTGGCGGCGGGCGGCTACGGCGACCTGCCGCTGATGGAGGATTACGCGCTGTTCGCGCGGATGCTCGATAACGGGGTGCGCGCCGTCAACGTGGCCGAGCCGCTGGTCTTCTACCGCGTCGGCGCGGACGCCTTCAAGCGGCGCGGCGGCACCAGGCTGCTAGGTTCGGAACTGCGGTTGCAGCGCGAGTTCCGCAGGCAGGGCTTCACCACGCCGGCCCAGTACGTGCGCAACGTGATGGTGCGCGGCGGCTACCGGCTGATCCCGTGGTGGTGCCGCCGCGCGGTGTACCGCCCGATCGTCAATCGGCACACCGAGCACCTGGAGCAGGAGCTCGCGCTGCTGACCCAGCCGGCGGCTCCGGAAGCCCCGTACACAGCGGAGTACGCCGAGTGCGCGGAGGGCTGGGAGTACGGCGGCGTGCCGGCCGCCGGCTGGAACGAGCCGACGAAGCCGGCGGGGTCGTGAACGTCGACCTGGTGATCGTCGGCGCCGGCTTCTTCGGCCTCACCGTCGCCGAGCGGTGTGCTGGCGACCTGGGCCTGCGGGTCCTGGTCATCGACCGCCGCGAGCACATCGGCGGGAACGCCTACAGCGAGCGCGAGCCGGAGACCGGCATCGAGATCCACCGTTACGGCGCCCATCTTTTTCATACTTCTAACGCGCGGGTGTGGCAGTACGCCCGCCAGTTCACGGCCTTTACCGGCTACCAGCACCGGGTGTTCTCCACCTATCAGGGGCGGGTGTACCCGCTGCCGATCAACCTGGCCACCATCTGCGAGTACTTCGGCGCGGCCATGTCCCCCGATGAGGCCCGGGCGCTGATCGCGCAGCAGTCGGCCGAGGTGCCGGCCGGCCGCGCCGCCAACCTGGAGCAGCAGGCCGTGTCGCTGATCGGGCGGCCCCTGTACGAGGCGTTCATCCGCGGCTACACGTTCAAGCAGTGGCAGACCGATCCGGTCGACCTGCCGGCGGAGATCATCACCCGGCTGCCGGTGCGCTACACCTTCGATAACCGCTATTTCAGCGATACCTACGAGGGGCTGCCGGCCGACGGGTACACCGCCTGGCTGGAAGCCATGGCCGGGCACCCGAACATCGAGGTGCGGCTGAACACCGACTTCGCCGACCTGCGATCGGACCTGCTCGGCAACGTGCCGGTCGTGTACACCGGCCCGCTCGATGCATACTTCGGGTACGCGGCGGGGGATCTGGGCTGGCGCACCCTCGATTTCGAGGTCGAGGTCCTGCGCACCGGGGACTTCCAGGGCACGCCCGTCATGAACTACGCCGACTCCGACGTTCCGTTCACCCGCATTCATGAGTTCCGGCATTTCCATCCCGAGCGTGACTGGTATCCGAAGGACAAGACCGTGATCATGCGGGAATACTCGCGTGCTGCCAGCCGCGGCGACGAGCCGTACTACCCGATCAACACCGCCGGGGACCGGGAACGGCTGCTCAGGTACCGGGAAATGGCGCGGCGCGAGCCGGGCGTGCTGTTCGGCGGCCGCCTGGGCACCTACCAGTACCTCGACATGCACATGGCGATCGGGTCCGCGCTGAGTATGTACGAGAACCGGCTGCGCCCGCACTTCGCGCAGGGCGCGCCGCTGGTCGGCGCGGGGGCCAGCGCATGACCGGCGAGCCAGGCGCGGACCCCGTCCCGCCCGTCCCGCCCGTGTTGCGCGTCTCGCGTGTTTTGCAGCGCGTGGTGTTTCCCGCCGGGGACCCGGACGTCCTTCCGCTGTACGTCGAGACCAACCTGGAACGCGGGGCGGCCGAGCTTGCCTCCGAGCGACTGACCCAGTCGCTCACCAAGACCAGGGCGCTCGCCACCACGGCGTCGGCCGCCAACGCCGTCGTCGGCGAGGCACAGTCGAGCATCCGCTTCGGCGACGGGCTGTCCGCCCAGCAGGCGCAGGAACTCGATCGGCGCCGCGGCGCGGCGATTGCCGCGGACCGGCGCGTGTCGTTCGCCACGTACTTCAATGCCTTCCCGGCGAGCTACTGGAGCCGGTGGACCACCGTGGAGGCGGTCACCCTCCGCGTTCGCCTGGCCGGCGCGGCGACGATCATCTTGTACCGCTCCAGCGCCAAGGGCATCAGCCACCCGGTCGAGACGATCGACGTGGCCGGTCATGAGCCGGCGACGATCGAGCGCACGCTGCCGCTCACGCAGTTCATCGACGGCGGCTGGTACTGGTTCGACATCGTGGCCGGCCCGCACGGGACGACCCTGATCGAGGCGGAGTGGGCCGCGCTCACCGAGCCGGCCCCGCCCGGCCGGATCAGCATCGGCATCACCACCTTCAACCGGCCCGACTTCATGGCCGCGCAGCTGCGGACGCTGGGCGACGCGGTGGAGGTGCTGGACCTGGTCGACGCGATCTACGTTGTCGACCAGGGCACCGATCGTGCCTGCGACCACCCGGACTTCCCCGATGCGGCCAAGAAGGTCGCCGACCGGCTGCAGGTCATCGAGCAGGGCAACATCGGCGGCTCGGGCGGGTTCGCCCGCGCCATGGACGAGACGCTGCGCGCCGGCCGCAGCGACTATCTGCTGCTTCTCGACGACGACATCAGTCTCGACCCCGAGGGCATCGCGCGGGCCGTGGCCTTCGCCGACCTCGCGCGGCGGCCGACCATCGTCGGCGGGCACATGTTCAGCCTCTACGACCGGTCGGTCCTGCACGCGTTCGGCGAGACCGTCGCGCCTTACACGTGGTGGTGGGGGGCCGCGCCGCACACCAAGCAGGGCCACGATTTCGGCCGCCGGAACCTGCGGCACACCCCGTGGCTGCACCGCCGCGTCGACGCCGACTACAACGGCTGGTGGATGTGCCTGATCCCGACCAGGGTCATCGACGAGATCGGCCTGGCGCTGCCGGTCTTCATCAAGTGGGACGACGCGGAGTACGGCTTGCGGGCACGCCGCAGCGGCTACCCGACCGTGTCGATGCCGGGCGTGGCCGCCTGGCACGTGCCCTGGCAGGACAAGAACGACGCGCAGGACTGGCAGGCGTACTACCACCTGCGCAACCGCCTGGTCACCGCGCTCCTGCACTCGCCCTACGACCGGGGCGGCCGGCTCGTGGCCGAGAGCGCGGAGACGCAGGTCCAGCACCTGCTGTCGATGCAGTACTCAACGGCCGTGCTGCGGCTGCTGGCGATCGAGGATGTGCTGTCCGGGCCGGAGCACCTGCACCGCGACCTGCAGACCAAGATGAAGGACCTGCGGGGCCTGCGCCAGCAATTCAGCGACGCGCGGGCCGAATCGGATATCGAGCGGTTCCCCCCGGTCCGGCGGCGTAAGCCACCGGGTAAGGGAAAGGAGTTCGCCGCTCCGAGCAGCAAGATCGGCTTGCTGGCGAAAGCGGCGGCCGGGACGGCGCGGCAGCTGACCGCGCCCCGGGCGCAGGCCCGGCGCCAGCCGCAGGTGGCCCTGCCGAACCAGGACGCGTCCTGGTGGCTGCTGTCCAACCTGGACAGCGCCCTGGTCTCGGCACCCGACGGCGCCACCACCGCGTGGTACCAGCGCGATCCGCGACTGTTCCGGTCGCTCACCCAGCGCAGCCTGCTGCTGCACGCCCGGCTGCTGCGCGAGTGGCCCCGCCTGGCTGCGGACTACCGCGGCGGGGCGGCCGGCTTCACGTCGCCAGGCCGATGGCGGCAGACCTTCGAGGCGTCGCGGCGCGACGCTCGCGGCGAGCCGTGAGCTCGGCGCCTGCGAAGGTCGGATCTGCGGTCACCGGGGGCCCGGTACGGGCGGGGCGCGCCGGGACGCGGGCGGTGGCCGCTTACGCGCCGGTCGTCCTCGCGGCCGCGACGATGGCCGCTCTTGGCCTGTGGGGATTGCCGCGCGACTCGGCCATGGGCAACGACGAGTCCGCTACGCGCTGGGCCGCCCTGCTCAGCCTGCCGCGGCTGCGTCACCTGCTCGCCCACATCGACGCCGTGCACGGGCTGTACTACCTGCTGATGCACGGCTGGGTGGCCCTGGGCGACAGCCCGACGATCCTGCGCATCCCCTCGGTGATCGCCATGGTCGCCGCCGTGGCGATGACGGTGGTCCTCGGCGGGCGGCTCACCGGGTCGGCCCCGGCCGGACTGCTCGCCGGCCTGATCGTGGCCCTGACCCCCGCCATCAGTTATTACGCCCAGACGGCGCGTTCGTACGCACTGGTGTTCGCGTGCGTCGTCGGCCTGACGCTGGCGCTGCTGCGCGCGATGACGGCCGAGACCGGGGGAGCCGCCGGGAGTGCGGGAGCCGCCGGGAGTGCGGGAGCCGCTGGGAGTGTGGGGTCGCGGGTCGCGCGCCGGTGGCTGGCCTACGGCGCGCTCGTCACGCTGGCCGGTTACCTGAACGAACTGGCGCTGCTGGTCCTGGCCGCGCACGCGGTGACGGTCCTGCTGGCCCGGCCGCCGCGGCGGGCCGTCGCGCGCTGGGCCGCCGCGGCGGTCGCCGGCGCCGCGGCGGTCACGCCCGTCGTGGTGCTCAGCGGCCGGGAGGCCAGCGCCGTCAACTGGATCCCGCACCCGACCCCGAGGGCCCTGGTGCTGCTGCTCCATGATTACTTCGGCGTCACCGCCGCGGTTACCGTGATCATCATCGGCTGCGCCGTCGTCGCGGTGCTGCCGCCGCTCGGGGCCGGGCCGGCCTGGTGGCGGCGCGACGGGTTCTCGGCGCAGTCCGTAGGGCTGCCGCTGCTCGTGGTCCCGGCCGGCCTGCTGCTCCTCGAATCGCTGGTGGCGCGGCCGTTCTACGTCGATCGCTATGTGCTCTACGGCGAGGTCGGCGCGGCACTGCTGGCCGCCGCCGGCGCCTGCCGGATCGGCCGGTGGCTGGCGGGCCCGTGGTTGCCGGCTGCCCGCCGGCTGGCCGCCGCGGCCCGCCGGCCAGCGCTCGCCTGGCTGCCGGGCGTCGTGTGCCTGTGCGCGCTGCTCCTCCAGATCGGGCCGCAGCAGTTCGTCCGGACGCCGGCCAGCCGCGAGTTCAACTTCGGCGGACCGGCCCGTTACGTGGCGGCCCACGCGCGGCAGGGCGACGGGGTGCTCTTCCTCGGCGCGTTCTTCCGCACCGCCCGGCTGGGCTACCCGGCCGACTTCCGCAAGACCAGCGATTTCGCGCTGGCCGTGTCGCCGCAGAAGTCGGGCACGTTCCAGGGCATCGACCAGCCGTTCCGGGTCACCCGCCTGCTCATGCTCCAGCAACGGCGGATCTGGGTCGTCGGCAAGTCGCCCCTGGCGCCGCTGCCTCCGGGGCTGATGACCGATGAGGGCAGCGTGCTGAGAAGCCGTTACGTCCTGATGGTGACCAGAGGCTTCCGCGGCGTCGTCGTCACGCTCTGGGTCCGGCGCTGAGCGGGCGGGCGGCACCGGTCACGGCGCCCGAGCAGCTGCGCGCGGGTGCGGCCTTGCGCGGGTGCGGCCTTGCGTGAACTAAGACTTCGGGTGTTCGGGGAACGCGTTATTTCCGTCATGGGGTCCGATGGCATTCAACAACGCCACCCGTGACCCTTGAACATCGCGAGTCACTTTGACATCAAGAGCTTGAGCCTGGACGATCTCAGCATGGCAAAGACTGTGAGTGTGGTCATCACGGATGACCTAGACGGATCGCCCGATGCGCAGACCGTGGCCTTCGGTTTCGATGGCCAGAGCTACGAGATCGACCTCGCTAAGAAAAACTTCGCCAAGCTGGAGAAGTCGCTTCAGCCATTCATGGATGCCGGCCGCAGGACTGCGCAACGCAGAACGGCCAAGGCAGCTAGAGGCGTCAGTTCGAGGGTCGATCGCGCGGCAGTCCGCGCCTGGGCCGCCGAGCAAGGGCTCCAGGTATCGGAGCGCGGCCGGATCAGCTCCGAGGTGATGAGCAAATACGAGGCTGCGCACTAATTGCGCGCCGCGCGGTGTCTTGTCAGCGCCGTTCGGCCCGAGGAGGCCGAGGAGTTCGCCATGCGGACATCGAGGCCGAACGGTTGACGGTACCCGCACGGTGCGGCCCTGACCGTGACCATCTGATGTATACTTTTGATAGCTATCAATCGAGGAGGGGTCATGGCGGACACGGCGATCGCGAGACTCTTCATGCATGGTCGGAGCCAGGCGGTGCGACTGCCGAAGGAGTTCCGGCTGCCCGGCGACCGGGTCCGCGTCCGTCATGTGGGAGACGGCGTGCTGCTTGAACCCATCGCAACGGATGTGGACGCGTGGTTCGCCGAACTTGACCGCTTCGCGGACGTGCCGTTCCTTGAGGACGGGAGGAACCAGCCGCCGATGCCCGGCGCAGAGGACCTGTTCGGATGAACTACCTGCTGGACACCAACGCCGTCGTCGCATTGCTGCGGAACAAGCCGCCTGCCGTGCGGGAGCGGTTCCGGGCGGCGGAGCTGGCAGGGGATTACCTCGCGGTCTCCTCGGTGGTCCTGTTCGAGCTGTGGTACGGAGTGGAGAAAAGCATCCACGTGCCCGAGAACACCGAACGCCTCCGGGTCTTCCTGTCCGGTGACATGGACGTGCTGGCCTTCGACGACGAGGACGCCAAGTCCGCGGGCCGGGTCCGCGCCACCTTGGAGAAGAGCGGAACGACGATCGGCCCTTATGACCTGGTCATCGCCGGGCAGGCACTGGCCCGCGGGCTGACGGTCGTCACGGCAAACGCCTCCGAGTTCGCTCGAGTGCAAGGGCTCGGCTGGGTGGACTGGACACGTTAACTTGCCAGATACAAGGACTGAGCGCTGATCCTCCGCACCAGGCACGGCGGGCGGCGTAATTTTCCGAGGTTCGGCCTTGTCGGCGCCGCAGACATTCTGGGTTTGTTAGCTGATGTCGTGGACGCTGTGCTCGGTCAGGTCGGGCGCGTGCCGGGCGACCGTGCGGTAGTCGCTGTCGTCGTGCAGGACCGTCAGGCCGTGATGGGCTGCGGTGGCGGCAATGATGAGATCCACCGCTGAGGCGCTGCGGTGCTCACCAGCCCGGGACATGTGGTGCTGCACGGCGGCGATCCAGCGTCCGGCGTTCTTCGGCACGGACACGTCCGGGTACAGGTCCCCGAACATCTCGGTGATCTCGTCGTATTCGGATGCGTTCCGGGCGGAGTAGAGGAACTCGGCTCGCTGTGGGTAGCAGGAGCCGATGGCCTCGGCGTCGATCGCCTCGTACCAGGTGCCTTGCAGCTCGGGATCGCCGAGCAGTCGGACGAGGCCGGAGGTATCGAGCAGGTAGATCACCTGTGTTCCTTCTCGGCACGGTGCAGCCGCTCGGCGTCCTCAACTGCCCCCCACAGGCGTGCGCGCTCGAAGTGTCGGCCGATGCGCGCCGCGCGTTCCTGCTTCTCCGCGTAGTACCGCAGGGCGAGGTTGACGGCTTCCTTCTTGGTCTTGGCATGGGACAGGGCCATGGCACGATCGAGCACGTCCTGGTCGATGTCAATCTGAGTTACGCCCATGAGGCACCTCCCGGCATGTTGGCAACATACAAGCTAATATACATCATCAACATGGCAGCGCCAGGCTCGCTAGCGCGGCGGCCCGTCGTTCGCCGTTACCTGCTCAAGCACCTCGACGTCGTCGCCCACGCTGAGCACCATGCCGGGGGTGTCGGGGATGAGGTTCATCCCGAACCACGTCTTGCCGTCCCAGCGCCGGTGCCGGGCCAGCGTCGCGATGGGCTCCTTGCCCGTGACGGCGGTGTCCGGGTTGACCGTGGTCAGCACGCACCGGTCGCAGCCCTTCACGGCCCGGAAGGTCGCCGCGCCGATGCGCAGGCGGCGCCAGCCGTCCTCGGCCCACGCCGGAGCGCCGGAGACGACCAGGCTGGGCCGGAAACGCGCCATCGGCAGCGGCCCTTCCGCCCCGAGCGGCCCCTCGGCGATGAGCGCGTTCAGGGTCGCCAGCGAGCCCTCGCTCGTGAGCAGCAGCGGGTAGCCGTCGGCGAAAGTCACCGTGTCGTCGGCCGCCGCGAACCGCTGATTCGGGTGTCGCTGGGTCGGGTCGGCCAGGTAAACCAGCCGTGACGGCGTCCCGATGACAGCGGTGAACCAGCAGGCGGCCGCCTGGCCGGCGTAGTCGGCCAGCAGTTCATTGCCCCACACCGAGACGGTCAGCGGCGCCGCGCAGGGCCGGGCGATGGTCAGGGCCGGCTGCCCCGGCGCGATGACCCGCAGGCCGCCGTCGGGCAGGGGCTCGGGCCGGATGAGGACCATGCGCGGGAACACCCGGGCGGTGACCGGGTCCCCGGCTGTGTCGACGACCATCCAGCGGCGGTCCCCGGCCAGCCCCCACGGCTGCACCACCGCCGACCGCAGCGGCTCGCCCCGACACGATTTGATGGCATAACGGCTCACCGCGCTGAGCACCAACGACACCAGCGCACTGTAGCGCGGCCACCTTGGCGCGGGCCGCGCGCCGGAGGGCGCCAGGAGGACCTAGCGCCAGGAGACCTAGTCGCCCGTGCTGTCGCGGCCCGCCAGGAGATCCCGGCTGCGGCCGATGCGGGCGTCGAGGTCGGCCAGGAACCTTTCGAGGGCGGCCCGCTTGGCCTCCACCGTTGCCCGCAGATCCTCCTGCAGGGCCAGGCCCTCGCGGGTCAGCCGCCGGCGTTCATCGGCGCTGGTGCGCTCGTCGTGAAACCTGCGGCGGATCTCCGCCATGCGGTCCTCGCCGCGCAGCACCACCGCGATCTCGTCGAGGTTGAGGCCCAGGACCGTCTGCAGCTCGCGAATGCGGGCCACCCTGGCCAGATCGTCCGCCGAGTACCGCCGCAGGCCGCCAGGCGTGCAGGTGGGGACGATCAGGCCGAGCTGCTGGTAGTAGCGCAGGGCCCGCTCCGACACGCCCAGACGGGTCGCCGCAGCGCCGATACCGAGAAGCTCCTCGGCCTGCGTTGGCGGCCGGTCGTCGCTGACCAGCCCTGCAGCGCCCGTCCGGGGCGTCGTGTCCATGGGCTCAGCTGCCTCCGTGTGCCGCGCCGAGTCCCTCGTCGGACTCGGTGACCCGCGATCTGGCTAGCATGCCATCCGCGGGGGGAATAGCGGGAGCGGCGGCGCCGTTGCTCGCGGCGCCGTTGCTCGCGGCGCCGGTAACGGGCAGGGCCGCCGTCTCGTCGAGGCCGACCAGGCCGGCCTCCAGCGCCGTCCCCTCCGCCAGTTCGGTCAGGACCGGCTCGGTGGCGTGCAGGTAGCGCTGGCCGCGGATGGCCGAGGCGATGATGGCGATGACGGTCGCCCCGGCGGCGAAGCTGAACGCCAGGTGCAGGCCGCCGGCGAACGGCTGCTCGATCAGCCTGGGGAAGAACGAGCGGCCGGTGATGTAGGCGGCCTGCTTGGCCGGCAGCTTCGCGAGCGCTCCGGTGGGGCCCAGGAGTTCCTTGATCGGGTTGTAGCCGAGGAACGCCGAGAACAGGCTGCCGATCGGCGGCTCGCTGGCGACCGCGTGGGCGGCGGCCGGGGCGACGCCCGCGGCGACCAGCCCGCGGTACAGGTGACCGGGCAGGCGCGAGGCCAGCCCGAGGGTGACGATGGTGAAGAACAGGCCCATCGACAGCACGCTGGCCGAGTTCTGGAAGGTGTTGAGCATCCCGGCGCCCACGCCGCGCTGGTCGGGCGGCAGGCTGTTCATGACCGCGGCCTGGTTGGGTGAGAAGAACAGCCCCATGCCGATCGCGAACAGGAAGATCAGCAGCGCGAACCAGACGTAGCCGAAGTTGATCGGCAGCAGTTCCAGCAGCAGGAAGCCGGCTCCCGACACCGCCAGCCCGGCCGTGGCGAAGGCCCTGGCCCCGTAACGGTCGGACAGTATTCCGGAGATGGGCCCGGAGATCAGGAACCCGACGGTCAGCGGGACCATGTAGATGCCCGCCCAGAGCGGCGTCTGCGAGAAACTGTAGCCGTGCTGGGGCAGCCAGATCCCCTGCAGCCAGATGATCAGCATGAACTGCAGGCCGCCGCGGCCGAGCGCGCCGAGCAGCCCGGCGATGTTGCCGGCCGTGAACGCCCGGATCTTGAACAGGTTCAGGCGGAACATCGGCTGGTCCACCTTGGTCTCGACCCAGGCGAACAGGACGAGGACCGCGATCCCGCCGAAGATGGCGGCCAGCACGTAGGGATTGGTCCAGCCGGTCGGGTGGCCGCCGTAGGGCAGCAGGGAGTAGACGATCCCGGTGAGCATCGAGATCAGCCCGACCGCGAACAGGGCATTGCCCAGCCAGTCGATCTTCGCCGCGATACGGACCCCGTTGTCGCGGAGCTTGACGTAGGCCCAGACCGTCCCGAACAGGCCGAACGGAACCGACACCAGGAACACCAGCCGCCACTGCACCGGGGCGAGCACGCCGCCGAGGATCAGCCCGAGGAACGAGCCGCCCACCGCGGCGATGCCGTTAATGCCCATCGCCTTGCCCCGCTCGTTCTGCGGGAAGGCGTCGGTCAGGATGGCGGTCGAGTTGGCGAACAGGAGCGCTCCGCCGACCCCCTGAAAGACGCGCATGATGATGATCCACAGCGCGCCCGCCGAGCCGGTGAGCCAGGTCACCGACAGCAGGATCGAGAAGAACGTGAAGACGGCGAAGCCCAGGTTGTACATCCGTACCCGGCCGTAGATGTCGCCGACGCGTCCCAGGCTGACCACCAGCACAGCCGTCACGAGCAGGAAGCCCATGAAGATCCACAGGAAGTAGGACGTGTTGGACGGCACGAGCGGGTTGAGCTTGATGCCCCGGAAGAGCGCCGGAAGCGAGATCAGCAAGATCGACTGGTTGATCGTGACCATCAGGATGCCGAGCGTGGTATTAGACAGGGCAATCCACTTGTAGCGATCGCTCCTGTCGTCTGCCGTTGAGGGTGGTGCCTGCATCTGCCCAGCCGCCGGCATGGACTCTCCCTATCTTGTGTGGTTGCTAACCCGTGATGTCGCGCAGGGTGTCGTCGCCGACCCGCCGCCCGCGCTCAGCATATCTGACCTTGACGTCAAGGTCAGATATGCCCATCCGGGGAAGGCCGGGGACTGCGCGATCAGCGGGACCGGGTCGTGACGCGGGACTGGGTCGTGACGAGGGCTAGGTCACGACGGGGGCTGCGGGCAGGCCGAGTCCGGCAGGCCGGCGGATCGCGAGGCGCGGGAGAGCCGCTCCTGGCCGCGGTCGCCACCGTAGATGCCGCTGACCAGGGGCGAGTGGGCGAGCCAGTACGCCCCGGCGAACATGACCAGGAGCGAGATCGCCTCCAGGGGCCCCCAGGGGCCGCCGGTCCGCAGGTTGTCACCGAAGATCCCGACGCCGATCAGGATGCTCGCCAGGGGATCGACCAGGACGAGGGTCGACTGGGAGGCGACGATGGGCCCGGCGTGGAAGGCGTTCTGGGCCAGGAAGACCGCGAGCGCCCCGAAGCAGGCCAGGGCGTAGGTCTGCCAGTGCCGGTACAGCGAGATCAGGTCCGAGGCGGCGAAGTCGGAGACCGCCTTGGTGCAGGCTGAGGTGAAGGCGAAGCTGATGGCCGCCGCCGTTCCGAACATGGCGGCCCGCCACCAGCCCGGACCGCGCAGGGCGGCCAGGATGGCGATCGTGATGGCGGCACTGCACGCGCCGCCCGCGATCAGCCATTCCCAGCCTGGCGGGTCCGCCACGCCGTACTCGGGGTGGGCGAAGTACAAGAAGCCGGCCAGGCCGCCGCTGACCGCCAGCGCGCCGAGCCATTCGCGGCGCCCGATCGTGAACCCGAACCAGGTGCCCAGCACCACGACGAGGAAGACCAGTTCGGTCGTCAGGATCGGCTGTACCTGGGAGAGCCGGCCGATGTGCAGGGCGACGGCCTGCAGCAGGAAGGAGACGATCATCAGGACGAATCCGAGGAGCCAGATCCGCCGTCGCAGCGCATAGCGCAGGAGGCTCAGCCGCAGTGTGGTCCCCGCTGGCGCGTTCTCGACCCCGAGGCGCTGGAACACGCTGGTCAGGGCGTTGGCCAGCGAGGCGCCCAGGGCCAGCACAACGATCATCGAACCCGCCTCAGCAAAGATGCATGTATCATACAGATACTTATGACTATTCTACACGGAGAGTGAGGAGCTGGGGAGATGGCTGCGGTGGGCACGGTGGGCGCGGCGAACGACGGGCCATGCGGCGCCGACGCGATCGGCGTCATCGAACTGGAGTTGCTCAAGCTGGTCCGTCACCTGGAGACCTTCGGCCGGCGCAGTTCGCTCTACGTGCGCGTCGACCGCGCCGGTTACCTGGTCATGCGGATGCTCGACGGGCTGGGGCCGGTGACCGCCAATGCCCTGGCCCGCGCCCTGCGCCTGGATGCCTCTACGGTCACCCGCCAGATCACCGCCCTCGAATGCCAGGGATTCGTCGAGCGCTGCGCCAACCCGGCCGACGGCCGGTCATCGACCATCGTCTTGACCGCTCCGGGCCGTCAGTCGATGCGCGAGGTCGAGCAGGAGCGGCGCCGCCGCATCGAGGCGCTGGTCAGCAGCTGGGAGGCCGCCGGGCAGGTCGGCCTGGGAGTCGCCCTGACCAGGCTCAACAACGCGCTGGCGGAAAGCGTGACACCGCGCTAGCCCAGCGCTAGCCTGGGCCGGTGCGCTGACCCCGGCGGGGCCTGGATCATGCCAGCTGGTCTCATATGGCCCGAACATCAGCGACACTCGGTCGTAGCGGACATCGGCGACACCCGAGGTCGCCGAGTCCCCGCGCCAGGTGAGGCCGACGATGACTGCCATGGATCCCGTGCCGGTAACCCTCCATCCGCCGGTCCCCGGTGCCCTGTACGACGCCCGGCGTGGCATCTACTACAGCAAGCCCGCCCTGCGCGGCTGGCTGCACCTGCTCTGGTTCGAAGCGTCGCTGGTCCTGGGCACGCTGCTGCTGGCCCGGGCGCACGGGGCCACGCGGATCGTGGCGATCGCCGTCTACGCGGCCAGCGTGACCTCGTTGTTCGGGATCAGCGCGCTCTACCATCGCGGCAACTGGAGCGCCGTGTGGAACCGGCGGCTGCAGCGGGTGGATCACGCGATGATCTTCTTCCTCATCGCCGGCACGGCCACCCCCGCCTTCCTGCTCGCGATGCCCGGATCGCTCGGGCTGGCCTGCCTGATCGTGATGTGGGCTCTCACGATCGCCGCCGCCACGATCCACCTGACCTGGATGAGCGCGCCGGAGCGCCTGGTCGGCGCGACCTTCCTGGCCCTGGGCTGGGTCGCCGGCCTGTCGCTGCCGGGAGTGTGGATCCATGCCGGCGTCGTGCCCGGAGCGCTCATGCTCGCCGGCGGCCTGCTCTACACGGCCGGCGCGGTCTTCTATCACCGCCGCGTCGACCCGTACCCGGCGGTGTTCGGCTATCACGAGGTCTTCCATGCCTTCGTCTGCGCCGCGGCCGCCTGCCAGTACATCGCGATCGCCCTATTCGTCGTGCGCACCGGCGGCCGCTGATGCCTGTCGCTCGCCGTGCCCTGATGCCGGGCCGCTAATGCCGGGCCGGGGGGCCGTCACGCGTGGCGCGGGCTGAAGTAGATGACCGCGACGCCGACCGCCACGATGCCCGCGCCGAGCCAGTCGTAATTGTCCGGCCGCTGCCCGTCGATGACCCAGCCCCACAGCAGGCTCATGATGACGAAGACGCCGCCGTAGGCCGCGTACACGCGGCCGAAGTCGGCCGACGACTGGAACGTCGGGATGACGCCGTACACCACCAGGATGACCGCGCCGGCGAGCCCGACCGGCCACGGAGATCCTTGGCGCAGCCACCGCCAGACGAGGTAGCCGCCGCCGATCTCGGCCAGTCCCGCGGCCGCGAACAGGCCGATGCTGCGTACGACATTCATGACCTGCGACCTTAACGAGGCCGGGCGGGCACTCAGGCGGCGCCCGGCCGCGGAGGTTGCGCGATCTCGGCCGCTGGCCCGCCCGTGATCCTGAGACGATCCGGTTCAGACTATTGACGGCAATTATTATATGGCGTAAATTCACGGGCAACTAATAGGAAACTTTCCTTCTAGTTAAGACGGAGGGACGTAGCGGGGGAGGACGTAAAGGCGGGGGAGCACTAGGAACGCGGAGGTAAGACAATGACCGGAATCCGGTCCCCTGGCCGGTCCCCTGGCCGGTCCCCTGGCCAGCCTGCGGCAGACCTGCGAGCGGCCTGGCTGCGCCGCGGCCGCCGTCGGCTGGCCGCGATCGCGGCCCTGAGCGTGGCGATCATGGCGCCCTCCGCGTCCGTGGCGGCCGCCGCGGTGCAGCAGACTGCCGCGGCCGGGCGAGTCGCGGCACCTGCCGCCGTGCCGGCACCCCCATCAGGCTGGTCAACAGTCTTCAGCGATGACTTCAATGGCGCCGCGGGCAGCGGGCCGTCGTCTAGCTGGATGTACGACACCGGGCCGGGCTCTAACTTCGGCACCGGCGAGATCGAGACCATGACCAGTTCCCCGAGCAACGTCCATCTCGACGGCAACGGCAACCTCGACATTACGGCCCTGGGATCGGGCAGTTCGTGGACGTCGGGGCGGATCCAGACCACGAGCGCCAACGTGGGGGCTCCCGCGGGCGGCCAACTGGAGGTGACGGCCTCCATCGAGCAGCCCAACCCGGGTAACGGCCTCGGCTACTGGCCCGCGTTCTGGATGCTGGGCCCCGGCCAGTGGCCGGAAAACGGCGAGATCGACATCATGGAGGACGTCAACGCCCTGTCCGAGCTCTCGGGCACCATCCATTGCGGCACCGACCCGGGTGGCCCATGTAACGAGCCGGACGGCATCGGCAGCGGACTGCGGTCCTGTTCCGGCTGCCAGAGTGGCTACCACACCTACACGATGATCCTCAACCGCACGAATACCTCCAACGAGTCGGTCACCTTCTATCTCGACGGGAGCCAGTACTTCAGCGTGAGCGAGAGCCAGGTCGGCACGTCGACGTGGCAGGCGGCCTTCGACCACAACCTGTCGATCATCTTCGACCTGGCCATGGGCGGCGGCTACCCGAACGGCGTCTGCGGCTGCACCTCGCCCAGCGGCGCCACCACCTCCGGCGGGACCATGAGCGTGGCCTATGTCGCGGCGTACTCGACGTCGTCATCGTCGCCCCCGCCGCCCCCGCCGCCGGGCTCCGGGCCGATCGTCGGCTACGGCGGCCTGTGCGTGGACGACCGCTCCTCCAGCACCGTGAATTTCAACCCGATCCAGGTCTATACCTGCAACGGCACAGGGGCCCAGCAGTGGACGGTCGTGCAGGCGGGCAGCACCCTGCACGTGCTGGGCAAGTGCATGGATATCAACGGGGGCGGCACGGCGGACGGGACCACCGTTGACCTATACGACTGCAATGACACGGCCGCGCAGGTGTTCATCCCCCAGTCCAACGGCTCGCTTTACAATCCGCAGTCCAATAAGTGTCTCGACGACACGAACTGGTCCACGACCCCCGGTACCCAGCTGCAGATCTGGGACTGCACGGGGAACGCCAACCAGCAGTGGACGCTGCCCTAGGGCGGCCTGGATCTGCGCAAGCCCGGCGGACGGATCGGACCGGAGCGCCAGGCGGGCTGGGCAGGTCAGCTGAGCATCAGCACGGCGAAGGCCGCGAGCCAGTGCTCGACCATGTAGTCGTCGCCGACGACATGCGGGAGGGCGGCCGCCGCGTGCGCCCGGGCGGCCGCAAGAGCGGGCCCGATTCGCGGGTCGCCGCCGGGCAGGCTTTCCGCAAGCCGCCGCCAGCACCAGGCCCGGCTTGCGTTCAGCCCGTGCAGGTGCGCGAACTGGCCGTCACTGGAATCGGAGACGGTCACGGGGGTAAACAGCGAGGCGGGCTCGCCGTGCCCGATGCCCGGCAGGAACAAGCTCAGCCACTCGGAGAACTCCGCGAGCGGCAGGATCTGCGCCATCAGCTCCGCCTCGGCCAGCGCGGGCGAGAGGAAGTCGTGTCCCGACGGCTCCCAGGCACCGGGGTAGAGCAGGTCGGCGCCGAACCACTGGCTGGCCTTGTCCGTGATCGCGTGCAGCAGCGCGGCGTCCCCCGACCGGGCCCGCGCCGCCGCGTGCGGCAGCGCCCGAGACAGCCCGAACGCGCTGTTGGGGTGCACCCCGTGGCGAACCGGGTAGGTCGCCTGCGCCAGCCAGTCGACGAACAGGCCGCTGAGCTTGTCGGCCATCGGCGCCAGGGCAGCCGCCCACTTCCGGCCGTAAGGATCGTCCCAGCTGGCGGTCTCGTGAATCAGCGCGAGCGCCCAGCCCCAGCCGTAGGGCCGCTCCCGGCGGCCGTCCGGGCCGGTGATGAACTCCTCCTCGGCCGCCAGCGCCACGCGCTCGAAGTGCGCGCCCAGGACGGCCCGGATCTCGTCGGCCGGCACGTCGTCGGCGGCGACGCGCAGCAGCCTGACCAGCAGCCAGTGCATCTCGACCGAGGAGTGCCAGTCGAAGCTGCCGTAGAACGCCGGCGTCAGGGCCCGCGGGCGGTAGGGGAAGTCACCGGGCGCCTTCATCGTGTGGTAGACGCCGGACGGGAACTCGCGCTTGATGTTGGCCAGCGCTACCCGCGCGTACGAGCCAGCCTCCGCGCGTAGCACCTGCGTCCAGTCGTCCATGAGCCCCAAGACTCCTCCTCAGCCAGCCGCCGGGTCAGGTGCTCCCCAGGGCAGGCTAGCTTCCGGAGGGTGGGTCGCGCGCGGTCCCGCGGCGGGCTAGCTCCTGGCGAAGACGGCGTGAATGGTCACGGTGTTCTTCATCGAGGCCATGCCCAGCTGGTTCCAGGTCAGCCCGAAGTCTGACCGGTCCACCTGCACCGTAGCGTCCAGCGCCGCGGTCCCGTCGCCATTCAGGGTGGCGGTCACCGGGAAGGAGATCGGGCGGCCGCGATCCCGGACGGTGAGGGTGCCCGAGACCGTGGCGCCCCCGGCCGCCAGGGTGGCCTGCTCCAGGCTGAACGTGATCGCCGGGTATTTCTCGCTCAGGAAGAAGTCGTCGGAACGCAGGTGGGTGTCGCGCTTGGCGTTCTTGGTGTCCAGGGTGCCCGTCGCGACCGCGACGTGACCGGTCACCTCGCCGGTCGGCGAGACCGTCCCGCTGCCTTCGAGGTCACGGAAGACGCCCTTGACCGGGACGAGTCCCCACAGGCTCTTGGATCGCAAGGTGGCGGTGGACCGGGCCGGGTCGAGCGTCCAGCTGCCGGACAACGCCCCGTCGGCTAGCTGAGCCTGCAAGGTGGCCGTGCCCTGATTCTGCGGTGTGGTCATGACCGGACCTCCGATAGATTTGGTTGGGAGGGCAAAAATATTTTGACCTCCCAATAGTTTTGCTGACAAGAATATATAACGTGGCGGCGCCCGCAGGGGTATCCGCGGCCACAATGGGGGAGTGCATGGCAGGAGCCAGAGCCGGGAGCGCGGCGGCGGGCCAGGGGGGTGACGCGGTGGCCGAGGAAGCGGAGAGCGGCAGCCATTCCGCGCTGTGCCTGCGGCTGATGCGCGTGTTCCCGCGGGTCGTGCGGGGGATGCGGCGCTATCAGGACCAGGCCACGCCGCAGACGCCCGCGCCGCTCGGCCCGCGGCACGTGGCCGCCCTGGAGCAGTTGCGTGACGGTCCGCTGAGCGTCGGGGCGCTCGCCACCGGGCTGGGCCTGACGCTGTCCACCGTGAGCGGCGTCATCGCCGCCCTGGACCGGGCCGGCTTCGTCGAGCGGTCTGCTGACCAGTCGGACCGGCGGCGCACCATCGTCCAGATCGCCCCGGCCGCCCGGCCGGCCGTGCAGCGCTGGCTCGACGGGGCGGCCGCGCCGCTGGCCCGGGTGCTGGACCAGTTGGCCCCCGAGGAGCGCGCGGCCTTCCTCAAGGCCATGGACATGCTGGAAGCCGAATTGCGCGCCGCCGACGAGCACCCGCAACCAGTCCCGCCCGCCCCGTAACGGTCGTTACTGTTGTGGCGGCAGCCCCCGATCGGCCGGAATCGGCTTGCGGAGGCTGCGGATGGGTGGCTCGCCCGGCAACGATCTCCACCTATTCCGGCGGCGAGGCCAGCTTCGCTGAGCGGTAAGGGGGCCGGTCCGGCCATGCGGATCACCATCCGGGTCCGGCCCGGCGCGGCGCGGCCGGGGGTCGGCGGCGAGCACGGCGGCGCGCTGGTCGTCCGGGTCAGCGCCCCGGCCGTGGACGGCCGGGCCACGGAGGCGGCGCTGGCGGCGGTCGCCGCCGCGTTCGGGGTCCGCCGCCGCGCGGTCACCCTGGTATCCGGGGCGACGAGCCGGACCAAGGTGATCGATGTCGCCGGCGCAGACCCTGCCGAACTGGACCGGCTGCTGGCCGGGTCGGGCTGAACTGTTTGAACCGGGGACAGCGGGGCAGGCTCAGCAACCGTGCCAGGAGATATCCATCGGAGTGAGGTGCTGACTGTGCTGACGCTTACTGACCGGGCCGCCGAGACCATCCGGGCCCTGACCTCCCAGCCCGGCCTGCCCGCTGATGCCGGACTGCGCATGTCGCTGGACGACACCGACGCGGGCACGCTTGCGCTCTCCCTGGAGAGCCCGCGCCCAGAGGACGCCGTGGTCGAGGACGGGGGCGCCCGCGTGTTCGTCGAGCCAGATGCCGCCGGCATCGTCGAAGACAAGGAACTCGATGCCCGGCTGGACGAGCAGGGCCGGGCATCGTTCATGTTCGGCAGCCGGGCGGAGTGACGCCCTCCTGAGGCTGGCCGCCGGCCAGCGCCGGTCCGCGGGTCCTCCCGCGGGCCGGTCCCGGCGGCTATCCTCCGGCTTTACTCTCCCGTGGCGCCGTCTGGAGCTGTCCACCAGCTTCCTCGACGACACAACGCCCTGAACGTCTCCTAGCCGCCGCCCGTCGCGGACTGGGCCGGCGAGGCTGCTCCCGCCTGACTCTCATACAGCCAGCACAGGGCGTGGTGATCTGGTCCCGTCTCGACTGACGGCGGGGTATCGGCGCACGCCGGCATGGCGCGCGGGCAGCGGGAGCGGAACCGGCAGCCCTGGTCGAGCGTCGCCTCGCGGGCCTCGGCGGTCCGCGCGGCGCGCGCGGCCTGCCGGCGCCGGCGCGCGTCTGCGAGCGCCTGGCGGGAAGCCGCCGGATCGGGCGCGGCGCTGGCCAGGATCTGCGTGTACGGATGCGCGGGGTTCAGGATGACCTCGTCGCTGGGCCCGCGCTCGACGACCACGCCCCGGTACATCACCATGATCTCGGAGGAGAAGTACCGGGCAGTCGCCAGATCGTGCGTGACGTACAGCATGGCCAGGTTCCGGTCCTGCTTCAGCCGGTCCAGCAGGTTGAGGATCTCCAGCCGGATCGACACGTCGAGCATGGAGACCGGCTCGTCGGCCAGCAGGACGTCAGGATCGGTGGCCAGGGCCCGGGCGATGGCGACGCGCTGGCGCTGTCCGCCGGACAGCTCGTGCGGGTGCTTGTCGGCCACCTCCTGCGGCGGCGTCAGGTTCACCGACTGCAGGAGGTCATAGACCGCCTGGTCCAGGGCCGCGCCCCGCTGCTGCTGCCCCGACCGCAGCAGCAGCGGCCTGGCCAGGTGGTGGCGCACGGTATGCATCGGGTTGAGCGACGCGAAGGGATCCTGGAAGATCACCTGCACCTGGTGCCGGTAGGACCGCAGCGCCCGCCCGCGACGGCCGGCCGGCTTGCCATTCAGCCGGATCTGCCCGGAACTCGGCTTCAATAGCTGCGCGGCCGCCCGGACCACCGTCGACTTGCCGCTCCCGCTCTCCCCGACGAGGGCGAGCGTCTGGCCGGCCCGCAGGCTGAAGGACAAGTCGTCCACCGCCGTGAGCCGGGCGCCGCCGCGCTGGCCGAATGCCACGGTGAGGTTGGCCACCTCCAGAACGCTCACGCGTCGCCTCCAGCGCTGTCGGTCCCCACGGTTACCTCGTCCTGCGCCGCGCCGCGCAGGACGCCCGGCGGCCCCGCCGGGCGGAGCGCGGGGTCATGCAGGTGGCAGGCCACCCGCCAGCCCTGCGCCGCCCGGCCGGTGGCCGCCGGCCGGCTGGAGGCTTCTGTCCGCCCGGCGGCGGTCAGCAGCACCGGTGCGATGCTGGTGCACGGCGCGAACCGGAACTCACAGCGCGGGTCGAAGGAGCAGCCCTGGAAGGCGTTGCGCAGGTCAGGCGGGTTGCCCGGTACCCCGCGTAGTTCCCGCCGCGCACCGCGCATGTCCGGGAACGAGCGCAGCAGGCCGAAGGTATACGGGTGTGCCGGGGCGGAGCCCACCAGCTCAGCCGGTGCCTGCTCGACGACTTCACCGGCGTACATGACCATCAGCCGGTCGCTGACCTCCAGCAGCAGCGACAGGTCGTGGGTGATGAAGATGACACTGAACCCGAGCTCCTCGCGCAGCCGCTCGATCTCGTCGAGGATCTCCCGCTGCACGACGACGTCCAGCGCCGTGGTCGGCTCATCCATGATGACGACCTCGGGCTCCAGCGCGAGCGCCATCGCGATCATGACCCGCTGCCGCATTCCGCCCGACAGCTCATGCGGGAAGCCGCGGATGCGCGCCGGGTCGATCCCGACCATGTCGAGCAGCTCGCCAGCCCGCCGGCGGCGGGCCGCGCGGTCCAGCTGCGGGCGATGCGCCTCGAAGATGTCGTCAAACTGCCTGTCCAGGCTGGTCACCGGATTGAGCGCGTTCATCGCGCTCTGGAAGACCATCGAGATCTTGTTCCAGCGGAACTCGCGAAGGGCGTCGCCCGCCAGGTCCAGCAGATTGACCGGCGCGCCGCTGGCCGGGAAGAACGTGATGGTCCCGCCGGTCTGGCGGGCCGGCGGCTTGAGCATCCGGGTCAGCGCGTAGGCCAGCGTGGACTTGCCGCACCCGCTCTCGCCGGCGATGCCGAGCACCTCGCCGCGGCGCAGTTCCAGCGTGACATCGCGGACGGCGCGGGTCGGGCGCGCCGCGGCGTACTCGACGCGGATGTGCTCGGCCCGCAGGACCAAGTCCCGTTCGTCGCTCATGGCTGGCCCGCCTTCCCGCGCTTCACGCTCGTCCGCGCCGCCCTGGTCCGCGCCGCCCTAGTCCGCGCCGCGCGGTACACGCGCAGTCGCGGGTTGAGCAGCTCGTCCAGGCTGAAGTTGATCAGGGCCAGGCCCATCCCCAGCAGCGCGATGCACAGGCCCGGTGGGATGAACCACCACCACGCGCCGACCGAGAGCGCCTCGTCGTTGTAGGCGATGTTGAGCATGTTCCCCCAGGTGAGCAGCGTGGGGTCACCGAGGCCGATGAACGCGAGCGCCGCCTGGGTGAGGATGGCGAAGATCATCGCGAAGATAAAATTGGACACGATGATCGGCAGTTCGTTGGGCAGGATCTCGACGAACACGATCCGCCAGGCCCGCTCGCCGGACGCGCGAGCGGCGAGCACGTACTCGCGGTTGCGCACCGACAGCGTCTGCGCCCGCAGCACCCGGGCGGCCGCGGCCCAGCTGGTCAGGGCGATGATGACGATCAGCGGCAGCAGGCCGCTGGTCTTCACGTCGGCCAGGATCACGATGACCAGCGGCAGGGTGGGGATCACCAGGACGACGTTGGACAGCAGGTTCAGCACCTCATCGATGAAGCCGCCCGCGTATCCGCCGCTGATGCCGATGACGACCGAGACGAGGGTGGCCAGGAGCCCGGCGCCCACGCCGATCTCCAGCGTGGCCCTGGCGCTGACCACCATCTGCGCGAAGACGTCCTGCCCGATCTGCGTCGTGCCTAGCCAGTGGCTGAGGGACGGCGGCGCCAGTTCAGTGTGGCTCAGCTGGTTCGGGCTGCCGGCGAAGAAGGGCCCGATGATCCCCAGGAGCACGAAGAACCCGACGATGGCCGTCCCGGTCACCAGCCTGGGCGACCGGAATGCCTCCCGCAGCCCGGACAGCCGGCCCGCTTCCTGGCTGCCGGTCTCCGCCGCCACCGTGGCGACGACGTTCGTCGTGGTCACCGGGACAGCCTCGTCCGCGGGTCGATGAAGCCGTGCAGCAGGTCAACGAGCAGGTTGGCGCCCAGCACCGCGAACGTGATCACCAGGAAGATCCCCTGCATCAGTGGGTAGTCGTTGTTGCTGACCGCCTGCACCAGCTTGTCGCCGATGCCCGGGTAGGAGAAGACGTACTCCATCGCGATCGCCCCGCTGACCACGAAGCCGATCGAGATCGCGAAGCCGGAGACGCTGGGCAGCACCGCGTTCCGGGCCGCGTAGCCGATCATGATCCGGCGCGGCCGCAGCCCCTTGGCCTCGGCCGCGACGACGTAGTCATCGGACAGGGTCGAGACCATCATGTTGCGCATGCCGAGCAGCCAGCCGCCGACCGAGCTGAGCACGATGGTCAGGGCGGGCAGGATCGCATGCTGCACGGCCGAGGCCAGGAAGGCGGGGTTCCATCCGGGGGTCAGCTCGGAGTTGGTGTCGTAGCCCTGGCCCTGCGGAAAGATGTGCCAGACATTGCTCGACAGGAAGTACAGCAGGATCAGCGCGAGCCAGAAGTACGGCATCGCGGTGAGCAGCGTGGTGGCCGGGATGATGGCGTCCAGCCGGGATCCGCGCCGCCATCCGGCCAGCGCGCCGAGCAGGATGCCGAGCGCGAAGCTGATCACCGTGGCTATGCCGACCAGGATCAGCGTCCAGTAGATGGACTGGCTGATCTCGGTGCTGACCGGCATGGGGAACTGGCTGATGGACAATCCGAGCCGCAGGTGGGCCAGCCCGTCCAGGTACTGCCAGTACTTCTGGAAGATGTTGCCCGTGCCGAGGCCGAGCAGGCTGGTCAGCACCCTGGCCTCGCCGGGCGGGACGCTGCCCGACTGGGACATCCTGCCGATCAGGGCCTCGACCGGATTGCCCGGGATCAGCTGCGGCAGCAGGAAGTTGATGGTGAGCGCCGCCCAGGCGGCCACCAGGTAGAACCCCAGCTTGCGGGCTAGGTAACGCACGCCCGGCTCTCCTTTCTCCGCTGGCGTCGGCGGGGGGCTCGCACGCGGCGAGCCCCCCGCCGGGCGCTCTGCCGGCCGGCGGCTGCGCTGCGTCAGCCGCCGGCCGGGATGATCACGATGACCGGGATGATCACTTATTCACCGGGATGAGGCGCGAGCTTATCCAGCCGATGTCCGGCTGGATGTATACGGCCGGTGCGCCATAGGCGTTCGACACCGTGGGGATGTTGCCCACGTGATGGCCGTTGAACTCGATCTCGTTCTGGGACTCCCACAGCGGGATGAGCGGCATGTCCTTGATGAAGATGTTCTCGATCTTGTAGAAGGCCGGATTCTGCACGGTCGTGCTCGTGGTCCCGCCGATCTGGCTGAGCAGCGAGTCGACCTGCGGGTTCCGGTAGCGCCCGAAGTTGCCCACGGTGTCGGCCTGGCCAATGGCGGGCGCGATCGTCGAGTCCAGCAGCGAGTAGTAGTACGACCAGGGATCCGGGGTGTACCCGAAGCTGTCGATGAGCAGCTGGAAGTTGCCGTTGTCCTGGTCGGAGATGAACGAGGTGTAGGCCTCCTGGTCGATGGTCAGGTTGATCCCGGCCGGCTTGAGCTCCTGCTGGATGATCTGCAGGTCGCTGAGGTAGTCGGTGTAGCCCGCGACCATCTTGACGGTGAGGTTCAGCGGCGTCGTGACGCCAGCGTGAGTGAGGATGGACTTGGCCTTGGCCGCGCCGGGGCTGCCGAATGCCGCCCCGGACAGCGACGGGTCCAGCACCGAGTCGAAGTTCGGCCGGATCAGCGCCTCGGGGTTGGTGGCCGGCGCGTACCCGTTGTAGACCGTGTCGCTGATGTAGCCGCGGTTGAGCGCGGCGCTGATCGCCTGGCGGACGGCCAGCTTGGTGGTCGGGCCGCTGGCCATGTTCGGCACCAGGAACGTGGTCGCCAGCGGGATGTCGCTGACCACGAACTTCGGGTCCTTGGCCAGGTAGGTCTTCTTGATGTTCGGGATGAACGCGCCGGTCCAGTCGAGCTGGCCGGCCTCGACCGCCGCGTCCAGTGTCGTGTTGCCGCTGAAGGCGAGGAACCGGACGGTCTTGAAGTGCGGCAGGCCCGGCATGTAGTAGTGCGGGTTCGCGGTCAGCTCGAACACCTGCGGTGTGTATTTCGACACGGTGTAGGCGCCGGTCCCGATCGGGTGCTGATTCAGCCAGGTCGAGGGGTTGGTGACCGACTTCCAGATGTGCCGCGGCAGGATTTCCACCCGGCCCAGCGCGTAGTAGGCGTCGGTGAAGGCCGGCTTGGTGAAGGTGATCGTCACGCCGTAGGCGCCGTTAGCCGAGACGCTGGCCAGCGGCAGGCCGAACTTGTTGAGCGCGGTGCTGTGCAGCGCCTGGTCAAAGGTGAAGACGACGTCCGCGCTGGTGAACGGCTTGCCATCGGTCCATTTCACGTTGTGGCGCAGCTGCACCGTGAGGGTCTTGCCATCGGTTGACCACTGGTAGCTGGTGCCGAGCCAGGGCTTGATATCGCCCGCCTTGGCGGTGTTATAGAAGAACAACGGCTCGTAGATCATGCCGTTGGTCGGGTCCTCCGAGTTGGGGGAGTAGAGGTTGAAGTCGTCAGGATAGGACGTTGCCCCGGTCGCCACCGTGAGCACGCCCGCGGGTCCTGATGACGTGGAGGAGGATGTGGCGGAGCTACTGCTGCCGCCGCAGGCAGCCAGTGCGCCGGCGGCTAGAAAGGCGGCGCCGGCGGCCATCGCCCGCACGCGCCAGGGTCTCGAGGACATGGGTGATTCCCTCTTTTCTCGTGGCCTTGGTTCCTAGGCATCGCAAATGCCTGCGCGGGCATCTGCCCGCAGAGCGCGCGAACTGCGGGAGCAATGGCCGCTGGTGAACCGGCATTGATGTGATGTTATAAAGGCGGCCCCGGGTCCTGGGCGCCATGGAATCGGGGTCTCCGGCGTGCGACTGAGCGAAGCGCTATACCGGTTAAGTGTCAACCCAAAGATGGCCCTGGTGAAGGCACTACTGGGTATCGTTAAGGTTTCGATATCAGGTCGGAACGGTTACGCGGCGGACCGGTGAGGTCAGTCGCGGACCCCTGGCCGGCCCGCGGCCGGGCGCCTGCCGGGCGCTGGCCCGGAGCTGCCGCGGATCGTCAGCACGGGCGGTGACTCCTCGAAGTTGCGCACCGCCACGCCGTCGGCGACCTGGCCCAGCGCCCGCGCCGCGTGCGCGCCGTAGGCGGCGATATCCCTGGTCAGGGCGGTCAGCGGTGGATGAACGAACTCGCACAGCGGCGAGTCGTCCCAGGCCACGATCGACAGGTCGGCCGGCACGCTGACCCCGATCTGCTGGGCCGCGCCGAGGCCGGCGACCGCCATCAGGTCGTTGTCGTACAAGATCGCGGTCGGCGGCGCGCTGCCCTGCAGGAGCTGGCGGGTGGCGGCCGCCCCGTTCTCGCCGGTGTAGTCGGCCTCCATGAGCAGCGGCTCCACCCCGGCCGCGCGGGCGGCGGCGGTGAACGCGTCGGTCCTGATCTTGGTGTGCCAGAACCTGGTGATGCCCGTGACCCGGGCCACCCGCCGGTGGCCCGCGGCGGCGAGGTACTCGACCACGGCCTGGGTGGCCGCCGCGTCGTCCTGCCAGACCGCCGGGAGCGAGCCGGCCCCGGCCGGCGTTCCGATGACCACCGCCGGCATGTGCAGGTCCTCGAGAACCGGGACCCGCGCGTCGCCGATCTGCAGGTCGACCAGGAACACCCCGTCCACCCGGCGCTGGGCCCACCACGAGCGGTACATGGCGATCTCGGCGTCCTGGTCCTCGGCCATGGTGAACAGCAGCGCCGTGTGATCGGTCGAGAGCTCGCCCTGGATTCCCGAGATGAGCTGCATGAACCAGGGCTCCACGCCCAGCGTCCGGGCGGGCCGGTCAATGACCAGCCCGAAGGCTCCTGCCCGGCCGTCCGACAGCGCGCGGGCCGCGCTATTGGGCTGGAAGCCGATCTCCTGCGCGATCGCCAGGATGCGCTGCCTCGTGGCCGCGGATACGCCCGGCTGCCCGTTCAGCGCGAATGAGACCGCCGCTTTGGTTACCCCAGCGCGACTCGCGATGTCCGCGATGGTCGGACGCTTCACCCGATGCCTCCCGGCGGCCGCCGCCCCGCCCGGCGCGCACGCTCAGCGCCCGCCGCCCGGGCGCCGGCGTCCCTCGTCAGCGCGCTGCTGGCGCGCTGCTGGCGTAACCTCACCGCCTGGTTCCTGCGCTGGCCAGTGTAACGACCCGCCTGCTGGACGTCATGATGCCGGCGGCCTGCCGCTGGAAAAGACGTTGACACTTAACCGGTATAGTGCTTCGATCACACTGATTCCGGGCGCGAGTGCGGAGCCAGGTCCCGCCTATCCCGCCGCTGAGGGGAGATTTCCGCATGCAGAGGAACGGCGCCAGGCTCGCGGTCGGTGGCCGCCCAGCCAGCTGGCTCGGAGTCAATTTCTGGTCCCGGACCGGCGGTCCGCTCATGTGGCGGAACTACGACCCCGAGGTCGTTCGCGGCGAACTGCGGGTGCTGGCCGAGCACGGCCTGTCCATGACTCGCTCGTTCTTCTACTGGCCCGACTTCATGCCGGAACCCGATCGCATCGACGAGCAGATGGTGGCCAGGTTCGCCGACTTCCTGGACCGGCACGCGGAGGCCGGGATGGCGACCGTGCCCACCTTCATCGTCGGCCACATGTCGGGGGAGAACTGGGATCCGCCCTGGCGCGATGGCCGGGACCTGTACTCGGACGTCTGGATGGTCGCGCGCCAGGCCTGGTTCGCCGGCGAGATGGTGCGCCGGTTCGCCGGTCACGAGGCCGTCTGCGGCTGGCTGGTCTCCAACGAGATGCCGATCTACGGCGGCGAGGCGCCGCGCGAGACGATCGCGGCCTGGTCGCAGCTCATCATCGACGCGGTGCGCGCCGCCGGCGGCAGCCAGCCCGTCTCGCTGGGGGACGGCGCGTGGGGCCTGGAGGTCAGCGGGCACGACAGCGGATTCTCGGTGGCCGACAGCGCCCGCCTGTGCGACTTTCTGGGCCCGCATATCTATCCCGTCGGCACCGACCTCGTCCGCCAGCACTATGCGGCGGCCTGGGCGTGCGAGCTGGCCGGGACCTTCGGCGCGCCGGTCATCCTGGAGGAGTTCGGGGTGAGCTCCGACTTCGTCTGCGACGCCAGCGCCGCGCACTATTACCGCCAGGTCCTGCACAACACGCTGCTGGCCGGGGCGACCGGGTGGGTGGCCTGGAACAACACCGACTACGACGACCTGGCGGGCCAGGATCCCTACCGGCACCACGCCTTCGAGATGCACTTCGGCCTGACCGACGCCCGGGGAAAGCCCAAGCCGCAGCTGGCGGAGATGGCGGCGTTCGCCGGGATTCTCCGCCAGGTCGACATCGCCCGCTGCGAGCGGTCGGCCAGTGACGCGGCCCTGGTCGTCCCCTCCTACCTGGATACTCGCTACCCCTTCACGCAGGAGCGCGACCGCGGTTACCTCGCGGAGATGCTGCGGCAGAGCTATGTCTCGGCCCGGCTTGCCGACCTGCCGCTCGCCCTGACCAGGGAGAGCGACGGCATCAGCCGCGATGCCCGGCTGTACCTGCTGCCCTCCACCAAGCAGCTGCTCAGCCCCACCTGGCACGAGCTGGAGGAGCTGGCTCATGAGGGCGCGGTCGTCTACGTCTCGTACTCGCCTGGCGCGCACAACGTGCACAGCGGGCCCTGGTACGCGCGGCTGAACGGGATGTTCGGGGTCGAGCACGAGCTCGGCTACGGCGCGCCCGCCCGGGCGGAGGACGAGGAGATCACGTTCACGCTGACCCGCGACTTCGGGACGCTGTCGCGGGGCGCGCAGCTCGCCTTCCGCGCCACCGGGGCGCAGCAGAGCCGCGGCTACCTGCCGGTGCGGCCGGCTGGCGCGGAGGTCATCGCCGTTGACGGCCACGGCCGGCCGGCGCTCCTGCTGCGCCGCGCCGGAGCCGGCTCGGTGATCTTGTGCACGTACCCGATCGAGTACCTGGCGGCGGCCAGCCCGAAGGTCAACCCGGAGGCAACGAGCACGCTCTACAACGCGCTCGCGATCTACGCCGGCGTGCGCAGGCCGGTGACGGTGGACGATCCGCGCGTGGCGGCCGATGTCCTGGTGCGCTCGGACGGCGCCCAGTTCGCGTGGCTGGTGAGCCACGCCGCCGAGCCGGTCACCGTGAAGCCGCGGCTCGCCGCCGGGTCGGCCCTGCACACCCTGGACGGCACGGCATCGGGCGAGAGCGTCACCCTGGACCCGTTCGGCGTCGGGGTCTTCTGCCTGGCGAACGAGGACGCGCAGCCGCACCCGTGACCGGCGCGCGGGTTTCAGCTGGCCGCGGCCATCGCCTTCGCGTGGGCGCTGAGTAGCTGCGCCGCGGCGTTGGTGGTGTTACCCGGGTCGTTATCCCAGATGATGCGGTAGCCGTCGTAGTCGGGATAGAACGAGCCGTCGTCCACCCGGGAGGTCAGCAGCCAGAACTGGTCGCCCGCGCCGCCATTGCTCAGCACCGCATTCGTCCAGGCCTGGTAGCCGGCGTCCCGCGCCGCCTCGTCGGCGACTCCCTGCGCGGCGTTGATGGCCAGCCCGTACTCCTCGACGACCACCGGCTTGCCCAGCGCCGCCCCGTCCGACAGGTGGCTGGTGATCCACGCCGTGCCCCAGCTGACCGGGTCGGTGCCCGGCTTGGACGACGGATTCTCGCCCCACCCCTGCGGGTACAGGTGCACGGTGCCGTAGTCGATCGCCGGCAGCGCCAGGAAGTCCTTCCAGCGATCGCCCTCGTAGTTGGAGTAGGGGTAGTCGGAGTTGCTGGCGTCGCCGTAGAAGCCCTCGTCGCCGGTGGTCACGAGCTGGCGCGGGGCTAGCCGCTTGATGTAGGCGCTCGTCTGGGTGACCCAGGTCAGCAGCAGCTGCCCGGTCTTGTCGCTGCGGCTGCGCGGCTCGTTCGCGAGCTCCCACGTCATGATCGTCGGGTCCTCGTTGTAGCGCAGTCCCGTATAGCGGTTGAACCTGGTGAGGACGTGCTTGACGTAGGCGCGGTAGCAGCGCTGGATCGAGTCGGTGCTGTAGAACTTGTCGTGGTTCACGCCGGCCCCGTAGGAGTCGTCGGTCAGGCCGAGGAACCAGGTCACGTACTGGGCCATGCCGCCGTAGTTCGGCCAGTTGTCCACCAGCGCGAGGACCAGCCGGATGCCCAGCTCCCCGGCCTTGTAGATGGCATAGTCCAGCGAGTCGAAGGCCGCGTCGTTGTAGACGTAGGGCTGGGGCTGCAGCGCCGTGGACCCGTTGGACGGCCCGTCGGCGAACGCCCAGGCCCGGACCACCGCCAGCGACATCGCCGCGGCGTCGTTGAGCGCGCTGTCGATCATGTAGTGCGATTGCTGGTGCAGGTAATAGGTGTTCGTGCCGCCGAACCGCAGCGGCGTGCCGCCGACGTGGAACTTCCCGCCGCGGACGGT
>DATKRH010000123.1:0-40259 GCA_035532295.1 Streptosporangiaceae bacterium
CCGCCGGCTCGCGGGCACCGGGGATCTTGCTCACCCGACGCTCTTGCTGACTCCGGCGCCAGGACCCTGGCCCGGCGTCCCGCTGAGTGTCCCGGCCGTGCGCCAGCCGGGCGGGCGGGAGGGCAGGCGGGAGGAGTAGATGGAGTAGCCGTCGACGTAGAACGCGACCGCGGTCGCGATGACGGTGGCGGTGACCATCGGGACCATCAGCCCGAAGCCGCGGTGCGTCAGCTCGAGCACGAGCGCGAGCGCGGCCAGCGGCGCCTGCATCGCCGCGCCGATCATGGCTGCCGCGCCGACCATGGCAAAGGCCCCCGACGGCGAGCCGGGCCAGGCCAGGTTCCAGGCCATCCCGAGGGCCCCGCCGAGGACGGCGCCGGTGCTCAGGGTCGGGGTGAACAGGCCGCCGGATGCCCCGCTGCCCAGGCACAGCGCGGTCACCAGGGGCTTGAGGGCGAACAGGGCGAGCAGCAGGCTGAGGCTCCCGACGCCGCGGAATGCGGCATCGGCCATGTCCTTGCCGTTACCGAACAGCTGGGGATACCAGATGCCGATGACCCCGAGGATGCCGAACGCGATCACCGGGGCATACAGGACTCTGCTGCCTGCCGCCCGGTGATGCGACACCCAGCCGATGAGCCGGATGTACGCCGCTGAGATCAGCCCGATGACGGGGCCGGCCAGCACCGCCCAGGTCATCAGCGAGGCGCTGAACCGGTAGTCCGGGATGCCGGTGTAGGTGGCGCTGGCCGGCAGGTAGATCCACGCGGTGAAGGTCGCGATCCCCGAGCAGGCCAGCGCCGGGAGCATGACCGGCAGGGCGACGCTGCCGCAAAGGATCTCCGCGGTGAACAGGGCGCCGCCGAGCGGGACGTTGTAGACGGCGGCGAGGCCGGCGCCGCCGCCGCAGGCGACCAGCAGCCGCCGCTGTGCCGCGGACAGGCCCGTCCAGCCGGCCAGCACGCTGGCGGACGCACCGCCCAGCAGCTTGGGGGCGGCCTCACGGCCGATGGAGGCGCCCATGCCGATGACGACCTCGGAGATCAGCGAGGTGCCCAGGCTGCGACGAAACGACAGCCGCCCGTCGCCGTTCCAGATGGCGTCGTCGATCTCCGAGCGCTCGCCCCTGGTGTAGCGACGCAGCAGGTACCAGGCGACCCCGCCGAAGGCGCCGGCGATGAGCAGGGAGCTGACGCGCCGGAGGGCGGAAGCCTGCTCGATCCCGTGCTGGAGGCTGCCGGAGTGGTAGCCGAACGCCAGGTACTGGACGTTGAACAGGATCCACATCATCAGGTCCCCGAAGAGCCCGGTGGCGACACCGGTCAGGGCGAGCATGGCCCAGAACATGGGGCTGAGGATCGCCTCCGTGTCGCTGGTGATGTTCGGCTGCTCCATCGCTCCGCGACCCGACGGCAGCCGCCGCCGGACCAGGGGCTGCGGGGTCCGCAGGCGCTCGCTTTCGCCGGCACGGCGCCTGGCGATCATCCCGGCGAGCCACCGGGGGCGCCGGGGCCGCCTGGGCCGCCGGGCCGCCACCCGGGGGCGGGACCGCTGACGGTCGCCGCGGCGGGTCATGAAGGTAGCTCCGGCACCTCAGCCGCCTCTCCTGCCGCCAGGGAAGTCAGCCGGGCGTCGGCGACGGACTCCCGGAGCAGCCGTGCGGTGGCGGCTGCGCGTGCCGTCCACCACTGGCTGGCGGCATCGCCGGGGATCTGGCCGGCGTGCCGGGCGGCCCAGCGCTCCGCCTCCTGGCCGAGCCAGGTGAGCGTCGCGAGCGGGTCCTGCTCCAGCATGGCGCGCAGCGCGAACCGGCGCTCGCCGATCCGGTGACCGACCCCGGCCTGGCCCGCGCCGCGGGCCAGGCGGCACCGGGTCAGGATAATCCCGCTGCGGACGGGCGTGATGAGCGCGCCGGCCAGATCGGTGATGCCGCCGCCCGGGCCGGCTGGCGCCGGGGCGGCCCGCAGGGCCAGCGGCAAGCGCGCCGGGGGCGGCAGGGCGGCGAACTCGGCGGCGATGACGCGCCGGGTCAGGTGCGCCCAGGCTGCGAGGGCCGGCGCCGCCAGGTCGGTGACGGCATCGAGGTAGGCGGGCAGCCAGGGCCACAGGTGCTCCCAGAACAGCGCCTCGCGCGACCGGGTCAGCGCCGCTGCCGTGCCGGGCCGGGTGCCCTCGCGGCCCGCCTCGTCGGCTGCCTCGCCGAGGCGGGCGTACAGGCCGAGCAGGGCGGCCAGGTGATCCGGCTCGGCGGGCGGGGTGAGCCCGATGGCCCGCCAGAACCCGGCCGCCCGGTCGGCGCCTTCGCCGCCCAGGGCCCCGTCCGGCCCGAGGTAGACCGACGCGTAGGGCGGGCAGTTCAGGACGAACACCTCGGTGTGCTCGGCATCGCTGGCCGCGGGCAGTCCGAGGGCCCGCGCGGCGGTCCGGGCATCCGCGGGGCTGTCGGCCACGGCCCCGGCCGCGCGCAGGAGCTCCCACCGCCCGGCCGTCACAGGACGGCGCTCACAGGACGGCGCTCACAGGACGGGGCTCACGAGCCCGGCTCGCCGGCAGCGCGGCCGCCCGGCAGCGCGAACGCGGCGGCGGTCGGCTTGAGCGGGCGCATGAGCCAGCGCGGCCGGCGGGTCCCGTCCGGTGAGACGTGACCGGCCGGGCGGGTCCGCGTCATCCACTGCCGGTACACCTCGCGCGCCTTCTCGGTGTCGACGGCGATGTCGCCGTGGGCATCGCCGGGCGCGGCGGGGCGGACCCGGACGGCCTGGTGCCAGCAGTGCATGCCGGAGATGGGATCGGGGTGCACCGGGAAGGTGAGGTTCTGGTGGACGCCAGTGTCGGACCACCAAATCCGGGCGGTGTCGGGGTCAGCGGACTGGTAAGGCCGCACGCGGTCCGTCGCGTGCATGGCCCAGCCGTCCGTCCCGCGGCGCAGGTCGACGGTGGCCATCATCCCGCCGGGACTGACGTGGCTGTGCCCGGCGAGCTTCCAGCGGCCCATGTGATGGGAGCAGGCGACCACGCCGGGCCGGATGCCCTCGGTGATCCATGCCTTGGCCACGAAGTAGCCGATGTCGGTCTCCACCCGGATCAGGTCGCCGGTGCGGCGCACGCCGAGCCGGCGGGCGTCGGAGGGGTGGATCCAGACCGGGTTGGTGTGCGACAGCTCGTCGAGCCACTTGCTGTTCGCCGAGCGGGTGTGGATCTGGGTCGGCAGCCGGAAGGTCGACAGCAGCACCAGCTGGTCCGGGGCGAGCTCGGCGGGGTGGACATGGCTGCGGATGTAGCCGGGCAGGGCGTGCTCGGGCCAGCCCCAGTCCGCGAGGGTGGCGGACCAGAATTCCAGCCGCCCCGACGGCGTGGGAAATCCGCGCCGGACGACCCCGTCGACCATGACCCCGGCCAGCCGCCGCCCCCGGCTGTCCGGACCCGGCGCTCCCATCGGGACGACATTAGTGCTGGCCGGCGCGGGCGCGGCGGTGTAGACCTGCCCGGCCGGCCCGACGGCGACGTCGCGCAACTGGCCGGCCGCCACCTCGGTCTCGTGCAGCCCGCCCTGGCCGGCCGTGATCTCGAAGGCTCCGTAACGGCGCATCCAGGCCAGCGGCGTGAGGCCCTCGGCGGCGGCGCGCTCGGGCAGCCCCGGCACCGAGTTCTCGAACATCCAGCCGTAGTACTCGTCGACGGTGAGCTTCTCGCCGGGATGAGCGCGGGACTCATGGTACTGCCGGATGCCCATCGAGCCGTCCGGGTCGATCCGCCAGGACAGCTCGGTCCACCACTCGTTTTCCTCCCAGACCTCGCCGGGGTTGACCTGCCGGGTGTCGGTGATGTCCTCGCCGAGGCGCTCGCGGGCCGCGCGCAGGACCGGCTGCCGGAACCCGATCCACTGCCCGTCGTACTGCTCGTAGGAGTGGGTGTCGTGCCGCTCGGAGCCGTGCCCCATCGGCAGTACGTAGTCGGCGAAGTAGGCGGATTCGTTCCAGGTCGGGGTGAGTGCGACGTGGCAGCCGATCTTCTCGGTGTCGGTGAGCACCTCCATCCAGGACAGGCCGTCGGGGTTGGTCCACACCGGGTTGTAGACGCGGGTGAAGTAGGTGTCCAGCCGGCCGCGGCCGTCCTTGAGGAAGTGCGGGAGCAGGAAGCTCAGCTCGTTCTGCGCGAGGGGAAACTCCTCCGGCCAGGACAGGTCCTGCCACACCGCCGGGTGCGGCGGGGTGTGGATGGGCCGGGGGACGAACTTGTTCCAGGCGTTGGGAAACGTGCCGCCCTCGGTCGCGACCGCGCCCAGCAGCGCGGAGATGAGGAACAGGGTCCGCGACACCTGCCAGCCGCCGAGGTTCCCGGCCGCCGCCGACCGCCACGAGTGACACGCGAACCGCGTCCCGGCACCCGCCACCACCTCGGCCACCTCCGCTAGGACGGCGGCGTCGATCCCGGACTCGGCGGCGGCGTACTCGAAGGTGAACTCGGCGTAGAGCTCGGCCAGGACGGCCTGGAACGCCTCGAACGTGGCCGGCAGGTCAGGCCGGCACTGCGCCAGGTACTGTTCCCAGTTCCACCACCGGCGCACGAACCCGGCGTCGTACCGGCCGGTGCGGATCAGGTAGCTGGCGATGGCCAGGTTCATCGCCGCCTCGCTGCCCGGCTGCGGGGACAGCCAGTAGTCGGCGTGGGTCGCGGTGTTGGACAGCCGGGTATCCAGCACGATGACCTTCGCGCCGTTCTCCCGGGCCTGGGTGATGCGCTGCGCATGCGGGTTGAAGTAGTGCCCGGTCTCCAGGTGCGCGCTGATCAGGTAGATGACCTTCGCGTGGGCGTAGTCCGGGCTAGGCCGGTCGATGCCCATCCAGAACTGGAATCCGGTCCGCCCGCCGCTGGAGCACACGTTGGTGTGCGAGTTGTGGCCGTCCACTCCCCAGCTGGCCAGCACCCGCTCGGTGTAGCCGTCCTCACCCGGCCGGCCCAGGTGCACCATGATCTCATTGTTGCGTCCCTCCTGGAGGGCCGCCCGCAGCCGCGCCGCGATGGCGTCCAGGGCCTCGTCCCAGGAGATCCGCTCCCACTGCCCCTCGCCGCGGCGGCCCGCGCGCCGCATCGGGTACAGGACCCGGTCGGGATCGGTGACCTGGTTGATCGTCGCCGGGCCCTTGGCGCAGTTCCGGCCCCGCGATCCGGGGTGCTCGGGGTTCCCCTCGAACTTGCGGACCTGGCGGGTGTCACGGTCCACGTAGGCCAGCAGCCCGCAGGCCGACTCGCAGTTGAAGCACGTCGTGGGCACCAGCAGGTAGTGGTGCTCCTCGCGGGCCGGCCAGGCCCGCGAGGACAGCTCGACCCAGTCATCCCAGCGCTCCCGGGGCGGGAACGCGCCTAGGTGGACGCGGCTGGCGCCCTGGTAGAACGTCTCGCCGCGGGCCTCGACCGCGGCCCGCGCTGCCGAGACGCGCTCGCCCAGCGCGGCCAGGTCCGGGGGGATATCGGCGGAACGGGACACGTCAGCTCCTCAGGCCAGCGGGACGGACTGGCCGGCCTGCACGTAGGCATGCTCGTGGGCCAGCAGCCCGAGCAGGGCCAGCGGGACGGCTACGGCGCCGATCCACGGCGCGGCGACCGCGACTGCGACCGCGGCCAGGCCAGGCCAGAAATACCACGCATAACGGCCTCGCGTCATCGCGGCGGCCGCCAGGTGCGCGTGCTCGGTTGGATGGGTAATGGTGATCTCGCCGCCGGCCAGCAGCACGTGCGCGGCCGCGGCGGCGCACAGCAGCGCCTCGGTCCCGGTCACCGCCGGCGCCGGGCCGAGCCAGAGCGCGAACGGCAGGATCCCGGCGGCGCCGGCCAGCACGGCCTGCACCGCCAGGTGCGGGGCCAGCAGCGGGCTCTGCCACAGGTCCCTGGCCCTGGCCTGCGCGAACAGGTACGCGGTATAGCACGCCGTCGCGAGGGCCAGCGGGATGACCAGGCCCGCCGCGACCTGTCGCAGCAGCACCGACCCGGCCAGCGAGCCGATCGAGTACAAGGCGGCGGCGGCGCCGTAGCCGCCGATGATGAACGACCCCCGCACCAGCCAGCTGCGCCAGTGATGCCGGGTGAAGATCAGGTAGAAACGCCGCGGCTGGCGCAGGTCCCAGATCAGCAGGACCCCGGTGGCCCCGAGGAACGCCAGCGCCAGGCCCGGTGCCGCCCACCTGGCCAGCGGGCTGTCCCAGGACAGCCGCCCCGCGAGGATCAGGATCAGCGGGACCAGCAGGCCCCCGGCCGCCAGCCCCTTGGTCCAGGTATAGAGGCTGACCCGCCACCCCCACGGCGCGTGGTGCGGAATGTCATACGACAGCAGGGCCTCGGCGCTGGAACCGGCCCGCCCAGGGTGGCCGGCCGCGACCTGGCCGGCTTCGTGCTCGCCGCCCTGCGTCGCCCACGCGTACAGGCCGCCGTCGGGCCGCCGCGCCGCGAGGGGGTCCAGCGTCGCCTGGTGCGCCCCCTTGTAGAACAGCCCGGGCCGGGTGCCCTTCTCCGGCCGCCGGACCGTGACCGGCTCGCGGTTGACGATCTGCGCGACCTTCGACTCCGGGTCGTTCAGGTCCCCGACCAGGATCGCCTCGGTCGGGCACACGGTGACGCAGGCAGGCTCCAGGCCGATGTCGAGCCGGTGCGCGCACAGGTTGCACTTCTCGGCCGCGTTATCTTCCGGGTTGATGAAGATCGCGTCGTAGGGACACGCGGCAATGCAGGCCTTGCAGCCGATGCACGCCGACTTGTCGAAATCGACGATCCCGTCCGGCCGCCGGTACATCGCCCTGGTCGGGCAGGCCGTCGTGCACGGCGCGTCCGCGCACTGGTTGCACCGGGTCACCTGGAACGCCCGGCGCACCTGCGGGAACGTCCCCACCTCGACCGACTTCACGTAGGTCCGGGTGACTCCGACCGGCACCTCGTTCTCGCTCTTGCACGCCGTCGTGCACGCGTGGCACCCGATGCACTTGTCCTGGTCCAGGACCTTCACCCAGCGCTGCAGCAGGTCATCGGGCGTCATCACAGTCTGACGCTAATGCGCCCCCGGCCGCCGGCCTAGCCGCGGGCTCCTTGTGAGCCCATAAGCCGAGCTTATGACACCGCGATGTTCAGCAGGCGCCTGGCCAGCGGCGCCAGCGGGCGCGCCCGCCGCCACACAGCGCGCAGCGACCGGGTCAGGTCGATGTCCTCGGTCGGCACCGCCACCAGGCGGCCGGCGCCGATGTCCTCGGCGACCGCGAGCGCGCTGAGCACCGCGGGGCCCTCGCCGCGGCGGGCAGCGGCCAGGATCGACGCGGTCGACCCGAGCTCCAGGCGGGAGCGGGGGCCGCCCCACGCGCTGAGGGCGTCGTCGAGGACCTCCCGGGTGCCTGACCCCGGCTCGCGGACGATGAGCTCGGATCCGGCCAGTTCCTCGCCCGGCACCGCGGACTGCCGCCGGGCCCACGGATGCGCCGGGTCGACGACTACCACCAGGCGGTCGCTGCGGAGCACCACGCTGGTCATCCCGCCCGGCCCGGTCTCATGGCCCTCGACGAAGCCGACATCGGCGCTGCCGTCGCCGACCCGGGCCAGGACCTTGGAGGAGTTGGTCACCTCGACGGCCAGGATCACGTCGGGTGACTCCCGGTGCAGGGCGCCGATCCAGCCGGGCAGCAGGTGCTCGGCCACCGTCAGCGACGCCGCCACCCGCAGATGCGAGCTCTCCTCCGCCACCAGCGCCTCGACGCCCGTCATCAGCGCCCGCGCCTCGCCGAGCACGCGCCGGCTCAGCGCCGCCACCCGCTCCCCCGCCGGGGTGAGCCTCGTCCCGGCCGGGCTGCGCTGCAGCAGGGCCACGCCCAGCCTGCGCTCGAGCTGGCTCATCCGCATGCTGACCGCCGGCTGGGACATGCGATGCCGGCTGGCGGCCTGGCCGAGGCTGCCGAGCTCGGCGATGGATTCGAGCAGATCCAGGGCGATCAGGTCCGGCGTGGAGGGCGGCAGCATCATCTGAGGATAACGATAACCGTGGCTTATGAGCCTGCCACGACGCCGGACGCGTCTGCGGCGGGTCCTGGTGGCGGGCTCTGGTCACCGCACCAGGGTCACTGCACCAGCGCGGGCAGGCTGCGGGCCAGCGTGTACCCGCCGACGAGCACGACGAGCACCGTGAAGGCCGCGGTCAGCCGCCGCGGGCTGACGCGCCCGGCGACCCGGCCGCCCGCCAGTGCCCCGGCCGCGGCGGCGACGGTAAACACCGCGACGAGCGCCCAGTCCAGTGACAGGCCGCCATGCCCGGCCCGGACGGCGAGTGCGACCGCGCTGTTCACGGCGATCACCACCAGCGACGTCCCGGCGGCCGTCGCCATGTCGAAGCCGAGCACCAGGACCAGGGCCGGGACCACGACGAAGCCGCCGCCGACTCCGAAGAACCCCGTGATCAGGCCGACGCCGGTGGCCGCGGCCGCCACCAGGACGGCGTGCCGGCCGCCGGACGCGGCGCCCGTGCCGGACCCGCCGGACCCGGCGGACGCGGCGGACCCGCCGGACGCGGCGCGGCGGGCCGGGCCCGGGCCGCCGCGGCGCAGGAACATCACGGCGGCCACGGCCAGCATCAGCAGGCCGAAGCCGGCCAGCAGCACGCCGGCCGGGACGGCGGCGCTGGCCAGCGACCCGGCGTACGAGCCGGCGATGCCCAGGAGGCCGAAGACCGCGCCCGCCCGGAGCCGGACCCGCCCGGCGCGGGCGTGCACGATCGCGCCGACCACCGCGGCGATGCCGACGACCAGCAGCGAGGCGGTGGTGGCCTGGTGCGCGCTCTGCCCGAGCAGGTAGACCAGGGCCGGGACGGTCAGGATGGATCCGCCGCCGCCGAGCGCGCCGAGGCTGAGCCCGATCAGCAGGCCGGCGGCGATAGCGATCAGCGTCACCGGGTCACAGCACCCGCCCGGCCCGGCCGCCAGGGGTGGCGACCGGCGGTCCAGCCCTGGCCAGTTAGCCGTTTCATGATCATCTCCCAATACCCATGGGGGTATATGCGTACTGAGAGGCTAGCGGACGCGGGCCGTCGGCTGCAAATACCCCCGCCCGTATATGACCAGGCCCGCGCTGTCGCGTCGGCCGCTAGGCGAGGCCCTTGAGCATGAGATTCCAGTACAGGGCGGGCAGCCCGTAGCGCTTGAGCAGCCACATGTCGTAGCGGGGCTTGAGCGTGTTGATCAGCGGGATGCTGGGGGTGCGGCGCAAGTCGTAGTCGAACTCCGCGAGCAGCATCCTGTTGCGCGAGGTGACCAGCGGGCAGGAGGTGTAGCCGTCGTAGTGGCCGCTGAGCGGCTGGCCGCGCATGGCCGCGAGCAGGTTGGCGGTCACGACGGGGGCCTGCTTGCGGATGGCGGCGCCGGTCTTGGAGGTCGGCAGGCTGGAGACGTCACCGAGGGCGAACACGTTGGGCCAGTCCGGGCTCTGCAGGGTATGCTTGTCCACCCGCGCGTAGCCGAACGGGGTGGCCGGGTCGGCCAGTGGCGTCGCCTTCACCCAGTCCGGCGCGCTCTGCGGCGGCGTGGCGTGCAGGATGTCGTACTCGATGACCTCCTTCGTGCCGGCCTTGGTGTCGGAGATGACCGCCCGGTTGCTGGCCCCGTCAACCTCGGTGAGCTGGGATTCCCGGCGGACCTCGATGCCGTAGCCGGCGGCGATGCCCTCCAGCACCTTCGCCCAGTCGGGCTGGCTGAACATGACGGCGGTGGGCAGCACCAGGATGATCCGGGTGCGGTCCAGGACGCCCTGGGCGCGCCACCAGTCGGCGGCCAGGTAGGCGATTTTCTGGGGGGCGCCCGCGCACTTGATCGGCCCGGCGGGCATGGTGAACAGGGCGGTGCCGCCGCGCAGGCCGCGGATGAACTCCCAGGTGCGGGGGGCGAGGTCGAAGCGGTAGTTGCTGGAGACGCCCCGCTGGCCGAGCGCCTCGGTGAGGCCGGGCACCTTGCCGAAGTCCAGCTGGATCCCGGCGGCCATGACCAGGTAGTCGTAGGGCAGGACCGCGCCGGACTGCGTGGTGACGGTCTGCGCCGCCGGGTCCGCCGCGGTGGCGGCCTCCCGGACCCAGGTCACGCCCTTGGGCATGACGCCGGACTCCGGCCGCACCGTCGCCGACGCCGGGCACCGGCCGCCGCCGACGAGAGTCCACAGCGGCTGGTAGTAGTGGGTACCAGAGGGCTCGACGACGGTGATGTCGGTGATGCCGGCCCGGTGCATCCGGGCCGCGACGGTGATCCCGGCGGTCCCGCCGCCGACGATCACGACCTTGCGGTGCTCAGGACCGGAACCTGGCTGGGTCATCGTTACTGCTCCTTCACGGGGCTCGGGGCCGCAGTACGGGTATCCCCGCGGCTTCGGCGTTGTCGAATTCGTCGTCGATGCTGATCACGGCGCGGCCGCGGGCCGCGAGCATGGAGGCGGCGACTACCGAGCGGTAGCCGCTGTGGCAGTGCACCCAGAGCTCGCCCGGCGGAAGGTCGCCGAGTCGGCCGGGCAGCTCGTTAAAGGGAATATGGACGGCCCCGGCGATGTGGCTGGCTTCCCACTCCTGCTGCCGCCGGACGTCCAGCACCGCGACCTCGCCGCCGTCCCGCGCGGCAGCGGCCGCCGCGGCGGCCAGGTCGGCGAACTTGGCGAGCCGCAGCGCTGCCAGCGGCCGCCCGCCGGCCCAGTCCCGCGGCTGCCCGGTCGCGGCGCCGGCCGGACGGTCGATCCCGATCCGCGCGAGCTCGCGCTGGGCCTGGCCGACCTGCTCGGGGGTCTGCCCGAGCAGGGTGACGGGCGTGCCCCAGGGGACCGCCCAGCCCAGGTAGGTGGCGAAGCTGCCATCGAGCGGGAAGCTGAAGGAGCCGGGCACGAAGCCTGCCGCGAAGGCGACCCGGTCCCGCAGGTCGACGACCCACTCGCCCGCCTGGATCGCCCGGCGCAGCTCCGCCGGGTCGGCGCGGCGCGGCGCTGACAGGTCCGCGGGGGCCGACCCGGCGGTATTGACTGGGCCCATGTGCGCATAATAAGCGGGCCAGGCGTCCAGGCCGGCGAGCAGTGTCTCGACGTAGTTCCGCTCCTCGCGGGTGAGCGCGGGATTCACCTGCTTCTCCCGCCCGATCGTCGACGAGAGCGCCTCCGACTGGGTGGCGGCGCAGAAGCTGCCGAACCCGTGCGTCGGGAAGATCTCCGCCGTGTCGGGCAGCTCCCGGGCCAGGCGGTGCGCGGAGCCGAACTGCGCGCGGGCCAGGGCCGCGGTGTTATCGGCGCCGAGCAGGTCCGGCCGGCCGGTGGCACCATAGAGCAGCGACCCTCCGGTGAAGACTCCGACCACCTGCTCCCCCGCCGTCAGCACGTAGGACAGGTGGGTGAACGTATGGCCGGGCGTGGCCAGCGCCCGCACCGCCATCGTGGCGCCGACCTGCGCGACGTCGCCATCACGGACCTCGGTGCGGCCGAAGGCGACGGGGTCGGCGGCGTTGACCAGGTAGCTCGCGCCGGTGGCGCGGGAAAGGGCCAGCCCGCCGCTCACGTAGTCGTTGTGGATGTGCGTTTCCGCCACGTGCGTGATGCGCACGCCAAGCCCGGCGGCCAGGGCGCTGACGCGATCGATGTCCCGCTGCGGGTCGATGACGATCGCCGTTTCCCCGTCGTGGGCCAGGTAGCTGCGGTCGCCGAGCGTCGGCGTCTCGACGGGAACCACTTCGACCATGATCGCGCTCCTTCCGGGGTGGCCACCAGCGAAAGCCCAGCTCTCGGGTACGGCAAATGTACGATCATTCGTACTGATGAACAAGACTCGTGCCGCGCCGGAGCGGGCGGCCCGGGCCACTGACGGCAGGTAACTTCCATGCTGTCCGGACGTTCACGGGCCGCGCGCACGGCAGGGAGTCGCAGTGAGAGCACAGGGCCATCGCCGCGGCGCGACAGCCGGGCAGCTGGACCGCCGCAGCCCGCTGCCGCTGTGGGCGCAGCTGCGTGCCGACCTGCTCCGCAGGCTGGCGGCCGGCGCCTTCATCGAGGCGTTCCCCAGCGAGCTGGCGCTCGTGGCCGAGTACGCGGTGAGCCGGCACACCGTCCGCGCGGCCCTGCGGGAACTGCGGGCCGACGGCGTCGTGGTCGCCGAGCGCGGCCGCCGGCCGCGGCTCGCCGGGAGCACGGCGATCACTCAGCCCCTCGGAGCGCTGTACTCGCTGTTCGCCTCAGTTGAGTCGGCGGGCCTGCGCCAGGGCAGCATCGTCCGGGCCCGCGACCTGCGCGCCGACGCGGTGATCGCGGAACGGCTCGGGCTGGAGGCCTCCACGCCGCTGTTCCGCCTCGAGCGGCTGCGCCTCGCCGGCGGGGAGCCGCTGGCCCTTGACACGGTGTGGCTCCCGGCCGAGATCGCCGCGCCGCTGCTGGAGGCCGACTTCACCCACACCGCCCTTTACGACGAGCTGGCGGCCCGGGTCGGCGTCCGGCTGGACAGCGGGCGCGAGCACATCCGGGCGGTCGTGCCCACCCGCGCCGAGCAAGCGCTTCTGGAGATTCCGCCGTCCACCGGCGCGCTGGCGATCGACCGGCTCGGCCACAGCGGGGGCAGTCCGGTGGAATGGCGGCACACCCTGATCCGGGGCGACCGGTTCTCCCTGCTAGCGGAGTTCTCCCCGCGCACCGGCTACCAGCTCACCGTCGGCGGTCCCGGGCGGGCGACGCTGGCGAGCCGGGCGGCCGCGGCCAGGCGGCAGCAGCCACCGCAGATGCTCGCGGTCGCCCTGCAACTGCAGCCGCCGCCACAAGACGGCGCCGGGTGAGATCTGGCTAGCGTGCAGGAGCGCGGCGCTGCGCTGCGCGGCGCGGTCCACCCGGATGCACAGGTCAATGCCATCCGGCGGCTGGCCGGCGAACGACGCGCCGGTCTCCTCGCGCAGCTGGCCGGCGATCGCGTCGGGCAGCGCCCAGGCCAGCACCGGCAGGCCGGTCGCTTGCGCCGCGCGCACCGCGGCGCGGGTCGCGGCCTGGTGGTCGGGGTGGCCGGTGATGCCGGTGTCATCGAACACCAGCAGGCCGTCTGCCCGGTGCCGGGCGGCCAGCCGGGTGACGTGACCGGATAGCTCGTCCGGCGCCGCCGTGGCGAGCTGTCCGTCGGGATACCCGAGCAGGGTGACGCTGGCTATCCCGAGCTCGGCGGCGGCCTGGCGGATCTCCCGGGCACGCGCCTGGCGGAGCTCGGCGTGGTTCTCGTTCAGCGTGGACGCCTCGCCATGGGTGTAGCACAGGACGTGCACCGCGGCGCCGCCCGCGGTGAAGTGGCCGGCTACCGCGCCGAGCCCGAACGTCTCGTCGTCGGGATGGGCGACGACCACGAGCAGCCGCCGCCAGCCCGGCAGCGTCCGCCCGACCCGACGCCGGGCCGCCCGGAGAGAACGGCCCGTTACCTCGTTCGTCAGTCTGGCAGCCCTCATCGCACGCCTCCAAAATACCCCCATGGGTATATAGCCGTCGTAACCGGCCCGGGCCGGGAATCATTCCCGCGGGATCTCGCCGCCGCCCGGCGGCCGGCGCCGGCGTCGCGGCTCGTATATGCCCTGGGGGGTATTTGCGCAAGGGCCGCCCGACCCGTTACCGTGGTCTCTACAGATACCCTCCGGGGTATTAGCGAGCAGATCACGGAAGGCTGGGCACGACGATGATCGAGGTTGTCAGCATGGATACCCCGGCGCTGGGTGACCGCAGTTACCTGGCGTCCGACGGGCGGGTCGCGCTGGTGGTGGATCCGCAGCGCGATATCGACCGGGTGCTGGCGGCGGCGGCCGACCGGGGGGTAGCGATCACTCAGGTATTCGAGACTCACCTCCATAACGACTACGTCAGCGGGGGCCTCGAGCTCGCCCGGCTGACCGGCGCGGCGTACCACGTGAACGCCGCCGACCAGGTGGCCTTCGACCACGTCCCGGTCACCGACGGTGATGTCATCGAGGTGGGTGACGGCATGGCGGTGCGGGTGATCGCGACCCCGGGTCACACCTTCACCCACCTGTCCTACTCGCTGCAGGACACGGCCACCGGGAGCGTGGTCGCGGTGTTCACCGGCGGGTCGCTGCTGCACGGCTCGACCGGGCGGCCGGACCTGCTCGGCGTCGAGCATCAGGCCACGCTGGCCGCCGCGCAGCACGCCTCGGCCCGGCGGCTCGCCACCGAGCTTCCCGACCAGACGCCGGTCTGCCCGACTCACGGGTTCGGCAGCTTCTGCTCGGCGACCCAGTCCGCGGTCGATGGCTCCACGATCGGCCAGGAGAAGCGCGTCAACCCGGCGCTCACCCAGGACGAGGCCCGTTACGTGGCGGAACTGCTGGCCGGCCTGGACGCCTACCCCGCCTACTACGCGCACATGGGCCCGGCCAACGCCGCTGGGGCCGGCGCCCCCGACCTGGCCCCGCCGGCCCCGGCGGACGCCGCCCAGGTGGCCGCCCGCATCGCCGCGGGCGAATGGGTCGCCGACCTGCGCCACCGCACGGCATTCGCGGCCGGGCACGTGGCCGGGTCGCTGAGCTTCGAGCACGGCAGCGATTTCACCACCTACCTGGGCTGGCTCATCCCGTGGGGAACCCCGCTGACCCTCCTCGGTGACAGCCCCGAGCAGGTCGCCGCCGCCCAGCGGGACCTGACCCGGATCGGCATCGACCACCTCGCCGGAGCCGCCGCGGGCCGCCCGGAGGACTGGGCCGGCGGCCGGCCGCTCGCCTCGTTCCCCGTCGCCAGCTTCGCCGACCTGGCCGCCGTCCGCCATCACCGGGCGGTCATCGTCCTGGACGTGCGCCGGGCGCTGGAGTGGGCCGACGACCACCTCGACGGCGCGCTGCACATCCCGCTGCAGGACCTGCGGGCCCGGATCGGCGAGGTCCCCCGGGGCGAGGTCTGGGTGCACTGCCGGTCGGGATACCGCGCCGGGATCGCCGCGGCCCTGCTGCAGGCGGCCGGGCACGCGGTGGTGACCGTGGACGACGACTTCGACCACGCGGCCGACGCCGGTCTCCCCCTGGCCGGCCGGGCCGCTGCCGTACGCACGCCATGACGCAGGAGCCTGGGCCCGGCCGCCCCCGATCTGACCGGTGGCACGCACCATACCCCACCGGGTATGCTGAGCCAACGGAACTGCCGAGCCGACGGAACTGCAAGCCGACTGAACTGCGAGGGAGACGGCTGATGAAGATCGACGAGGACGCCGCGGGCCAGGTACTCAACCGGCTCCGCCGCGCCCAGGGCCAGCTGACCGGGGTCATCGGCATGATCGAGTCCGGCCGGGACTGCGCCGACGTGGTCACCCAGCTCGCCGCGGTGTCACGCGCCCTGGACCGCGCCGGGTTCAAGATCGTCGCAAGCGGCATGCGCCAGTGCCTGATCGGGGACGGCGACTCCCCGATGACCGAAGAGCAGATGGAGAAGATGTTCCTCACCCTCGCCTGACGCAACCTTCGCCCGGCGCGGCGGGACCCACCTGACCGGGACCCACCTGACGCAGCGGGACCCGTCGGCGAGTTACCTCCGAGCTACCCCGCCGGCGCTGGCGCGAGGCAGGCGGGCGGGAGCGGGAACCAGCGCAGGTCCTCGAAGTCGGCACCAAGTCCAGTCGGCCCGTCGTCGAGGACCGCGGGGCGCGCGTCCAGCAGGGCGCGGGCCTCGCGCAGGTAGCCGGGGAAGGCGTCCTCGCCGGCCTGCGCGCGGTCGCGCGGGTAGGTCAGCTCCCCGTCCGGTCCGTACGACACCTCCGACAGCCGCAACGGGGCCGGCGGGGGGCCGCCGACGTGGCGCCACAGGCCGGTGTGCGGGTCGAACCGGTAGTCGGGCAGCAGCCGGTAGCCTTCCGCCGCGACCAGCCCGACCGCATCGGCGATGAAGCGGGCGGATGCGGCGGAGATGAAGTAATTGAGGTTGACCCGCGTCCAGCCAGGCTTGACCCCCTCGCAGCCGCGGCCGATTTCGTCGCGCAGCGCGTGCGAGCGGGCGGTGCCGATCGCCAGCAGCCGGTGCCCGTAGGGGCCGGCGCAGGAGCACCCGCCGCGGGCCTGGATGCCGAACAGGTCGTTGAGCAGCGCTACGACGAAGTTGTGGTGCAGGTACTGGCCTTCCCCGCGGCGGATCCGGAAGGAGACGACCGCCAGCCGGCGGGCCTGGTGGCTGCCGAGGATCTCGATCCGCGGATTGTCCTCCCAGCGGCCCAGTACCTGCCGCCAGAGCCGCTGCTCCCGGGCCTGGATCAGGTCGGTGCCGATGGCCTGCTTGAGGCCGAACACCAGGCCGGCCCGGATCGACTCGACGATGGCCGGGGTGCCGCCCTCCTCGCGGGCGACGGGGTCGTCAAGGTAGCGGTGGCCGGCCGGGTCGACGAACGCCACCGTGCCGCCGCCGGGCACGGTGGGCACCGTGTTGCGGACCAGGCCGCGGCGGACGACCAGGACGCCCGGCGTCTGCGGGCCGCCGGGGAACTTGTGCGGGGACAGGAAGACCGCGTCCTTCTGATCGCCCCGGCCGGGAGCGGACGCGGCCACGCGGATCGGCACGTACGGCCCGGCAGCGGCGTAGTCCCAGAAGGACAGCGCGCCGTGGGCGTGCAGCAGGCTGGCGACGGCGCTGGTGTCGGTGAGGATGCCGGTGACGTTGGAGGCGGCGGAGAAGCTGCCGATGCGCAGCGGCCGGCCGGCGAAGCGGATGAGCTGGCGGCGCAGGTCGGCCAGGTCGATATGCCCGGTGGCGTCCTCGGCGATGACCACGACGTCGGCGATCGACTCGCGCCAGGGCAGCTCGTTGGAGTGATGCTCGTACGGGCCGACGAACACCACCGGCCGCCCGGCGGGCGGGATGCGCTCCGACAGCTGGTACTGCTCGTCCAGGCCGGCCGGGATGCGCAGCTCCAGGATGCCGATCAGCTTGCTGACCGCGGCCGTCGCCCCGGAGCCGCAGAAGATGACCAGGTCATCCTCGGTCCCGCCGACGGCCTCGCGGATCAGCCGCCGCGCGTCCTCGCGCAGCCGGGTGGTCTGCAGCCCGGTCCCGGAGCTCTCGGTGTGGGTGTTCGCGTACCTCGGCAGCACCGCGTCACGGATGAAGTCCTCGATGAAGTCCAGCGACCGCCCGGATGCCGTGTAGTCGGCATAGGTCACCCGCCGGGGGCCGAACGGGCCGTTCATCAGCTCACCCTCGCCGATGATCCCGCGGCGCACCCGTTCCAGCAGCGGTGATGTCGGCAGGCTCCCCGCCGCGGCGGGACCAGCCTGGCCCGGGCCGGCCGCGCGCACGGTCAGCCGCCTCGCCGCGAGCCGATCCACTGCCGACGCGGCTGGGCTTCGCGGCAGCTGCAGCGGTTCTCGGGCGGGACGCCGGCGAGGGCCTGCTCCACATGCTGGCCGCAGCCAGTCCAGGTGATCTTCTTGCAGTGGTTGCAGACGGCCGGGCTGCACATAGGGCACTCCTTAACGGGTTCGGCGATAATTTCTCATCATACCCCCATGGGTATTTTCGCCGCGCCTGCCGGATGTGACATCGACCACTGCCGGGCGCCGCGGCCCGGCGCCCGGCGGCCGACTCTGGCACCGCCTGATACCCCTATGGGTATAGGCTGCACCGTGAGCGGGCGGGCCGCCCGTGCCCCGGCGCGGTGCCTGGCGCAGCGCCCGGCGCAGTGCCTGGCGGGCAGGCACGGGAGACGATGAGCGGAGTGATGGCCACAGTGGACAGCCAGGAGTGGGACCAGCGTTACGCCGGCGCCGAGCTGGTGTGGACAGCCGAGCCGAACCGGTTCGTGGTGGCGGAACTGCAGGACCTGCCGCCGGGACGGGCCCTGGACGTGGCGGCCGGCGAGGGCCGCAACGCGGTGTGGCTGGCGGCCCGCGGCTGGCAGGTGACCGCGGTGGACTTTTCCGCCGTCGGGCTGGACAAGGGCCGGCAGCTGGCGCAGGCGCGCGGCGTGACCGTCGACTGGGTGCAGGCCAACGTCCTCGATTATCAGCCCGAGGCAGCCGCCTTCCAGCTCGTGCTCGTCGCCTACCTGCAGCTTCGCGAGGCTGAGCTGGACGGCGTACTGCGCCGGGCCGCGACGGCTCTGGCGCCCGGCGGCGTGCTGCTGGTGGTCGGCCACGACGTAGCGAACCTGACGGAGGGGATCGGGGGGCCGCCTGATCCGGCGGTGCTGTACACCCCGGAGTCCGTCACGCGCTCTCTCAGCGGACTCACCGTGCTGCGGGCCGAGCGGGTACGCCGCCCGGTCGCCGCCGCCGGAGGCGACCGCGAAGCGGTAGACACGCTGGTCCGCGCCGCCCGGACCTGATTTCGGGACGGTCTGGCCGGCGGCTCGGCGCAAGGCCGGCCCGCCGGCGTGGACAGGCCCCAGCCGGATCGCGCTAAGCCCGAGGCCGGGCTAAGGCCGAGGCGCCCGCACCAGGAAGCCGGCTAGGCGTGGCTAGGGTCGGCGGTGTCGAGGAGCTCGACGGCGAACGCCGCGGCGTGGCGGCTGGCCACCGGCTGCCAGTGGTTGTCGCTGGCCGTGTTCTTGCGGGCCAGGAGATCAGAGATGCCGCGGATCACCAGCGCGTCTACTCCGGGGTTCACGTACGCGCCTTCGAGGAAGCCGTGTCCCTCCGTCTCGACGGCCAGGGCGTCGCTGGCGTACTGGTCCAGCAGGCGGGCTACCTCCGACTGATTGTGCGCGACCACCTTGCCGCCGGTGACGATCGGCTTGACGAAGGCGGCGGGCGGGGGCTGCGGGCAGGCCGGCCAGATCCGCTGCTGCCACCGGTCCTCGCGGGCCACCAGCCGCGCGCGCTGCAGCAGCCGGTAGGCGGGGAAATGGGTCCGCATCCGGGGCTCGTATCCCTCCCGCGTCGACTTGCCCCACTCGTAGTCGTAGATCGTGTCGGCCACGACCACGTCACCGCGAACGACGTCCTTGCGACCGCCGGCGACTCCCAGGAACAGCACGATATCGGGCGCAAAAACGGAGACGGCGCGCTCCAGGTGCACGCCCGCCGAGGTGCTGCCCGGTCCGGTCTGGGTGACCGCGACCCGCCAGGAGCCGCCTGCTCCCGGCAGCGCGCCGAGCTCATACAGGGTGCCTCGTTCCTCCTGCTGCCGGACAGGGCCGGTCAGGTAGGCCCGGATCGCCAGGTACTCGACCTCCAGGGCGGTGAAGACGACCACCTGCGGCGCCCGCGGGCGGGCGCGACGCTGGGACCACGGGTCCTGAAGGACGAGAGAGGTCCGCCCGTTTGCCCCCGCATGGCCCGGCGCGCTGGTGGCGGGGCCAGGCACCGTCGCCGCCCCGGGCAGCAAGCTTCGGGCTGACCGGGCATGCGCGACCGCCGCGTCCAGCCGACTGACCTCGTCGTCGAGCCGCTGCCCGAACCACGCGGCCAGCTGCCGGTCGTCGCTCAGCGGGCCGACCGCGGGGTCCGTCGCCGGCAGGCTCAGCGCTCCCCGGAGGTTCTCGCCGATGACGCCGACGGCATGACGCATCGCGTCCAGCCGGGCCCGCAGCGTGAGCGCGGCGCCGTGTGCGTGCTCCAGCCGGGCCGGAAGCCGGTCCCGGTCGGCGGGATCGGGTGCCAGGGCGCCCGCCCCCGCGGGCGCGCCGGAAAGGTCATCGGCCAGGAGGCCGAGCTCGTCTCGCACGCGGCGCGCCGGCCTGCCATCGTCGAAGACCCGGATCTGGTAGCGGAGCCGGGCGGCGTGCAGCAGATGCCGGGCCAGCGGTGTCGCGGTCCCGTCGCCGCTCGTCCACAGGAAGCGGTCCACCTGGCGCTCGGATTCCGCCGGGGCGACGGCGGCCAGCCGGCGCACGCGCCGGGCGTCGCCTGACTCAGGACCGGTCTCCCACACCAGGACCTCGCTCGGCTCGCCGGCCGGCGAGCCGGGCGAGACCGCGTCCCAGTGCCGCCACCAGCCGGCGCTCGACGGCTCCGGCACGGCCGCACGGACGAGGTCCAGAGCCAGCCCGCTCGTGCCCTCGCCTGTTGCCGGGCCAGCGCCGGGCGGGCGGGCGACCAGGGCCAGCAGGATCCGGACCTCCCCGAGGACGCCCTCGGGCGCCAGGCCCGCCACGGCCTGCTTCCAGGTCTGCTCCAGGGCGGCCCACCCGCGGGCGCAGTCCCGGTCACGAGGCGGGGCCATCATGGCCGTGAGGCCCAGGACGCCGTGGCCAGCCCAGGCATACGCCTGCCAGACCGACGGCCCGCCGCGGTCCGCGGCCGCGAGCAGACTGGTCCCGGCGCCGGAACCGGCACCGCGGCCGGCCTGCTCGGGAAGATGCCGGGGGACGCCGGGGAGGCGGACGGGCTGGTCGAGCCCGAGGTGGCCGGTGACGTCGCGCCAGAGGGTGCGCAGCCGCGCCCATTCCGCCGGGGCGTCCTGACCGCCCGCCGCCAGGAAGACGTGGGCTAACAGCCCCGGGGCGGTCAGGTAGTCGCCGGACATCATGACCGCGGCGCCGGATCGAGGCCGGGCTTATCGCCGATCTTCAGGTCGCCGTCTCGCGTCAGTGCGTCGATCAGCTCGGCGATCCGCTCCCGCGCCGCCATCGGCGCCGGCAGCGCCACCGCGTCCCCCAGCCGCGTCGCTACCCGGACCGGGCTGCACAGCTCCAGATGGCCGATCGCCTGCCACAGGGCACCCACGCTGGTCGCGGCGACGGCCTGCGCCAGGTCGGCGACGGCGTCCCGCACGTGCTCCCAGCGCGAAGCCGTGAGATTCCACAAGAGCGCGTCGCCCAGCACGGCCAGGGCCTCAGCGCGCGCCGCGCGCCATTCTGTTTCGCTGCCCCCGGCGTTGTCGGTGTCCACCCGCCCGCACCAGCCCCTCTGTTTCGGGACGATCCTAAACCCCGGCGCCATTTAACGAGGCAGGCGCACCAGTTAGTCCCTCGCCGGCTCGGGCGGATCAGCGCGGCGCGAAATACCGGTACGCTCGCTGATGCGCGCGGTGAACTGGGGGCTAACCCGATAGCCACAGGACCGAATGGCGGGTGATCAGGTGAGCGAATCCGACGTCGTGGTCATTCTCGCTCCGATGAACCTGGAGTACAGCGCGGTTCGCGCCCAGCTCCGGGAGCCACGCCAGGAATGGCATCCGCAAGGGACCGCCTTTGAGATCGGAACGGCACCCGGAGTGCCGTGGCCGATCGCATTGGCAGTGACCGGCGAGGGTAACGCCGATATGGCCGCGCTGGCCGAGCGGGCGGCATCCTGGTTCCGTCCCCGGGCGCTGCTCGTGGTGGGCGTGGCGGGCGGGCTGAAAAACGACATCGAGCTCGGCGACGTCGTGGTCGCGACCTGGGTGTACGGGTACCACGGCGGGAAGGACGACGCCGAGGGCTTCCGGGCCCGGCCCCGCGCCTGGAGAAGCCCGCACCAGCTCGAGCAGGCCGCCCGCATGGCGGCCGTGAAAGGCACCTGGGCCGAGTTCCTGGCGGAACAGGACCGGCCATCCGTGCACTTCAAACCGATCGCGGCCGGGGAGGTCGTTCTCAACTCGCGGGATACCCCACTCGCCCGGCAACTCCGGCAGCACTACGACGACGCGGCGGCTATCGAGATGGAAAGCGCGGGAGCCGCGTCGGCCGCCCAGCTCAACGCGTCGCTGCCGGTTCTCACCGTCCGCGGCATCAGCGACAGGGCCGACGGCAGCAAGCACCTGAGCGATGCGGGCGGACTCCAGCCCGTCGCCGCCTCGCGCGCCGCCGCCTTCGCTATGGCGATCCTCCGGGAACTGGCCACCACGGTGCCGGTCACCACGGGCGCTCCCGCCCGCGAGGCGGCTGATCCCGGCCTGGCCTGGCGGGCGCTGGCTGAGCCGCTGCCGACGGTGTGGCTGCCCGAGCTGGCAGGCGGGCGCCGGGCCGCGTCGGCACCCCTCGAGCTGCACCTGATGCCCGCCCAGCGCGGCGTGCCGCTGGAGGCCCGGCGGCTGGCCGCCCTCCGGGACGAGCTCATCGCGCTGGGCCGCGCACAGGACATGTTCGAGCCGGACGGGGGCCTGCCGGGCGGCGATCTGACGGTGATCAGCTCCGCCGCCGGGATCGCAGTCGCCTCCGCCACCGGGACCGGCCTGGCGGTCACCCGCAGCGGCCAGCGCTCGGCCTGGCGACCACTGCCGGCGGACACGCTGGGCGCGGTGCTCGACCCGGCGGATGCCATCGACCGCCTGGCGGCGCTGCTCGGCGTGCTCCTGCGGATCGGGACGCCGGGCCCGGCAGAGGGGAGCCTGGCAGAGGGGGGCCTGGCGGTCGGCGTCAGCCCGTCCATCCTGGTCTCCGAAGGGCGGGTGGCCGACCTCCCGCGCCAGGCGGCCCGGTGCCGGACGACGCTGTCGCCGGTCCGCGTCCCGGCCGCCGACGTCCTGCCCATGGCCGACCTCACCGCCCGGCCGGGGAATGTCGCCGAGGAACTGTCGGCACGCCTTTTCCTCGCGTTCCAGGCGCAGACAGCCTGACCGCGGACGAGGCCCGGATGAGCGACGCGCCCGAGGACACGCCCCACGACGCGCCCCACGACACGCCCGACGCCGCGTCCTGGGGTGACCTCGGCAGGCACCCGGCGTCGGCCACGCTGTTCGCCGCCTGGCAGGCCGCCGACCCCCGGCAGCGCCGGGAAATCCTCGACGGCATCCGTGTCCCCGGCGCGATCGCGCTGCGCAGCAGATTCCGGCACCTGCTCGACCCGCAAGCCCCGCCGGGGCCGTGGAACGCCGACTGGTCCCGGCAGACCTGGGATGCGGTGATCCGGCTGGAGACAGCGGGAGACGAGGCAGTGCATCGCAACGACGCCGCCGCCGCCCGGGCCGCCTTCGCCGCGCTGCCCGGCCTGGACTCGCCGGAGCCTGACCCCGTGGTCGCGATCCACGCCCGCCTGGGCTTCGGGGACATCGGCCTGGCCGACGACGACGCGGAGGCGGCTGCGCGCGAGTACGAGGCGGCCCTGGCCCTGGCCGACGCGACCGGGTACCGGTTCGGCCGGCTCCGCGCTCTGGTCGGACTAGGTTACGTCACGCTGATCTTCCACTCGGCGGGAGCTGCCCTCGGCCTGTTCACCGAGGCGTTCACGCTAGCCGGAGCGCTCGGTGACCGGGTTTACGCGAGTAACGCCGCCCTGGGCCTGGCCGAGTGCCAGGAGCGGCTGCAGAACCTCGACCAGGCGGTCCGGCACGCCACCGAGGCGTATCAGATCTGCGCCGGCCTCAAGTCCGCGCTGGGCCAGGGCAACGCCGCGCAGCGGCTGGGCTCCATGCTGCACCGGCTGCGCCGGCGGGATGAGGCGCGCGAGTGGCTGGGCCGGGCGCACGCTGCGTTCGTCGAGGCCGGCAACCCGATGGGCATGACGAACGTGCTCAGCGGGCTGGGGGACATCCTGCTCGACGAGCAGGACATCGACGGGGCGGAGCGGACCTACCGGGAGGGCCTGCGCGTAGCCGAGGCCGCGAACTTGCCCCGCAGCCGCGCCCATGCCCTGCAGGACATCGCCCGGGTCGCCCAGTCCCGCGCCGACTGGGAGGCTGCGGCCCGGCAGTTCGCCGACGCGCTGGCGGCTTACCGCGAGCTCGATGACCTGCTCGGAATGAGCAACGCCGGCGACAAGCTCGCCAAGGCCCACGCACGGCTGGGCCGGTCCGGGCGGGTGCTGCAGGTCCGCATGGATGCCGTCTTCGCCATCGAGGAGTTCCGGGCGACGCACCGCGACGAGCGATCCCAGCAGGAGTACCGGGACCGGTTCGCCGGCGCGTACGCGGCGGCGCTGGACGCCGCGACCACCTGCGGCTCGGCGAGTTCCTTCGCGGTGGTGGCGGACTGCCTGGCCGGCCGGCGCCTCGCCGGGCTCTTCGCGGAGACGGCGCGGGCCAGCGCGGATACCGAGGAGCTCGCCCTCCTCCAGCAGCTTCTCGTCCGGGCCGACCAACGCCTCGTGGGGAACCGCCGCGAGCGAGACGCCGCGGCGGAGCCGGCGAGCGCCGGGACACCGGGCGGCGACCCGCGGGCCCGCCGCGAGCGCGTTATCCGGCTGCTCGGCGCCGTCGGCGTCAAGCACGGCCTGGTGCCGCAGGCCGAGGCGTCGCTGGATGACCTGCTCGCCACCGTCTACCTCCCGCCCGCGGACGAGGGGGACGCACTTCTCGCGGCGCTGCCCGGCGGCTGCCACGTACTCCAGACGCTGATCGACCCGCAAGACCCGACCCTCGCGCGCTGGCTCTGGCGGGATGCCGGCGGCACCGTCCGCGTCGGCGTCACCCCGCTGAGCGGCGCGGCCGCTGACCTGATCGCCATCCTGCAGAGGAACGGCGACGAGCGGGCCGACCTGCGGATCGCCGACCTGGACCCGCTGCGTGAGCTGCTGCCTGGCGAGCTCCGGGCGGCGCTGGCCGACAGCCACGGCCACCGGCTTGTCCTGATCCCCGTGGGTGAGCTATGGCTGGTGCCCTGGAGCGCCGTCCCGGTGGACGGGCAGCGGGTGCTCGGCGAGACGACCGGTTACGCCGTCTGCCCGTCGCTGACCGTCCAGCGGCAACTGGCCGCGCGAGGGCCGGCCGGCCCGGGCGCGGCCCCGCAGCAGGCCGACCTGTGGCGCAGCCCGTTCGTCCGCAGCCACGGGCTGGCCGGATTCCAGGAGGATCCCGCGTGGCAGGTGACCGTGCTGCAGTCCCCAGCGCAGGCCCGGCAGCGGCTGCGCGCGGGCGGCCCGGCGATGGTGATCACCGGCCACGGCCGCCAGCTCCCGGGCCCGGGCCATTACCTGGAGCTGGACAGCGACGAGTGGCTGCTGCCCGTCGACCTGATCGGGGCACGGCCGCCGCGCCGCCTGGCCGTGATCGCCTGCTGGGGCGGCGCGATTCCCGGCCGCAGGCCGACCGACCCGCTCAGCCTGGCCACGCTCGCCCTGGCGGCCGGATCGTCCGAGATCCTGGCCACCGTGGGCGAGCTCGCCGATTCCGCGCCCGCCGCCCAGTACGTGGAAAAGACGCTCGCCGCGCTGGCGGACCAGCCGCTCCCCGCGGCCCTGCACGCCGCTACCCGCTGGATCCTGGGGGACGCGGCAGTCCGCGCTGAGCGCATCTATCACTGGGCCCCGCTGGTCCCGATCGGCACCGTCTACTGATCCGGGCCCGCTGATCCGGCACCGTCTACTGATCCGGCACCGCCTCGAAGGCTCCGTCGGTGACGTTGAGGGCGAACCGCAGGGGCCGCCGAGGCTCGGCGACCGCCTGGCTCGCCACGCCGAGCAGCCTGCGGGTAAAGCGAACCTTCGCGTCGAGCGTGCCGGTCAGCCGATCGCAAGCGAGCGGCGATTCCAGCACGGCCAGGACCTCTCGCCCGCTGGGCCGGATGCCGACCCGCTCGCTGCGCGCCGTCAGCTTCCAGGTCAGCTCTCCCCGCCCGACTCCCCAGGTGTTGATGTCGCTGTCGTCGCCGACGCGACCGGAAGGCCGCGCGAGCAGCAGGGACCGGACATCCGGGCTGTCGAAGATCATCCGCACAGTGGTCTCGACATAGTGCTGGCCGGCCGCCAGATCCTGAAGGTCAAACGGCAGGACCACGAGGGTGAACCGCAGCCGGGCTAGATCGGGCCGACGCCGGGCCAGGGCCGGCAGTTCGTCGTCCGCCACCGGACCCACGGTGGGCCGCCCGAACGCTACGCCTGCCTCGCGAAAGAAGCGGCTGTCGCTGCCCAGCACGGGCTCTTCGGTGTAAAGATCAAGAAACGCGGTCATCTGCTCCGGGTCCACGAAGCTCCTCGGCAACGGGGCGGGCGGACGCCCGGGATCACCGTGACCGGCCGTCGGCGGGCTCTTTCCGGCCGTGCCCGCGAGGCTAGCACTATCCGTCCCCCTCGGCCGGATAGATCCATCGGCCATCAGCTCAAGCGTGCCGCGAGCTTCTACCGGATTTCTTCCCCGGCGGCCCGGCGGTCTTCGGTCGCCGCGGCCAGGGCCGCCACGGCGGTCATACTGACCGGCTGCCGCCTGCGCGGCAGGCAGGCCCGGATATCGCGGACGGCATCGTCAGCGCGGGCCCAGGAGAGGTCGCGCGCCGTGGCGGCCGGCAGCGCCAGGCGGCCCTCCGTCGTCGGGTGCACGACGACCAGCGCGCTCACCCGGTGGCCGTGCGGCAGGACCTCCTGCCAGTGCCGGACGGCGGCGGCGAGCGGGCGCACCGACTGCCCGATGTAAACGCCATCGCAGTGGATCGCGCCGGACGCCGTGGCCGTGTACCGGCCCGGGGGCCAGGCCACCGACTCGACGAGGAGGAGCCGGCGCCCGGCGCTGATCGCATGCGGAATGCGCGGCGTGTCGGCCGCCGCCGGGAGCAGCCCCTGGAAGACCCGGACGCCCGGCAGCTTCATCAGGTCGGCGAGCAGGGCCCCCGTCCGCGCCGCCACCTCGTGCGCGGTCGACCCGATCGGGCGTAACGCGCGCCGTTCGGTGTCGGTGATCGTGTCGAGGCTGCCATGCCAGCGGCGAGACAGCAGGCCGGCCGGTAAAAGCGACTCGGCGATCCGGTGGTCAGCGGGCTCCGTCATCGCCATCACCGTCATCCTCGGCCTGATTGTGCTACCTGCGGCCATTGGAGCATGGAAAGCTACCAACATCCTTCCGTTTCGCTTCCGGGGCATGCGTCCGATGCGCAGCTCGCCTGGCGTCGGTGGATCGCCCCCGCGCGGGGGCGTGATACGTCCCGAGGGAGGGCACGGGCGTGATCTACAGTCTGCTGGGTGAGCTGGAGATAGGCCGGGACGGCCAGTTAATTGAGCTGCCAGGCGGCCCCACCCTGATCGTGCTGGCCGCTCTGCTGGTCAGCGCGAACCGGCGGGTGTCCAAGATCGACCTGATCCGCGCGGCGTGGGGCAAGGATGATGTCAAGGAAGCGCAGCTGCACAAGCGCGTGATGGCGGTGCGCGACCTGCTGGACCAGGTCGGCCGCCGCGGCGATCTGCGGACCCACGCCCGCTTCGGCTACGAGCTGCGCACCGCCGAGGAGGACATCGATACCCTGCTGTTCCGGCGACTGGTCCGCACGGCGCAGGAAGCCGGAGCGGAGCACGACACCGAGGATGAGGCCGGCTACCTGCAGCGGGCGCTGGCGCTGTGGCGAGGGCCGCATCCGCTGTCGAACGTGCCCAGCGACGCGTTCCACCAGGAAACTGCCGCGCTAGAGCAGCGGCACAAGCGGGCCGCGGCGCGCCTGTTCGAGCTGGAGCTCGCGCGCGGCCATCACGAGCGCATCCTCGACCAGCTGATCCTGATCGCCGGGTTCTACCCCGCCGACCGGCGGCTGTGCGAGCAGCTCATGCTCGCGGAGTACCAGTCGGGCCACCCGACCGACGCGACCAGGGCCTTCGAGCGGTACCGGGAGGCGCTGGAGGAGGAGACGGGCGCCGCACCGGACCCGATGCTGCGGACCTTCTATTTCGCGATCGCCCGGGGAGACGAGGCGGCCATCGCCAGGGCCGAGGCCAGCCTCGCCAAGCGCACGGGCACGCTGGCGCGCCCGGTCGTGGCCGTGCCGCGGCAGCTGCCTCGCCCCGTCGACCTCGTCGGCCGCGACGACCTGGCCGCTGAGGTGTCGTGGCTGCTGCGCCGCGAGCCAGGCCGGACAGTGCCGATCGTGGTGATCTCCGGGCCCGGCGGCATCGGCAAGACCGGGCTGGCGCTGCGGGCGGCGCATGAGTCCAGCGACCGTTACCCGGACGGCCAGCTGCATGCGGAGCTGCGCGGGGCCGGCGGCGGCGCGGTGGACACCGCCGAGATCCTGGCGCAGTTCCTGCGAGCCCTCGGCGTGCCGCTGGTGCCGGACGCGAAGGCGGAGCGGCTCGCGATGTACCGCACCCTGCTGGCCGACCGGCGGGTGCTGGTGGTGCTGGACGATGCGACCGACGGAGCCCAGGTCAGCGACCTCGCGCCAGCCAGCATGGGCTGCTCGGTGCTGGTCACGGCCCGGCAGCGGCTGCCCGAGATCAGCGGCGCCCATCACGTGGCCCCGCTGGAGCCGCTCGGCCAGGCTGACGCGACCGAGCTGTTCCTGCGCGTGGTGCGCGGCGCCGGCATCGACCTGCCAGACCTGGACGGCGTGGACCAGGTCGTGGCGCTGTGCGCCGGCCTGCCACTCGCCCTGCGCATCGCCGGGGCCCTGCGCGTGCGCCACCATCCGCGGCCGACCGCGGAGCTCGCGAGCCGTCTCGCCGGGCTGGGGCCGGAGGCGTTCGCGTACGGGGAGCTGAGCGTGGCGCGCACGATCGGAGCCGGGTTCGAGCGCCTCGACCCGGCCGCCCGTGAGCTGTTCCTGGGGCTGGGCCTGCTGCCACTGCGCGGATTCGGGCTGTGGACGGCCGCTGCCCTCCTTGACGGCGCTGACGTGGACGCCGGCGCGGCGCTGGCGCAGCTCGCCGCGAGCTTCATGATCGAGTCAGTTGAGCCGGAGCTGCGCTACCGGTTCCATGACCTGACCCGGGAGTACGCCCGCCGCCGGGCGCTGGCGGAGCGCCCGGGCGAGCGCGGCGCCGTGCCCGGCCGGGCGTACCGGGCGCTGCTCACGCTCACCCGCCGCGCCCATGCGCGGCTGTACGGGGGCGACTTCGAGGTCGTGCACAGCGCCGTCGCCGACTGGGATGCCCCGGCCGACGTGCTCGCCGAGGTCGACGCGGCGCCGCTGGACTGGTTCGAGAAGGAGCGGCCGAACATCCGCGCGGCCGTCGAGCACTGCGCCGCGCTCGGCCTCCCCGACATCTGCTGGGACCTGGCCGTGTCCGCCCACGAGTTCTACACGATCCGCGGGTACTTCGACGACTGGCACGCGACGCATGCCGTGGCCCTGGATGCGTGCCGGAAGGCAGGCGACCAGCGCGGCGAGGGGATCGTGCTCGCCTGCCGCAATCAGCCGGCGCTCGTAGCCAGCCGGCGCACGGACGGCGCGGCGAGCCTTGCTGAGCTCCAGCGCGCGGCCGACCTCCTGGCGCAGTGCGGGGACCGGCACGGCCTGGCCATCGCGCTGCGCACGCTCGCGAACGCGCTGCGCCGGGACGGCCATCTCGCCCGGCCGCTCGCGCTGTTCAACGAGGCGCTCGGGCACTACGCGGCGAGCGGCGACACGGTGGGGGCGTGGCAGACCCTGCGCTTCATCGGGCAGACCCATCTCGACCTGCGCCATGACGACGACGCGCGCCGTGTCCTGGCCGCGGCGGAGGCCGCGGCCAGCGACATCGGCAGTACCCGGCTGCTCGCCCAGACGCGGTACTGGATCGGCCAGGCCTGCCTCGCCGCGGGCGACCTGGACAGCGCCCAGGCCGCGTTCGAGGCGGTCTACGACGTGTTCGGCGTCGACGCCGGCGTGGGGCACGCGTATGCCGTGCACGGGATGGGCGACGTGGCGCGGCGGCGGGGCGCGTACGACGCGGCCGAGGGACACCTCGCCCTGGCGGCCGACCTGGCGCGCGACGCGGCCGACGCGACGCTGGAGGGCCGCGTCCTGCTGTCCGTCGCCGCGCTGCGCGCTGCCCAGGGCAGGCCGGACGAGCAGGTCCTGGAGCTGGAGCAGGCGGCGGCGGTGTTCGCTAGGTGCGGCGCGGCGTACCTGGAGGCGCGCGCCCTCGCGGCGCTCGCCCGGGTCCTGGCCGACCGGGGCGAGAGCGCCGGCGCGGCCTGGGAGCGCGTGGAGAACCTGGACCGCGCGGCGGGCCTGGCCGATGAGGACCGCGTCCACCGTCGCCCTGGTTGCTAGGGGCGCCCTGGTTGCTAGAGGCGCCCTGGCTGCCAGGGGGCGCCCGTGCCGTTGCGCGTGAGCGGCGGGCTAAGGACCTGCGCCGGGCCGCGCCGGTACAGGGCCGCCGGGCGGCCTGTCTCGGGCACCCGCTTGGCGCCGGTGGGCTGGACGAAGCCCTCGGTGTGCACGACCTTCCGGCTGAAGTTCCGCGGATCGAGCGGCATGTCCCAGACGACCTCGTACACGTGGCGCAGGTCACCGATGGTAAACGTCTGCCCGCAGAACGCGGTGGCGAGCGTCGTGAATTCCAGGCGCGTCCGGGCGCGCTCGACGGCGTCGTCCAGGATCTGGCTGTGATCGAAGGCTAGCGTGCCGCGGACGAGCTCGACCGGCGCCCAGCGGGCGCTGCGGGCGTCCGACCCGGCGGCCGGGACGGGCAGGTCCGGCGCGAGCGCGAGGTAGGCGACGCTGACGACGCGGCCGCTCGGGTCGCGTTCCGGGGCGCCGTACGTGGCGAGCTGCTCCAGGTGCAGAGCGCCGCCGTCCAGGCTGGTCTCCTCGGCCAGCTCCCTTTCCGCGGCGGCGCGCAGGTCCTCGCCGGCGCGCAGGTACCCGCCGGGCAGCGCGGTCTGCCCCCGGTAGGGATCATTGGCCCGCTCGATGACCAGCACGTGCAGGAGGCTCTCGCGCACCGTGAGGATCGCGAGGTCGACGGCAAGGTGCAGCAGCAGGTGCTTCCGTTCAGGCACGCGGCCAGCATAGCTTATTGTCTGCTTGACATAAAGCACTCCGGGTAGTTAATGTCTAATTGACACTAAGAGTGAGGCGCCGGACCGCGGCGTACGACCGGGCCGCGCGGGATCTCTTAGGTCACCGGCAGTCGGCCCGATGCCGATCTGCCGAATACCAGTCGCGCGCACAAGGCGCCCACGTGGAGGTCGGCCAGCCTCCGCTCCCCCGCTCGGCCGGGCGGCGGGAGACGCGGACGTCGCGTTCACCGAAGTTCCCCTCGTCAGTTCCCTGAAAGGAATGGTCATGCGCGCAATCCGGCGTCTTTGCCTGGCACCCCTGGTCGGGGCTGCCGCCATCCTCGTCATCGCGGCACCTTCGCACCTCGGCACCGGCGCCACCCACCATGGCGTGATGCTGGCGGACCCGATCTGCCCCAGCGGCACGAACTGGGACAACCTCCTCGGCACCTGCAGGTAACACCCGGTACCGGTAGAGATTCGGTAGAGCGTCGCAGAAGGCTGATACCGGCAGCCGCAGCACCTGACCTTCTCTGCGGCGGGGGCGCCGGCGGGCCCGTACCCGGGCCCGCCGGCCCCCAGCAGGCCACTGCTCTTGGGGGGCACGCATGAATCGGACTCCTGCCGGCCGCACGGCCAGCCATCGCTACGACATCGCCGGCGCCAGCCTCGCCGCACTCGCTGCCATCGTCCTGCCACGCGGGGGGCCTCGGTGATCAGCTACAACGACTGGGATCCCTCCTCCCGGCGACCGCGCCGGCCCGGCCGGCGCCGCCGGCGCCCGGTCCGCCGGTACATCGCCGGAATCACCGCGGCGCTCCTGGTGATCGGCCTCCTGATCGCGGGACGCGCCCTGCTAGGCCGCGCACCCGCCAGCTCGTCGTCCCCGCCGGCAGTTTCCGGCCCAGCGCAGAGCCGACCGACTAGCCCGGCCGGGCTCCTGTCCCTGGGCGCGTGCATCGACCCGACGCTGTCCATCGTCACGTCGTTCGCGCCCGCCATCCGCCGGGAGCTAGGGCAGGCGATCGGCAGCCTGGCGCCGCCCGGCGCGCCCCTGCCTACGGGCGCGACGCCGCCGCCGCAGCCGGGCGTGAGCCTGACCGTCCGCGAGGTGGACACCACCTCGCTGTCCAGCAACCCGGGACCCTACGCCGGCCAGGTGGCGGTGCCGGGGATCCCCGGGCTGACGCACTCGCGGCCGCCCACCTGGGCCCGTGACTACGGCGACCGGCTGCGGGCCTGGTCCCAGGGCTACCAGGCCGTCACGGCCGCCCGGCACGCGGCCGCGGTGGCCGCGGGCGAGGCCGCCCGCACCATCGAGACGCTGCCGCTGGACCAGAACCCGGGCAGCGACTCGGCCATCACCGCCTGCATCTCCGCGCTGCTGGTCACCGTTCCGCAGGGTGGCCGCCACTCCTACCTGCTCGCGTCCGACCTGGAGGAAAACGTCGCGCCGCAGCTGGCCGGATCATTCCGCGGTGCTCCGCTCGTCATTGTGCAGACCTGCGACACCGGCAACGAGAGTTTCTGCCACGGCCTGCTGCAGCGCTTTCTCGCCAGCATGCACCGGCTGGACGTCGGCCCCGTCACGGTGGTCCGCCCGGAAGACGCGAGTCAGGCCCTGCGGCAGTGGACGCACACCGGGGAGGTCACGCCATGATCACCATCGGCCTCATCGTCGCCAGCCTGGTCGCCATCATGTTCGGCGCCCCCGCCCTCGTCGGGCCGGCCCGCGGCGCCCGGGCCCGCCGGACGGCGGCCCGGACGCAGCAGAACACGGCCCGGGAGCACCAGCAGCAGGCGGCACTCGCCGAGCAGCGGCGGATCGATCAGCTGTGGCGTGCCGATCCTGACCTGGCCGGCCTGGGGGAATGGCTCAGCTATGAGTACCAGATGCGCAAGCCGCTGGACCAGGACGTCCAGGAGGCCAAGCGCCTCCTGGACCAGCGAGAGGAGAAGGTGCGCCACCATACAGCGGAGCACGGCGGCAGCGAGCATGTCCCCGGCGGGCACCGGATTCTCGTGCTGGCCGGACTGGCCCTCTTCCTGGTCGTGTTCTCCCTCGGAATCGCCCTCGACTACCTGATCTTCCGCGGCCTGCACCCCGGCTCGGTACTTCTTCCCTTCGGCCTGGCCTGCCTGGCGGTGTTCGGCATCACGATCGGCTCGATCCTCTTCCTGGGCATCCGGCGTCATCGTCTCCTGCCCGACTCCGTCAGCCCCTACATCCAACGCGTCTTCATGGTGGGCGGCGCCCTGCTGGCGACGGCCGTCGCCGTCTACATGACGACGATCGCACCCAACCGGTCCGCCCCGGCGGGTGAGCTCGCGATCAATAAGGCGCTCAGCCATCTGCATGCGGATCAGACCGCCGTGCCGCGGGCCAGCAAGCAGGTAATCGACCTGGACAATCAGGCCGTCGCGCAGGCCCGGGCCGACCTGGCGCACGCCGAGGCCGTGGACCGGCTGAGCGCCGGCATCCTGGCCGTGCTGGAGATCCCGCTGGCCGAGGCGGCCGTGCTCGGGGGCGAGCTGCTGATGCTGGACGTGGCCCGGCGACGCAGGGAGACGGCCCGCCAGGCCCACCAGGACGCCACCGATGCGCTCGCGCAGGCAGATGCGCGATTCTCCAATGCCCTAGTAGGGATCCTGATCGCCCATGGGCACGATGAGGACGTGGTCCACCAGATCCGCCGGCGCCTGGGGAACCTCGGGGCGGCGTGGGGTGGGGGTGGCCAGCGTGTCCTGCCGGCCGGGCCGCCGCCTCCGGCCCCACCGGGCGGCGGCGCTCCGGGCGGTGGTGCTCCCGGCGGGGGTGGTGCTCCCGGTGGCGGGCGCCGAAACCCCGCTCCGGCCGGGACGCCCGGACCCGCTCCGGCGGGGATGCCCGCCGCCGCACCCGCCGCACCCGCCGCACCCGCCGCACCCATCGTCCACATCGATCCCGCTGCCGCTCCGGCGGGCCCCCCGACGGGTTCCCCGAACGGGGCCGCCCCCGGAACCACGGCCCCGCTGGCCCAGCTGCCGCCCGACGAGCAGGACCAGACCGCGTGATCGCCCGGCGCAGGCCTGCCTGTGCTCGCCCGCCCGTCCCGAACCTGGAGGATCCATGAGTACCCGCGTCACCGCATCGACCCGAATGAGCGCGGCCTGCCAGCAACTGCTCCGCGAGCGGCTGGACCTCACGCTCGACGCGACGATCGAGCTCGGCAATCTCAACATGATCATGGAGACCGAACAGGTCAGCCTCCCCTCGCTCCGGGAGATCATCACCGCCGAGCCGGTCAGCCTGACTCTCGGCACGCTGGTGCCCGACCTGTTCGAGCACACCCGCGGCCTGCTGGCCGCCGAGGAGTCCGCCGCGGAGTCCGCCGCGGACCCGCGGGCTCTCGCCTCGCTGGCGCAGGCGGGGCTCGCGGACGCCCTGGCCGCCGCGGGCGCGGTGATCGCCGACACGACGCGCGACATCACGGCCGAGGCCTTCGCGGAGGCCGGAGCGGAACTCGGCTACGCGGTGTCGGTGTGCCGGGGGGACGTGGCGACAGGCATCGAGCTGCGCCGCGAGCACGAGATCGTGCTGCTCCGGGTCGAGGACGGAGGCTCGGTCGAGTCCGATCACGCCGGGCTGGCCGATGGGACCTGCGGGGACCGGCAGCGCGAGCTGGAGCAGGCGGCCGCCCGGCGCGGCATTACCCTGACCCACCGGGATCAGGAGGACCACGGCACCGCGGCGGGCGGGAAGCTGATCCTGGCCGCCGCCGCGCGGCGCGATCCGAGCCTCGCCCGGGCCACGGCCCTGGACGCGCAGCAGCCCCGGGCCAGCGTGCCCGCGCCTGGCCGGCTGGCCTCGGCCGGCCAGGACGAGGAGCGCAGGCGCGCTCGGCGGGCCGGCGGTGCGGCATGACCATCCCGGCGATGGAGCGGCTGCCGGCGCATGCTCCCAGCGGGCGGCTCCGGCGCACCCTGCTGGTCGAGGAGCAGCTCGACCAGGCCCATCAGTCTCAGGCGCAGGTGCTGCTGACCGGCCCCGGAGTCCATGACTTCCTGGTTACCCGGACCGGCCAGTCCCGGCGCCTGACGGCCTTCCTGCACGGGTACTGCGTCGAGCGCGGCATCGGCTACGTGCAGTACACGATGACCGAGGGAATCCGGAACTACGCGACGCTGCCCGACGGCGAAGCCGTGAAGGTGCGGATGGCTAATCCCGGCGACACGCCCGCGCAGGCCGTGCAGCAGGTCATCACCGATCTCCGGGAAGCCGCCACCGCGGCCATGCTCGTGTTCGACTATGCCGACGGGATCCTGGACGCGGACCGCCTCAACCTGGAGGTCTCCCTCCTGTGCGAGCAACTGCAGGCACTAACCGCAGATAACGGCTGGCACAAGGCCGGTCTCCGGCTCGTCCTCGTCGATCGCGGGGGCGGCATCACGCCCAGGCTGACGAGCCAGCCGGGCATCCGGACCGTCCATGTCGGGCCGCCTGACCAGGCCGAGCTGACGATCTTCGCCCGGCAGGCGGCGCAGGCGACGGTCACGGCCCGGCTGCACCTGGCCGACGGGCTGTCGGAGGAGGAGACGGGCCGGCGGGCCGGCGGCCTGCTGAACCTGCACCTGCACGAGATCCGGCTGACCAGTACCCCGGACCACCCCGTTACTGCCGAGCAGATCGCCGACTTCAAGGCGACCGCCATCCGCGATACCAGCGGAAGGACGCTGGAGCTCATGTCCGCACGGGTCAGTTTCGCCGATGACGTCGCCGGGCTGCCCGCCGTGCGCCTGGCGCTGGAAGACGCTCAGCGGGCCGGCCGGACCACCCTGCGGATCCTGCTGTCCGGCCCGCCGGGGACGGGTAAGACCCTGGCGGCCACGGCGATCGCGGCGGCGCTCAACGTCCCCGCGGTCCGGTACGGCGAGATCCTGAATGAGTTCGTCGGCGTGGCCGAGCGCAACATGACCCGCGCCAATCAGGTGCTGCGGGCTATGGCTCCCCTGGTCCTGTTCATCGACGAAGCTGACCAGGTCGGGCTGGGCGCGCGCGGCGCGGCCGCGGGCAGCAGCGAAGTCCATCAGAACCTGCGGGCCGCCCTGTTCGAGTTCCTCGGCGACACCGGCGAGCAGACCGGGATCACCGTCGTCGCGACGACCAACGTTCCCATGCGGCTCGATGACGCCGCCCTGTCCAGGTTCAATGTCCTGCCCGTGCTGTTCGCCTCCGCCACCGAGCTCATCCAGATCATGGGCATCCATGCCCGGCGGCTCGGCATCACCCTGGACGGCGACCTGACGGAGGTCATGGCCGGCTACGCCCGGGCGGGCGGCGTCCTCAGCGGGCGCAGCGCCGTGATCCTGCTGGAGGCGGCGCACGTGCAGGCCCTTCGCGCGGGAGAGCGGGCGGTCGCTCCCCGGCATGTCCAGGCCGCGCTGTCGGGCTGGGTCGGCAACGACTGGACCTCGGCAGCGGAGTACTCCACCCTCTCGTCCCTCATCACGGCGCGCCACGCGGACGCCTGGCCCTGGGTGGCCGCGACGCGACTCGGCGAGACGTACGAGATACCGGCGTATCTCCGGTCCTACCTGACGAGCGCCGGCGAGCTCGACGTGGCCCGCATGCGCGACCGGGTGGCGGAGCTGAGCGGCAGCCATGTCTTCAGCTGACCCGGCCGCCGAGCCAGTGACCGCCCGCCGGCCACCCGGCCCGGCTGAGCTCGGGCAAGGCCACCCCGACCGCGGCTGGATCGCGGATGTCCGCGAGGCGCTGGACCGGTGGGCCGGCGCTGCCCCCAGCTCACCGACGAGCTCGGTGCTGGGCGGCGGAGCCATCACGGCGGCCGAGGCTGCCTTCAGCGATCTGCATGACGGGCGGCCGGCCCTGCTCCTGCCCTCGGCCAGCTATGCCCTGCGCGTCGGGCTGCAGGTCCTGGGGGTCACGGTCGGCGACGAGGTCCTCTGCGCCGCCATCGACTGGCCCTCCGGGCTCGCGGCTATCGCCAGCCTGGGCGCCACTCCCGTCCCCGTCGCGGTGGATCCGGCGACGCTGACCCTGGACCCCGGAGCCGCCGCCGCCGCGCGGACGCCGCGGACCCGTGCGATCGTCGCCTGCCACCTCCACGGCATCTGCGCTGACGTGCCCGCCATCCGCCGCCTGCTGCCGGGCGTGGCGGTACTGGAAGATGCCGCCCAGGCCTTCGGCTCCCGCATCGACGGACGCCTGGCGGGCACCCTGGGCGACGCCGCAGTGCTGAGCCTCGGGCCGGGAAAGCAAATCGACGCGGGAGAAGGAGGTGTCCTGCTGTGCGATCGGATCACCCGCCACGAGCAGGCCATCGCGGCCGCATGCCATCCGCTGCGCCAACTGCTGACGGGCATGCCGGACGCTGATCCCGCGGCCCTGGCCATCAGGCCGCACCCGATGACTGCCGTCCTCGCCTTGCACCGGCTGGCGCGATGGTCGCCGGCCGCGGCGCAGTCGGCTCACGCGGAAACGACGCGGCGCCTGGCCGGGGACGGGCGTGTCCGCCTCCTCGGGGATCGCGGGCGTCACGAGAGCAGTAACGCTCACGTGCCCGTGCTGCTCAGCGCGGACGGGACCACAGCGCCGCCGCCCGGCGTGCGCTGGTCACGATCAGGAGCGCAGATACTGCCCGGCCTGACGGCCAACGACCACGGGTCCGCCACGCGCCTGCTGGCCCGGGTCCGGCTGGCCAGAGTCCGGCTGGCCAGAGTCCGGCTGGCCGGGCAAGTCCAGACCCCCGCGCGGAGCAAAGGTGGCTAAGCCCATGAGTGGTCACGCTGATCGCCTGCCTGACTTGCTCGCCTCGCTGAGCGACCGGATGGCGCGATTCGCCGAGTCGCTAGACCCGTCGCAGATCCTGAACCCCGCGGTGATGGACGAGGTCCGCCAGCTAGTGGAGCTAGCGCAGCCCCAGGGCGGTGACTGGCAGTCCCTTCCCGCGGAGGTTCTCGCGATCCTCGGCGATCTGCACGCGGCCCTTTACCAGGTACTGCCCGAAGGAGAGGACCAGGATCATCTGCGAGTCGCGGCCGTTATCTTCAGTTTTCTCCTCGCCCGCGCACCCGATCAGATTCCCGATCGGCTTCGGGCCCTCCTCGGCGAGGATCAGCCAGAGACAGCCAGCGAAGTAGAGCGCCAGAACACGGAAGGGACTCGGGCCTTGGGTGCCTACCAGCAGACCGGGTCCGCCGAAGTCCTCGACACGGCGGTGGCGGCTTTCCGCGCCGCGCTGGCCGCTGCCCCGCCCGGCGGTCCCGACCTCGCCGGACTCCAGTCCAACCTGGGGAGCGCGCTGCTGACGCGATTCGAGCGCACCGGGGACAGCGCCGACCTTGACGCCGGCATCAGCGCCCTGGAGGAGGCGGTCGCGCTCGAACCGCCAGGCCAGCCCGACCTCGCGATCTATCTGGCGAACCTGGGCAACGGCCTGCAACGACGATTCGAGCGCACCGGGGCCAGCGCCGACCTTGACGCCGCCATCAGGGCCGGCCGGCAGGCGATCGGGCTCGCCCCGCCGGGCGACACCAACCTCAGCAAGCTCCATTCCAACCTCGGCGCCATGCTGATGAGAAGGTTCGAGCACACCGGGGACAGCACCGACCTTGACACCGCCATCCGCGCCCTGCAGGAGGCGATCGCGCTCGCCCCGCCCGGGCTGAGCCTGGTCGCGTGTCAGTCGAATCTGGGGGGCGCGCTGCAACGACGGTTCGAGCATGCCGGGGACGGCGCGGACATCGACGCCGCGATCAGCGTCCTGCGTGCGGCCGTCGGGCTCAGCCCGCCGGGTCATCCCCGGCTTGCCGAGCATCAGTCGAACCTCGGGACCGCGCTGCAAAGGCGGTTCGAGCGCGGCGGAGACAGCACGGACATCGACGCCGCCGTCAGCGCCGGGCACGAGGCAGTCGCGCTCACCCCGCCGGACCATCCCAGCCTGGCCATGTACCTGTCCAACCTCGGGAATTCGCTGCGCACCCGATATGAGCGCGGCGGAGACAGCGAGGACATCGACGCCGCGATTGACTGCTGGCAGTGGGCCAGCCAGATGCCAGCCGGGAAGCCGAGTACCCGGCTGGCCGCGGCGGCGATGTGGGGGACCGCAGCGGCGGGTGCCGGGCGGGTGCATGAAGCCGCGCAAGGGTACGCGGCGGCCGTGGGGCTGCTGCCGATGGTGGCCTGGCACGGCCTGGACCGGACAGCACGGCAAGACATTCTCGCGCAGCGGGCGGCAGGCCTGGCCACCAGCGCCGCGGCGTATGCGATCCTCGACAACCAGCCGCGGCGCGCAGTGGAGCTGCTGGAGCAGGGCAGGTCGGTGCTCTGGGCACAGGCCCTGAACCTGCGCAGCGACCTGGCCCGGCTGGCCGGGCAGCACCCCAGCCTGGCCGCCCGCCTGGACAGCATCCGGAGCATCCTCGACGCTCCAATACCCCAGCCCGCGCGACCTGTGCCGTCCGCGCCGGTCCCCGGAGCCAGCGCGGCGGCGCCCGCCGACCGCGTGATCGAGCAGCAGGACGCAGGGGATGCAGAGCACGCAGGAGATGCTGGGGATGCAGCTGACCTGCGCAGGCGCATGGCTAGGGAATGGGACGAGACCGTGGTCCAGGTCCGGGCCCTGGACGGGTTCGAGCACTTCCTCGCTGCCGTCCCGTACGCGGAACTGGCACCCGCCGCGGCGGGCGGACCGGTCATCATCGTCAACGTCAGCTCGCATGGCTGCCACGCCCTGATCGTGGACGCCGCCAGCGACCAGCCTCGCGTCGTCAGCCTGCCTGATCTCACCAGGGACGCCGCTGGCCACCACGCGGCCGAGATGCTCGAGGCCACGGCGGCCGCCGGAGATCCCGACCGCACTGCCGCGGACCGGGACCAAGACCAGGACGCTATGAGGGACATGCTGGAATGGCTGTGGGATGTCGTCGCGGAGCCGGTCCTGACCACGCTCGGCTATGCCGGCCCGCCGCCGGCCGCTGATCAGTGGCCCAGGGTGTGGTGGAGTCTCACCGGCCCGCTGAGCCTGCTGCCGGTCCATGCCGCCGGCCGTCAGCCGCGTGACCCCGCGACCGCCACGGACAGCGCAGAGTGCGTGCCCGCCCGGGTGATCTCCTCGTACACCCCGACCCTGACCGCGCTCGTCCGTGCCCGCCAGCACGCGGCGCCCGCCCAGGTCCGGCATCTCACCGTGGCCATGGCCGCCGCCCCCGGCCTGCCGCCGCTGCCCGCCGTTGCGGCCGAGGTGAGGATCCTGCAACGCCACTTCCCGGTCGGCCAGGCCAATCAGCAGCTCGCCGGGCCGCAGGCCACCCGCGCCGCGGTCCTCGCCGCAGAAGCGTCCTGCTCCTGGGTGCACCTGGCCTGCCACGCCAGTCAGCACTCTGATCCGGACCGCGGCGGCTTCGCCCTGTCCGACGGGACGCTGACCGTCACCGACCTCATCGGTCAGCCGTCTCAGCACCGTGACCTAGCCTTCTTGTCCGCCTGCCAGACTGCCGCCGGCAGCATCCGCCATCTCGACGAGGCGATCCACCTTGCCGCCGCCCTGCAGTTCCTGGGTTACCGCCAGGTCATTGCCACCCTGTGGCCCGTCGCCGACCTGGCTGCCCTCCGCGTCGCTGACAATTTCTACACCATGCTCGCCAGCAACGGCCAGGACGCCGACCGGGCCGCCGAGGCGCTCCACCACGCTATTCGCGCCCTGCGGCAGTTCTACCCCGCGCGCCCGGAGATCTGGGCTGCCTACGTCCATGTCGGCGCTTAAGCCGCCCGTTAAGGCGGCCCACCC
>DATKRH010000124.1:0-17313 GCA_035532295.1 Streptosporangiaceae bacterium
GTTGGATCTCGCCGCACGCGCCGAGGTCGGCTTGCGCCTGGTCGGCGGAGAGACAGGGCTGTCCGTGGTCGACCTGCTGGAGCCGCCGAGAAGGCCAGTTCGCGGCTCGTGAACGGACGCACGAGCCCGTCACACCCACTCTGCCGGCCGGCATTCCCGGCCAGCACGCCCTCGACGGTGCAGGTCAGCGGCTCCAGCGTGGCGTCGGCGTCGGCCCGTGCCCGGACGAACTCCGGGATCTGCAAAAGGGCCGGCAGGAATGTCTGCTGGTACTCGCGGATCTGGGTCTGAGATAAGGCCCGTGGTGCTCCGCGAACGAAACGTCAGGCAACCGGAGGCCCGCCCCGCCCCCCTCCGGGCTCCTCACCTGCTTCTGCTGGGATCGCAGGTACCGGACTCTACGGCGCTGTCGCCGGGGAACCTGCCGTCGCTAGCCCTGCCGTCGCTAGCCCTGCTGCTCGCTAGCCCTGCCGCTCTGTCTAGGCGGCTCCCTGCTCAGGGGCGCCTCGGACAGGTGCTCCAGCGCCGGCAGCGCGGCGGCCAGTGCTTCGAGCTGGTGGCGGGGCAGCATCAGCAGGCTGTCGGCGAGCAGGCTGGTCGTCTCCTGGCGGATCCGGTCCAGCACGGCCGTGCCGCGCTCGGTCACTGACACCAGCCATGCTCGCGCGTCGCCGGGAACGACGGCGCGCTCCAGATAGCCGCGCTCCTCCAGCGCGCTGACCAGCCGGGTCAGCGTCGAGGGCGCGATCCGCTCGGCGGCCGCGAGATCGCCCAGCCGCAGCGGGCCGTCGCGCGCCACGGTGCCGAGGGCGGACACCTGCGTCGGCGTCAGGTCGGCTAGGTCATGCTTGCGCAGGTGCCGGGACAGGCGCTGGATCGCCGCGCGCAGCCGCGCCACGTCAATATCGGGGGGCGCTACTGCGGCCTCTGGCGCCGCGCTGGTTCCCGTGGACACCCTTGCAGGGTACGTGGCGCGGGCCGCTGCGGACTCCCGCCAGCACTCGATCGGCCGATCGCGATCGCCCTGCCGGGTCGGGCTGCCATCCCCCGGCTCCCTGACGCATCATGGGCCTATGGAGGATGAATCCCTCAGCGGCCGGCTGCTGGCGGCCACCCCGCTGCTCGGTGACCCCAATTTCCGGCGCACCGTCATCCTGATCGTCGAGGATGATCCCGACGAGGGCACTCTCGGGGTGGTGCTGAACCGGCCCACCGAGGTTCCTCTTGGCCAGGTCCTGGAGGCCTGGACTGAGCTCGTCACCGGGCCCCCGGTAGTGTTCCGCGGCGGGCCGGTCTCGCCCAACAGCGCCCTGGCCCTGGCGCTGGCGCGCGGCGAGGACGAGCCGCTGGGCTGGCGCTCCCTGGAGGGCTCGCCGCTGATGGCCCGGGTCGGCCTGGTCGATCTGGAGGCGCCCCCCGAACTGCTGGCCGAGGGGATCAGCTCGTTCCGGGTCTTCGCCGGGTACGCCGGCTGGGGAGCCGGGCAGCTGCGCGCCGAGATCGACGAGGGCGCCTGGTACGTGCTCGCCGGCGAGCCCGCGGACGCGTTCATCGCCGAGCCCGAGCGCCTGTGGCCCGCCGTGCTCCGCCGGCAGGGCGGTGACCTGGCGCTGGTCGCCACGTATCCGGATGACCCGGTACTCAACTGAGCGACGCGGGTAAGCTACCGACTTGTGAGCACAGAAGTCCTGCCTGGCAGTGATACTCGCCAGGAGACCGACATCCGGCCCGATCTCTCGCACGGTGACGGCGATCATGAGCGCTTCGCGCACTATGTCCAGAAGGACAAGATCGTCGATAGCGCGGTGAGCGGCACTCCGGTGGTCGCGCTGTGCGGCAAGGTCTGGGTGCCCAGCCGCGATCCCAAGCGCTTCCCGGTCTGCCCGGAGTGCAAGAAGATCTACGAGTCGCTGCCCGAGGGCGGCGGCGACTAGCCGCGCCCCTCCGGGGACGGTGACCAGCCGCCGCCCTCGGGTGAGCTATCTAGCCGGTCAGAGGCGTCCCGGTCGTCAGCACGCCGGCCGCGCGCAGCTCAGTGATGGCTGCCCGCGTGGTGCGGGGATCGACCCCGGCCGTGAGGCTGAGCAGCACGCGGGTCTCCAGCCCAGCGTCCGCCGCGTCCAGCGCGGTGGCGCGCACGCAGTAGTCCGTGGCGATGCCGATCACGCCGACCGCCGTTACCCCGCGCGCGGCCAGCCAGGCGCCCAGCGCGGTCCCGTCCGGGCCGACGGCCTCGAAGCCGCTGTAGGCGGCTGTGTAGGCACCTTTGCGGAAAATCTCGTCGATCCGGCTGGTGTCCAGGTCCGGGTGGAACTCGGCGCCCGGCGTGCCGGCCGCGCAGTGCACGGGCCAGGTCCGGGCGAAGTCCGGCTCGGCGGAGAAGTGCTCGTCCGGGTCGATGTGGTAATCCTGGGTCGCCACCACGCAGGCGTACTCGCCGACGGCCGGGCTGGCCAGGTAGTCCGTGATGGACCGGGCCACGCCGCCGCCGCCGGCCACGGAAAGCGAGCCGCCCTCGCAGAAGTCGTTCTGCACGTCGACGATCACCAATGCGCGCATATCGCCACGTTATCGCGGGCGGAGCCTAGTCGCGCTCGGGCACGAACGTCGTCGGGATCGCGGGGTATCCCCTGGACAGCTGCCGAGCGTGGGACGGCAGCTCCGCCATCGCGGCCCGGTGCCGGGCCCGCGCGGCGTCGACCGGCTCGCCGCCGACGACCTTGCCGTCCCGGACGAGTAGCTGGAGCAGGGGTCGTCCCCGGCCGGGCTCGGGCGGGGTGTCGGTGACACGCTCGGCGACCGCGATGCCGGCCGCGTCGAGTTCCCGCGTCGCCCACTTGCGGCCGCCGCGTGATGGCTTGCCCACCGAGCGCTTGGCGACCGGGCGCAGCGGTCCCGGCCCGGGCCCGTCGGCCCGCGCGACGAGCTTGTAGACCAGCGCCGCCGTCGGCGCGCCCGACCCGGTGACCAGCGATGTCCCGACGCCGTAGCCGTCCGCGGGTGCCGCGGCGAGGGCCGCGATCGAGTGCTCGTCCAGGTCGCCGGTCAAGACGATCCGGGTCTTCCGCGCGCCGAGCGAATCTAGCTGCGCGCGGACTTCGCTCGCGACGACCCCGAGGTCACCGCTGTCGATGCGGACCGCGCCGAGGTCCGGGCCGGCTACCTCCACCGCGGTCGCGACCGCCGTGGCCACGTCGTAGGTGTCGGCGAGCAGGGTGGTGCCCGTGCCGAGCGCGTCCACCTGGGCCTGGAACGCGTGGCGCTCGTCGTCGTACAGCAGCGTGAAGGCATGCGCGCTCGTCCCGCTGGTGGGGATCTGGTACTGATAACCGGCCTGCAGGTTGGAGGTGGAGGCGAAGCCCGCTATGTAGGCGGCCCGGGCGCTGGCCACCCCGGCGCGCTCGTGCGTGCGCCGCGAGCCCATCTCGATCAGCGGCCGCGCGCCGGCGGCGATCACCATCCGCGACCCCGCCGCGGCGACCGCGCAGTCGTGGTTGAGGATCGACAGCACGAGCGTCTCCAGGATGACCGCCTCGGCGAAGGTGCCCTCCACGACCAGGATCGGCGAGCCGGGGAAGTAGCAGTCGCCCTCCGCGTAGCCCCAGATGTCGCCGCCGAACCGGTAGGACTCCAGGAAGCCCAGGGTGAGCTCGTCGGCGATGCCCGCCGCCCGCAGAAACTCGAGCTGGTCCGAGTCGAAGCGGAACGCCTCGACCGCCTGGAGCAGCCGGCCTACGCCGGCCACCACGGCGTATCGCCGGCCGTGCGGGAGGTACCTGGCGAAAACCTCGAAAACGGACCGGCGCTGAGCGGCACCGCTGTGCAGCGCGCCGCGCAGCATGGTGAGCTCGTAATGATCGGTCAGCAGCGCGGTGCTCGCCTGGCCGGGTTCAGTAGTCACCAGGGAAGCCTACGGATCGGCCGGGCGCGTGCTGCAGGGCAGCCGTCAGGAGTGGAACACTAGGGAGCAGGCGATAACGGGAGGTGGCATCGAGTGAGCGTCGCACCAGCTGAAGTGCAGCGGCCGGAGACCGACCAGGATGCGGTCCTCGACTCGCCCTGGGTCACGATTGTCTGGAATGACCCGGTGAACCTGATGTCCTACGTCACGTACGTGTTCCGGACCGTGTTCGGCTACGCCAAGCCCAAGGCGGAGAAGCTCATGCTGGACGTGCACCATAAAGGGAGGGCCGTGGTTTCCTCCGGGGCACGCGAGGCGATGGAGCGGGATGCCGAGACGCTGCACGGGTACGGTCTGTGGGCAACGGTGAGCCACGACTCATGACCGAGGCCGGGCAGGAGCCGTGGCCTGAAGCGGATCCGGAGAGCGACTTGGCAGGTTTCCGTGCGGCGGCGGGCGGCGCGACCGCCCGCTTCGCCGCGGGCGAGGCGGCGATTATCCGCAGCCTGGTCAGCCAGGTCGCCGAGCTGGTCGGCGGCGAGGCGGCGCTGGCCGATCCGGCGGGCGCCGATACCGGGGGCGGCGATACCGGGGGCGGCGATCAGGCGGCCGCCGATGCCCTGGCGGCGCAGTTGGGGCTGACGGATGATTCCGAGCTGCCGTCCGACCCGATCCTGGCCCGGCTGCTGCCCGACGCCTACTCCGATGACCCGCAGGCGTCCGGGGAGTTTCGCCGGTACACCGAGCTGAGCCTGCGATCGGGCAAGGTCGCGGCGGCGCAGACCGTGCTGGCCACGCTGCCGGCCCGCGGCGGCCGGGTCCGCCTCGCCGAGCCCGATGCGCAGGCCTGGCTGCGCGCCCTTAACGACGTCCGGCTGTCGCTGGGCGTCATCCTGAATGTCACCGACGATTCGGAGGACCAGCTGGCCGGGCTGCCCGCGGATGACCCGCGAGCCGCCTACGTCGGGGTGTACCAGTGGCTGGCGGCCCTGCAGGACAGCCTGATCGACGCCCTGAGCTGATGGCTGACTACGCTCACAGCATGCTGACCATCAGTGCCGAGCTGCAATTGAAGATCGTGGCGCATGCCCGGGCCGATCATCCGGACGAGGCGTGCGGCGTCATCGCCGGGCCGGCCGGCAGCGACCGGCCGGAGCGGTTCATCCCGATGCTGAACGCCGAGCGCTCCCCGACCTTCTACCGGTTCGATTCCCTGGAGCAGCTGCGCGTATGGCGGGAGATGGATGACCGCGACGAGGAGCCGGTGGTGATCTATCACTCGCACACGGCGACTGAGGCGTACCCGTCCCGCACTGACATCTCCTACGCTAGCGAGCCAGGCGCGCACTATCTGCTGGTATCGACCCGCGATGCCGACGTGGCGGAGTTCCGCTCGTTCAAGATCATCGAGGGCGAGGTCGTCGAGGAAGAGGTCGTGGTCACGACGCGGAATGATCCGGCCGCACGGCCGGTTGGAACGCACGAGGCTGCTGGCATCAAATCCGTATAACTGGAGCGAAACTCATGGCCATCGAGGTCCGAATCCCGACCATCCTGCGCACCTACACGGGCGGCGCGAAGTCGGTCGAGGGGTCTGGCAAGACCCTGGGCGATCTCTTCTCCGACCTGGACGCCCGGCACGGCGGCTTGCGCGAGCGGCTGGTGGACGACGCTGGCCTGCGCCGTTTCGTCAACGTCTACCTCAATGACGAGGACGTCCGGTTTCTCGGCGGCCTGGGCGCGCCGGTGCACGACGGCGACACCGTCACCGTGCTCCCGGCGGTGGCGGGCGGCTCGAGCTGATGCCCGCCGGCCTGGCCCCCGTCAGCCTTCCGACTGCCCCCCTCGCCCCCGCCCGCCTGGCGTCGTAGCGGCGAGCCCTCATGCGTTACGATTCCCTGCTCGACTCACTCGGCGGCACGCCGCTGGTGGGCCTGCCCCGGCTGTCGCCTAGCCCGGACGTACGACTGTGGGCGAAGCTGGAGGACCGCAACCCGACCGGATCGGTCAAGGACCGGCCTGCCTTCTACATGGTCGCCGCCGCCGAGAAAACCGGCCTGCTGGCCCCCGGCGCGACGATCCTGGAGCCAACGTCGGGCAACACCGGCATCGCGCTGGCCATGGTGGCGAAACTGCGCGGTTACCGGCTGATCTGCGTGATGCCGGAGAACACCTCGGCCGAGCGCCGGCAGCTGCTGGAGGCCTACGGCGCGTCGATCATCTCCTCCCCGGCGGCGGGGGGCTCCAACGAGGCGGTGCGCGTAGCCAAGGACCTGGCCGCCAGCAATCCCGACTGGGTCATGCTCTACCAGTACGGCAACGAGGGTAACGCGCTGGCGCACTACGAGAGCACCGGCCCGGAACTGCTCGCCGACCTGCCGGAGATCACGCATTTCGTGGCCGGGCTCGGCACGACCGGCACCCTGATGGGGGCCGGCCGGTACCTGCGCGAGCACCGGCCGCAGGTCCAGATCATCGCGGCCGAGCCCCGGTACGGGGAGCTGGTCTACGGACTGCGGAACATCGACGAGGGCTTCGTCCCGGAGCTCTACGACGAGTCGGTGCTGACCGGCCGGTTCTCCGTGTCGGCGCCCGACGCCCTGCGCCGGACGCGGCAGCTGCTGGAGACCGAGGGAATCTTCGCCGGCATCTCGTCGGGCTGCGTCCTGCACGCGGGGCTCGCGCTCGCGGACAAGGCGCAGGCGGCGGGTCAGCGGGCCGACATCGCTCTGCTGATCGCCGACGCCGGATGGAAGTACCTGTCGACCGGCGCCTACGGCGGCACGCTGGAGGAGGCCGAGGCTCGGCTCGAGGGCCAGCTCTGGGCCTGAGCCCGCGGCGCTGCGCAGGCGCGCGATGTTGACCGAATGCGGGGCGGCGGGGTGGCTCGGCCGGACCAGCGCCGGCAGGCCCTGGCGCCGCGGCCCGAGGCTCTGGAAGGGTGAGCCCGGGGCGGCGCCGCAGATGCCTGCCGGGCACGCGGCCCGGATCAGAAGGTAGGGATCAGAAGGCAGGAAGCACGGGTGACCTCGCTCGCCGGCTCCCTTGGAGCCAACGTGCGGAGTCGGTAGATATCGAGTGGTGTATCGAGTTAGCACAGCGTCGGACGAAAATTACCTCAGCGCGCCGGGATAGGTCAAGGGTCCTGTGGGTGCTGTGGTCCCCATGAGGCCGGTCTGGCGCAAGGTGGAGGCGTGCTAGGCCGGCCAGCCGGGTGCGAACGTTGCAGAGATCTGGCCGCGCTTCTGATCGCTCGCGGCTTGCTCACGCCCGTGACCTTGCAGTTCGGCCGTTGATCACCCCATCTTGACCGTCTAGATCGGCTTTGATACATTCCGCGTCAGCATTGTTAACTCGATTCATCAGGGTTGGCCGGAGCGCGGAGGGGCACTCCGGCCGGCGTGATCACGCTACGGAAGGGGGGCCTAGTGACGATCGCCCATCGCGGGGCCAGTTGGTTCTCGGTGGCCGCCGCTATGAGGCCAGCCGGGGAGGTGAGCAGGGTCATGCCAGCCTGACCTGCTGACGAGCGGTTACGAGTCAGCGACAGCGCCGTCCGAAGAGCCGTCATGGCGAACTCGGCGCCCCGCGAGGGCGCCACAACCGCAACTGCAACAAAACTCGAAGGATTATGACGTCAATGAGATCTAAGAGGCTCATCGCGGCATGCGTGCCGCTGCTCACAGGCGGCGCCATCTTGGTCGCGGGCTGCAGCTCGGGAGCGCAGTCAGGCCAGTCCGGTCACTCCGGCAGCTCAGCAAGCAGCGCGATTCTCCAGATGGGCGGCGAAGGCGAGGCCACCATCTACACCAGGAACTTCAATCCGTTCTCGCCCAACTCCGACCTCGGGACCACCACGGCCATCTATGAGCCGCTCGTCGTCTACACGCCGACCAACGGGAAGTACACGCCCTGGCTGGCGACGAGCTGGACCTGGGGCCCCAACTCCACGAGCCTGACCTTCAATCTCCGCCATGGGGTGAAGTGGTCCGACGGCAAGCCGTTCACGGCGGCGGATGTCACCGACACGTTCCAGATCCTGAAGAAATACTTCGGGGGCGGCGGCTTCCCGTACGTGAGCAGCGTCGTGGCCGTGAGCCCGTACGTCGTCAAGTTCAGCTTCAGCCAGCCGACCTCGCCCGCCCTGGGCCAGGTTGGCCAGCAGGTGATCGCGCCCCAGCACATCTGGTCGAAGATCGCCAGCCCGGCGAAGTACACGAACCCGAACCCGGTCGGCACCGGCCCGTTCACGCAGATCACCAGCTTCGCCCCGCAAAGTTACGTGCTCGGGAAGAACCCCCAGTACTGGCAGCCGGGCAAGCCCTACTTCGCCGGCATTCGCTATCCGGCGTACTCGACGCAGTCGGAGAACGAGGCCATCGTCCAGGGCACCGTGGACTGGGCCGACGCGTATATCCCGAACGTCCAGAAGACCTACATCGACAAGAATCCGAAGGACTTCCACTACTGGTTCGCCAAGACCGGCGGCACGATCCCGCTGGTGCTCAACACGACGATGGCGCCCTTCAACGACGTGACCGTCCGCAAGGCCATCAGCATGGCCATCAACCGGGAAGCGAACGTCGAGTCGGTCTACGGCTCCTACACGGCGATCGGCAACTCGACCGGGCTCAGCCCGACTTCGAGCTTCTTCGACCCGGCGGTGGCCAAGGCTGACGACTGGACGACGCAGAACGTCGCGAAGGCTAACGCGATGCTCACTGCGGCGGGATACAAGATGGGGAGCAACGGCGTCCGGCTGACCCCGTCCGGGAAGCCGATGAGCTACACGCTCGAGACGGGCTCGACCTCCAGCGACTACGTGCAGTCGGCCCAGAACGTGGCCGCGGACGTGAAGAAGATCGGCATCAACCTGATGGTCACGCCGAAGGCTTGGAACACCGTCATCAGCGATGTCGAGCTCGGCCATTTCCAGATTGCGCACATGTTCGAGCAGCTGGGAACCACGCCGTTCACGTTCTACGACTTCTACATGGGCTGCAGCAATATCGTGCCGATCGGCAAGCTAGCCCTGCAGAACTTCGGCCGTTACTGCGACCCGAAGGCCACCAAGCTGCTGGCTCAGTTCGCCGCGGCGAACACTCCGTCCGCGCAGCAGCAGATTGCCGATGCACTGCAGACGGAGTTCGCCCGGGTCGCGCCGGTGATACCGCTGTTCACCCAGCCCGACTGGGGCGAGTTCAACACGGCACGCTTCACCGGATTCCCGAGCGCCAGCAACCCGTACGCCACAGGACAGACACGCTATCCAGGTGCGGTCATTGTCCTGACGACAGTCAAGCCGGTGGGCTAGCGCACAGCGCAGGAGGCGTGCCCGTCCGCCGGGCCGGGCACGCCTCTCGCACGCTTGCGGAGAGGGTGGCATGCGGTATCTATCTTCCCGACTCGGGTTCTACATCGTCGCGTTGTGGGGCTCGCTGACGATCAACTTCCTGCTGCCCCGGCTGGCACCAGGCGATCCGGCCTCCAGCCTGCTGTCGCGAATGACCGGACAGCTGACCCCGGCTCAGATCAACGCCATTCGCGTCGTCTACGGGGTGTCGACGCACGCCTCGCTGTTCCAGCAGTACACCACCTACCTGAGCCAGCTGGCCCACGGGAACCTTGGCATCTCCACCGCGTACTTCCCGACGCCAGTCGCGACGGTGATCAAGTCGGCGATCTTGTGGACGATTCTGCTGGGGACCGTGTCGCTGCTGATCGGCTTCCTGCTGGGCGTGTCGCTCGGCATCCTGGTGGCCTGGCGGCGCACTACCCTCGTCGACTCGGTCGTGACGCCCTCCACGATCTTTCTCGCCTCGGTGCCGTACTTCTGGCTCGCCACGGCCGCCGTGTTTGTCCTCGGGATCAAGCTCAACTGGCTGCCGGTCAGCCATTCCTACAACATCGACCTGATCCCCTCGTTCTCGTGGACGTTCATCGGCGACGTCGCCCTGCATGCCGTGCTGCCGGCCGCGACGATCATCGCGGTCTCGGTCGGCAACTGGCTCATCGTCATGCGCAGCACGATGATCTCCGTCCTGTCGGAGGACTACATCACGATGGCGACCGCCAAGGGGCTGAGCCCGCTGCGGATCGCGCTGAACTACGGAGCCCGGAACGCGCTGCTGCCCGTCACGACGTCGGCCGGCATTGCCGTGGGCTTCATCGTGAGCGGAGCGCTGCTCACGGAGATCGTCTTCTCGTACTCGGGAGTGGGTTACTTGCTGTACACGGCTGTGGAAGGCCTTGACTACCCGCTGATCCAGGGACTGCTGCTCATCATCACCCTCGGCGTCCTGGGCGCGAACCTGCTGGTGGACCTGGTCTACGTGCTGCTCGACCCGACGGTGCGCCGGCCATGACGTATCTGCGCCGCGCACTGTCCGTGGCACGCAGGTCGGCCCGGGCGGCCTTCACCCGGCTGACCACGAGTAAGAAGGCCGTGTTCGGGGCCGCGGTCGTGCTCTGCTTCATCCTCGTCGGCCTGCTGGCGCCGGTCATCGCGCCGGGCAATCCGCTCGCGGTCGTCGGTCCCCAGAACCTGGCTCCGTCCGCGCAGCACCTGCTGGGCACGACCGGGGAGGGAAACGACGTCTTCGCCCAGGTCGTCTGGGGCACCCGCAACTCGCTGGCGGTGGGCTTCCTGACCGGGGCCACCATCGCGATCATCGGGGTCGCGATCGGCCTGTCGGCGGCGTTCTTCGGCGGCTGGGCGGACAACGTGCTCACGCTGCTGATGAATGTCTTCCTGGTGATCCCGGGGCTGCCGCTGCTGGTGGTGATGGCGGCCTTCCTGCCCCGGACGACGCTGTCGGTCAGCTTCGTGCTGGCCATCGCGGGCTGGGCCGGCTCGGCCCGCGTCATCCGGTCGCAGGCCCTGTCGGTCGTCAAGCGGGACTATGTCGCCGCCGCCACGGTGATCGGCGAGCGCCCGCTGCGGATCATCGTCATGGAAGTCCTGCCGAGCCTGTCGTCGCTCATCGCCAGCGCCCTGTTCGGCGCCATCGGGTACGGCATCGGGTCCCTGGCCGCGCTGCAGTTCCTCGGGCTCGGCGACCTGACCACCGTGAGCTGGGGCACGATCCTGTACTGGGCCCAGAACAATTCCAGCCTGCTGCAGGGCACCTGGTGGCAGTTCGTCCCCGCCGGCGCGTGCCTGGCCCTGACGTGCGCGGCCATCTCCATGCTCAACTTCGCGATCGACGAGGTGACCAACCCCCGGCTGCGGACCATCCGCGAGCGAGGGGTGCGCCTGGTCCGCCGGGCCCGCCGGGCCCGCCAGGAGGAGCCCCATGCTGCCTAGTGACGCGGTGCTGGACGTCAGCAACCTGAGCGTCGAGTTCCCGACCGCACGCGGGATCGTGCGGGCGGTCACCGACGTCTCCTTCACCATCGGCCGCGGCGAGGTCCTCGGCCTGGTCGGGGAGTCCGGCAGCGGCAAGTCGACCGTGGCCCATGCCCTCGTCCGGGTCCTGCAGCGCTCCGCCCGGTGCACGGGCTCGGTGCTGTTCCGGGGCGAGAACGTGCTCTCCTTCCCGGCGGCCCGGCTGCGCCAGTACCGCTGGGAGGGCGTATCGCTGGTGATGCAGGGCGCGATGAACGCGCTGAACCCCGTCCTCACCATCGAGAGCCAGGTCGTGGACGTGATCCGCACGCACCGGCGGGTATCGCGCCGGGCGGCGAAGGCGTCGGTCCCCGAGCTGCTGGAGCTCGTCGGGATCGACCCCGCCCGGCGCGGCGCCTACCCGCACGAGCTGTCCGGCGGCATGCGGCAGCGCTGCGTCATCGCGATCGCCCTGGCCCTCCAGCCGGATCTGGTGATCATGGACGAGCCGACGACGGCGCTGGATGTCGTCGTGCAGCGCGCCATCATGGACGAGATCGAGCGCCTGCGTGAGCAGCTCGGCTTCTCCGTGCTGCTGATCTCGCACGACCTGGACCTAGTGGCCGAGCGGGCCTCCAAGCTGGCGATCATGTACGCCGGCCGCATCGTGGAGGTGGGCCCGGCGAAACAGGTCGTCGCCAGCCCGCGGCATCCCTATACCGCGGCGCTGCTGGCCTCGACCATGTCGGTGGATGGCCCAGTCGACCGGGTGGGGGAGTTGGCGGGCCGGCCACCGGACCTCATCGGCGTCCAGGCGGGCTGCGCGTTCTTCCCGCGGTGCGCGAAGGCGCGCCCCGGTCACGACCAGCGGGTGCCGCTGCTGCGCGAGGTAGAGCCGGGGCATCAGGTCGCCTGCCACCTGTACCCGGAGAAGGAGGAGTTGCTGACATGACCCGCGCCGTGGCCGAGGGCGCCGATGAGGGCGTCCCGCTGCTGGAGACCCGGGGCCTGGACAAGGTCTTTGTCTCCGGCTGGATGAAGAGCCGCAAGACGGTGCACGCCGTCAACGACGTGGGCTTCGCGCTGCGGGCCGGCCAGTCCGTCGGGCTCGTGGGCGAGTCCGGGAGCGGTAAGAGCACGGTGGCGCGGCTGATCGCGCGGCTGGAGCGGCCCACCTCGGGACAGATCCTGCTCAACGGCCGGGACGTCATCGCCGGCGAGCCGCGGCGGGCATCGCGCGCGTACCGGCACGAGGTCCAGATGATCTTCCAGGACCCGTTCAGCTCGCTCAACCCGACCCATACTGTCGGCTACCACCTGCGGCGCTCGCTGCAGATCCACGGGACGGCCGCGGGGCTCCCGTGGGGTGCGGCTATCGCCGGCCTCCTGCACGACGTCGGCCTGGAGTCCATTCCGGGCATCGTCGGCCGCTACCCCCATGAGCTTTCGGGCGGGCAGCGGCAGCGCGTCGCGATCGCGCGCACGCTCGCGGCCCGTCCCGCGCTCATCGTGGCCGACGAGCCGACCTCCATGCTCGACGTGTCGGTGCGGGTCGGAATCCTCAACCTCCTCGGTGACCTGCGCCGCGACCGGGGGATCGGGCTGCTGCTGATCACCCACGACCTCGCTAGCGCGCGCTACTCCACCAGCCACACCCTGGTCATGTACGCCGGGCGCATCGTCGAGTCCGGGCCGAGCCAGGAACTCATCGCCGCGCCCAGGCACCCGTACGCCCGGCTGCTGGTCGGATCGGTGCCCCGGCGCGCCGGCGTGCACGCGGCCCCGGACCCGCCCGCGGCCAGCAGCGCGGCCAGCAGCGCGGCCAGCAGTGCGGCCAGCAGTGCGGCCAGCCGCGCGGTCGGCAGCGGCGCCGCCGGCCAGCCCGGCCTGACCGGCTGCCCGTTCGCGCCGCGCTGCCCGGCCCGGATGCCGCAGTGCGAGATCGCGATGCCCGGCCCGGAGTGGCTCGACGCCGGCCGCTGGGTCCGCTGCCATCTCTACGGTCCCGGCTCCAGCGCCACGGCGGCGGACCTGGCCACCCGGAACGCGGCGGGAGGACAGCTGGAATCACCGTGACCGCCCAGTCCGGAACGCCAACGCATGACCTGCCGGAGAGTTCACCGCCGCGAGCGGCCAGAGATCGATAGCGGAGAGAAGCAGAAAATTGAGCGCATCGACCACGTCACGTGCCCAGAGTCCGGGTACCGAGATCTTCACGCGCTATGCCGACCAGGCGCCGGTCGGCGACGTCATTCCTTTCTTTGACGACGGGACCTACCACCTCTTCTGCCTGACGCCCCCGGCCGGCGCGCTCTACTTCCCCGAGCGCCTCAGGACGACCTGGCGCCATCTTCGGTCTACTGATCTCGTGCACTGGGAGCAGTTGCCCGACGCCCTTATGCCCGGCGGCGACGGTGACCCCGATCGCGATGGCGTATGGACCGGATCGGTCGTCCGCGCCGCAGATCAGTTCCACATCTTCTACACCGGTCACACGCTCGAAGGCGAGATTCCGCAGTCGGTGTGTCATGCCACCAGCACGGACGGCATTGACTGGGTCAAGGACCCCGGCAATCCTATTTCGACCCCCGACCTTAACCGCTTCGAGGGAAAGGACTGGCGCGACCCTTTCGTGTTCTGGAACGATCACGAGCAGTGCTACTGGATGCTGCTGTCGACCAGGTCGGCCGCCCACCCGGCAGTGTCGCGCGGTGTCGTGGCCCTGCAGACCTCGGCGGATCTCCGCTCATGGAGCCCGGCCGAGGAACTGTATGAGGCCTTCCTGACTCATTGTCCCGAATGCCCGGAGATATTTCAGCTGGATGACCAGTGGGTGCTTGGGTACTCGCGCTTCACCGACCGGCGTGGCACGGTCTACCGCGTGGCTGGCAGCCCGCGCGGCCCGTGGCATCACCTGGCCACGGAGGGCCCCGACGGGACGAACTGGTATGCGGCGAAGTCCCTGACCGACGCGGCGGGCAGGCGGATCGCGTTCGGCTGGGTGCCCGACCGCAACCCGGCACCGTCGGCGACCACGGGCAACTGGCTGTGGGGCGGGGACCTGGCCGTGCCGCGAGAGCTCAGCCTGAAGGCCCGGGCGCAGCTCGGCGTGAGCGTTCCCGCCGAACTGGTGGCCAATCTCGGCCGGTCATTGCCCTACGTTCCCGAATACGGATCGGGGCAGTGGTCCGAGCCATCCGAGAACACCGCCGGTAACGGCCCGGCGGGATCCGCGGGATCCGCGGGATACGCATTCGAGGTGGAGTCGGTCGGCAGCTTCGGCTACTGCATTCTGCGTCCGGCCGAGCCGGCCGATCAGTATGTCCTGTCGGCGACGGTGACCGGGGGAGAAAATGCGGCTATCTTCGGATTGGCCGTTCAGACAAACGAGCGGCTAGATTGCGGAGTCGCGGTCCTGTGTTATCCGAGTGAAAGCCGGGTGTGCGCCGTGGACCTCACGGCCGCGCGATCGGAGGTAGCGAATGAGTATGAGAAGGCCACCACCGAGTACGCTTCAGTGGCCGAGAGTTGCCTCCCCGGAGCGCCCTTCGACGCGATCACCATGACGGTCGTGGTCCGGGGAGATGTGGTGGAGGCGTTCGTCGCCGATGCGGTATGCCTGACTTACCGCCTGTCGGCAGGCGAGGCAGGCTCGGTCGCGCTATTGGTCCAGGATGGGTCCGCCCAGTTCACTGACGTCAGGGGTCGGCTAGTTGGCCATTTCGGGTGAGGCCGCCCCGGGCGCTCCCCGGGAACGCGAGAATGCGCGCCGTCCGATCATGAAGGATGTCGCCGAGCGTGCGGGCGTGTCGCGGACCACCGTGTCGCTGGTGCTCAACGGCCGCGACGCGCGGATTCCCGATGCGACCCGCCGCCGGGTCGAGCAGGCGGCCCTGGAGCTGAACTTCCGGCCGTCAGTCGCGGCGCAGCAGCTGCGCACGAGCAGGTCGCGCATGGTCGGGCTCATCGGGGATGAGATCGCCAGCGGTCCGTTCGCCGGCGGCCTGATCGCGGGCGCGCAGGCATCGGCCAGCGAACGCGATCATGCCCTGGTGGTCATGAACACCGGCCGGGAGGGCGACCTGTCCGTCGACCTGGAGGCGCTGGAGGACCGGCACGCCGACGCGCTGATCTTCGCCACGGTCATGACGCGGCCGGTGCACCTGTCCGAGCGCCTCACCGGCCGGGACGTCATCCTGCTCAACTGCTTCGACGAGGACCTGGACCTGCCCGCCGTGCTTCCCGATGACCGGGCGGGCGGGGCGGCCGCGGCCGAGCTCGCCGCGGCGGCCGGTCACCGGCGCATCGCGCTGATCGCCGGCGAGCGCGGCACGTGGCCGGCGACGGCCCGGCTGGCCGGGTACCGTGATGCCCTGGCCGCCCGCGACATCCCCTTCGACCGCGAGTTGGTGCGCCATGGCAACTGGCATGCCGACAGCGGTTACGAGCAGGCCCGGAAGGTGCTCGGCCTGCGGCGGCCGCCGACCGCGCTGCTGTGCGGGAACGACCGGATGGCGCTGGGCGCCTACGACGCCATCAAGGAGCTGGGGCTGCGGATTCCGCGGGACGTCTCGGTCATCGGGTACGACGACCAGCAGGAGATCGTCGACTACATGCGGCCCCCGCTCACCACGATGCGCCTGCCGTATTACGAGATGGGGCAGTTCGCGGTGGCCGCCATCCTGGACGGGCGCAGTGTCCGGCGGGAGATGCTGCGCTGCGAGCCCGTGCTCCGGGGCTCGCTGGCCGCCGTCGGCGCCGGCGCTCAGAAAACCGAGAAGTAACGAAAAACCGTAGCCGCACTCGCCCCGGCCAGCACCGGACCGCCGGTGCTGGCCGGGCTCGTGAGTCACCGCGAGCAACCGTTAACCTTCTTCTGAAGTGGCCGGTCCATCGCGGCGGGTGGGCCGGGGCGGGCAGGCGAAGGTGTGCGGAGGTGACGCGGACTCATGACGATCTTCGACGAGGCAACCGCGGTCCGCCGGCGCAGCGAGGGCCTGTATGACGCGCTGCCGGACCAGCGCTTCGCGCTCGTTACGCCCGGCGGGGCAGCGCCGCCGGCCGTGAACGGCGGCGCGCTGATCGCCACGGTGCTGCGCGCGGTGCTCGGCGAGTCCCCGCATCCGCATCCCGTGGCCACCACCGCGCATTTCCTGCGGGTGGCCCGCCTGGAGCCGGCGCAGGTGCACGTCTCCTGGCTCAAGCACGGCAAGACCGCCGCCACCGCCCGGGCGACCCTGGTGCAGGGCGGGCAGTTGGTGCTGGACACGACGGTGACCACGGGCCTGGTTCCGGTCAGTTCCCTCGATGGTGCTGGGCCGGACGCCGGCGGGGCGTCCGGCGAGCTGAGCTGGACCGGCCCTCCGCCGGATTTTCCCCCGGCGGAGGACTGCGTCGATCTCGGTCCCTGGCGCGGCTCGGTGGCCGCGGACGGCGCCGAGGGATACGCGATGCAGGTGTCGGTGCTGCTGGACCCGGCGACCACCGGATGGCGGCACGGCGAGCCCTCGGGCGTGCCGGAGATGCGCGCGTACTTCGGGCTGCGAGAGGCCCGGGAGCCGGACGCCTACCTGCTGGCCCTGGCCGTGGACGGGCTGCCGCCGGTGGTGTTCGGCCTGGGCGCTACCGGCTGGGCGCCCACCGTCGAGCTCACCTGGTACATGCGCGCGGTGCCCTGCCCGGGCCCGCTGCGCGTGGCGGCGCGCTGCCGGCATGTCGGCGGTGGCTGGTTCGACGAGGAGTCCGAGGTGTGGGACGCGGCGGGCAGGCTGGTCGCGCAGAGCCGGCAGATCGCGCGGGTCGGCCGCGGGCGGCTGCGCCTGGCCAACGACCAGCGCCCGGCAGGCTGACGCCCGGTGCCAGGGGAGCCCGGTGTCCGGGATTAGCCTGGTTGCTTGTGCGGATGACCATTGTCGGCTGCGCCGGCAGCTTCCCGGGCCCGGATAGCGCGGCCTCGTGTTACCTGATCGAAGCCGACGGATTCCGGCTGGTCCTGGATCTGGGCAACGGGTCGCTCGGATCGCTGCAGCGCTACTGCGGACTCGACGACGTGGACGCGATCTGCCTGAGCCATCAGCACGCCGAC
>DATKRH010000125.1:0-14775 GCA_035532295.1 Streptosporangiaceae bacterium
TACGACTTGACTAGACTAGACCAATAGCTTACCCTGGTGGCATGCCGGAAAGTGTGAACGTCTACGAAGCTAAGACCCACTTGTCGCAACTGCTGGATCGCGCCGCTGCCGGCGAAGAGATCGTCATCGCGCGGGCAGGCCGCCCAGTCGCGCGCCTGGTGGCACTGGCCGAGCCGTCACGTCAGCGGATGCCAGGTGGATGGCGCGGCAAGGTCAGTATGGCCGCCGACTTCGATGAGCTGCCGGATGAGATCGATGCCGCGTTCCGAGGGGAGCGTTCGTGAGGCTCCTGCTGGACACGCACGCCTTGCTGTGGTGGCTGGCCGACGAGGGGCTGACTGCGCAGGCGCGCGATGCAATCGCCGATCCTGCCACTCTCGTCGTAGTGTCGGCCGTGAGCGCGTGGGAGATATCCATCAAGAAGGCGCTGGGGAAACTGGCCGCGCCGGATGACCTTGAGCATCAGGTGCAGGCTGGTGGCTTCCTGCCGCTGCCGATCAGCATTGCGCACGGCGTAGCCGCCGGGCAGCTCGTCCGCCACCATGAGGACCCTTTCGACCGGATGCTCATAGCCCAGGCGCAGGCGGAAGGACTGACCATCGTGACACGAGATAAGCGCTTTGCCGACTACGGTGTCGCGCTGCTACCTGCCTGAAAGCTAGCGATCGTGCGGGCGCAGGCCGGGCACCACCCGGCGTCCACTCGGCGGTGACAGGGACTATACGCGCCCGGCCGGCCGACGAGATACCAGCTTCTCTCTGCGCTTCCGGATACGCACGGCGCTGGTCCGTGGTGTCATGAGGGCCGTGCAGAAGATCTGCCGCCGGGAAGGGCCCATTCAGCCGGGCGTCTCTTGGTTAACTGTCCTTATCTAGGAAATGGGCGAAAGCATCCACAATGAAGATCGACTGGAACGCGGAGCTGTGCGATCAGTTCCGCTGGCACTACGAGAACCACCTCCAGCCGCGGCTCGCGGGCCTCACCGACGAGGAGTACCTGTGGGAGCCGGTCCCTCATTGCTGGAGCGTCCGGCCGCGAGCTGAAGCCGTCACTCCCATGGCGGCCGGCGGCGGCGACATGGTGGCCGACTTCGTCTATCCAGAGCCGCACCCGGCACCGTTCACGACCATAGCCTGGCGCCTTGCGCATGTAACCGTCGGAATCTTCGCCATGCGTAACTCCACCCACTTCGGTGCACCAGCGATCAGCTACCAGACCGCGGTATATCCCGCCTCCGCCGACGAAGCGCTGCTGGCGCTCGATCAGGCTTACCGCACCTGGAGTTCGGGAATCATGCAACTCGACGAAGAGGCGCTGACCCGGCCCGTAGGGGCCGGAGAGCCATTTCCCGAGGCGCCCTTTGCCGCGCTCATCCTCCACATCCATCGCGAAGCCATCCACCACCTCGCCGAGGTGCTGGTCCTGCGCGATCTCTACCGACTGCAGGGCTGACCCGGGCCACGAGTTGCCCGCCAGCCTCCCCGGCCGCCAGGGAGGCTGGCAGGCCAGACTCCCCGGCGGCCGGGGAGGTCGTCAGCCGGTGACAGGGAAGGTCGTCGGTATCGGTGTGGGAACTGGCGCCGGACTCGTCGGACTAGGGCTGGGGCTGGGGCGCGGGCTGGTCCGGGTGGGGCTGGGTGGGGCGCGGGCTGGTCCGGGTGGGGCTCGGGCTGGGCCTCGGGCTGGTCCGGGTCGGGCTCGGGCTGGGCCTCGGGCTGGTCCGGGTCGGGCTCGGGGTCGGCGTGGGCGTTCCCGTGGTGGTGGTGGGAGTCGGGGTCGGCGTCGTGATGGTCGGAGTCGGGCTGGGCGTGATGTTCGCGCAGCTAGGAACCGTAAAGACGTCGTCGTCCAGGGTAACGGCGCCATTGCGGGCCAGTGCGCGGCCGATGACGGTGTCGCCGGTGGTCACCGTGATCGACGTCAGGGCCAGGATGCTGCCCTGGAAGGATGAGTGCGTTCCGAGGGTCGCGGAGCTGCCCACCTGCCAGAAGACGTTGCAGGCCTGGGCGCCGCCGGTCAGGACGACCGAGCTAGCCGAGTCGGTCACGAGCGTGGATCCGACCTGGAAGATCCAGACCGCGTCCGGGTTGCCGTGCGCGTTCAGGGTCAGCGCGCCGCCGAGGTCCAGCGACGTCGAGGCGTTGTATACGCCGGGCGACATTGTCTGGCCAGCGCCGATGAAGGGACCGACGCTGCCCGAGGGGCTCCGCCCGGCGGCATCGTTATAAGCGGTAGTCAGGTCGGCCTGTGCGCCGGCCGCGACGCCATCGGCCCGGTGGGTCGCGCCGGTCACGATGCCCGGAGGGAAGCCGGTGATCGCGGTGCCGGGGCTGACGCCGAGGTCTCCGTTGATGATGGTCGCCCCGGTGTTGGTGACGGTGCTCCCGGCCAGGACGCCGAAGGGGCTGGCCGTACCGAGATTCACGGTCGCGACCGCGGCGCCCGCGACGGACTGCGTGGCGATGATCACGGCTATGGCGGTGGCCAGGACCAGGCCTGCGGCCAGGACGGCGTAGCCAGCGAGCCGGCGCGAGGCGCGAGGCACGATATCTATCATGTGCCCGTCCTTTCCCTGATGGCAATCATGTGATAATTATTTCCCTGCGCTGTGACGTCTGATGCATTTGAGAATTTCCTGCAAGTTCATGACGCGCGGGGTCCGGGCCCGTCATGTCTGACGGCCAGCGGGCGAGTACGGCGGCCACTCCTGGTCATCGGCCGACTCATCGCCACGACAGCGTGCGAGAACCGGCTAGGTCAACGGCACGCTACACCTCTTCGCCGACCGTTAGGCGCGAACTCGCCTTGCTTCGCGGGACATTTAATTTCGTCAGGGAGAACCGATCATGGCAGGCCAGGGAATGGGTGACGGAGTTCCCTATAGGCCCGCGAACCGGACACTAGCCAGGCGGACCGATTCTGGGCGCGAGCGGTGTTACGATGCCTAGCGAAATTGCAGCCCAGCGGCATGATGAGTTGCGTCACATGGCTGATGCCAGAGGCGATAGAAAATGCCGCCATCAGTGCTACGTCGCTATTTCCCGGAAGGTCTCTCAGTGCCTGGTCGTTGTGGATTTGGCGGGCCCCGCTGCCTCACGGCGGGGGCCCGGGTGACCGCGTCTGCCATCGCGGTGGGCCTGGCTCTCCTGGTGTCTGCCTGCGGCACGGCCGCCCCGTCGCGGACCGGCCCGCCGGCAGCTATCCCGCCAGCCGGCTCGCCCCGGCCGGTGCTGCCGGTGCGACTGTCGGCGGCACAGATCGGGCGGCTGCCCCTGGCCACGACGTTCGGGAGATCGCCCGCGGCGCCGCGGGATCCAGATCCGTTCGGGCCCGGGAAGGGACTCGTCCTGCACCCGACGGCGACCCGGGTCATCTACGCCCGGCCCGGCGGTCCGCCGGTGGCCGCGCTGCCCGCCAGCGAGCTGGGCGGCCCGACCTGGGTCCCGGTGGTGCAGTCGCGGCCAGGCTGGGACCGCGTGCTGCTGCCGACCCGGCCGAACCACTCAACGGGCTGGGTCTATCTAGGCGGCGGCGGCCTGCAGATCGCCTCCGACGGCTACCAGGTAGAGGTGAACCTCGCCGGCTACCGGCTGACCGTGACCGACGGCGGCCGGAGCCTGGGATCGTGGTCGGTGGCCGTGGGCGCGACGGCCACGCCCACCCCGCCGGGACGCACGTTCCTGCTCGCCTCCATGGCGCCCGTTCATCCCACCTACAGCCCGCTGATTCTCCCGCTGGGCCTGCATTCGGGCGCGCTGGGAGACTTTGGCGGCGGCCCCGGAACGATCGGGGTGCACGGCTGGCCTGACCCGGCGGTGTTCGGCCACGCGGTCAGCCACGGGTGCATCCGAGTGCCCGCGGCGGCGCTGGGGGTGCTGGCCCGGATTCCCCTGGGAAGCTCCGTCATGATCATCAGTAAGCCCGGCGCGGCCGCGCAGCCTGGGTAACCGTGAGGTCAGGCGACCGAGGGCGCGGCCAGGTGATCGAGCGCGGTCAGGATCCGCTGCTCTGACACGCGGACGGGGGTGCCCAGCGTCTGGGCGAAGAGGCTGACGCGCAGCTCCTCGATCATCCAGCGCACCGCCCCGTCGTCGTCACCGCCGCGACCGGATGCCGTGAGGTCTCGCCTGACCTGCTGGTAGGCGTCCTCGACCCGGTGCACGACCGCCGTCCGCTCGGCGTCGCGGCGCAGATCGTCGGGGGCCTTGTCCAGCCGCCGGTCGATCGCCCGCAGGTAGCGGACCAGGTCGGGCAGGTGCCGCGCGCCGGTCTGCGACACGAACCCCGGATAGATCAGCGCGGCGAGCTGGGAGCGCATGTCCGCGACCGCCGGGGCCAGCGCCGGGCTGGTGGCGCGTCCGAGCCGGACCTCGACCTCGTGGGCCTCCCCGAGGGCCCGGGCCACGGCGCCGACCACCTCGGCCGTCGCGGCGCGCAGCCCGGACGGCGCCGACCGCGCCGCCTCCAGCAGGCGCTCGGATCCGGCGGCGTCCCACGCGGGCCCGCCCGCCGCGGCGATCACCTGATCGGCCGCGCACGCCGCGCAGTCGTCGAGCAGCGCGACCGCGCTCGGGTAGGGATGCCGGCTGATCGACAGCTTGACGCTGACCGGCAGCTCGCTGGCGACGGCTCGCACCCCCGAGGGCACCTGCAGCAGGAGCAGCCGCCGGGTGCCCCGCCACATGGCCGCGCTGGCCTGCGCCGCGGTCTCGAACAGCCGGATATCGACTGCGTCGCCGGCGTCCGCCAGCGCCGGGTAGGCGCGGACGCGCCCGTCGTCGAACACCCGCGGCAGCGCGGCGAAGTCCCAGGTCCGCAGCCCGGAGCGGGTGATACCGCGGGCCGCCTGGCTGAGCGTGGCCTGCAGCCGGGGCCGCAGTTGCTGGCGCAGCGCGCCCAGGTCCTTGCCGGCCGCCAGCACCTCGTCGCCGTCCACGACCCGGAACGTGACCCGCAGGTGCGGGGGCAGCCGGGACAGGTCCCACGACTCGCGCGGGATCTGGACCCCGCCCAGGCGGCCGAGCTCAGCCCCCAGCGCGTCCAGCAGGTCGCCGCGGGCGGGGCCCAGCCGGGCCAGCACCGCCCGCGCGGTGTCGGGGGCCGGCACGAAGGCCGTGCGCAGCTGCTTGGGCAGCGACCGGATCAGCTCGGTCACCAGTTCCTGGCGCAGGCCCGGCACGTGCCAGGCGAACTCCGCGCCGTTGACCTGGTTGAGCGTCGCCAGCGGGACATCCACGGTCACCCCGTCGTCAGGCTCGCCGGGAGCGAACTCATACGACAGCGGCAGCCCGGCCCAGCGGCCGGGATAATCGGCCGGGCTGATCTGCTCGGCGGCCGGCCCGACGAGCTGCGCGGGGGAGAAGGTCAGCAGGTCCGGCTGCGCCGAGCGGGCCTTCTTCCACCAGCTATCGAAGTGCCGGGCGGAGGTGACGCTCGCGGGGATCCGGCGGTCGTAGAAATCGAACAGGGCGTCGTCGTCGACCACGATGCCGCGCCGCCGCGCCCGCCGCTCCAGGTCCGCGACCTCTTCCAGCAGCTGCCGGTTGTGCTGGAAGAACCGGTGGCGGGTCTGCCAGTCGCCCTCCACCAGGGCGCCGCGGATGAACAGCTCCCGGGCCGCCACGGGATCGACGCGCCCGTAGCTGACCTGGCGTGCGGCCACGATCGGCAGCCCGTACAGGGTCACCTTCTCGGCCGCCAGCACCGCGCCGCGCCGCGCGTCCCAGCGCGGCTCGCTGTAGGTGCGCTTGACCAGGTGCCCGGCCAGCGACTCCGCCCATTCGGGCTCGATGCGCGCGGTGGTCCTGGCCCACAGCCGGGACGTCTCCACCAGCTCGGCCGCCATCACCCACGGCGGCGGGCCCTTGGCCAGCACGGAGTCCGGGAAGATGGCGAACCGGGCCCCGCGCGCGCCGGCGAACTCGGCCGGCCCGTGCCGCCTGCCGCGGGCCTTCTGGTCGCCGTCCTTGGTGTCGACGGCCTTCATCCCGATGTGCGACAGCAGGCCGGCCAGCAGCGAGATGTGCACCCGCATGGTGAGATCCGCGGGGAAGCGCGGCTCCCGCGAACCCGCCGCCCGCGGTTCGGTCAGCGGCGCGGCGGTCAGCGGCGCGGCGGGCTCGCCGTCCGGGCCGACGACGACGTCGATCTCCCTGGCCGCCTGCCGGAGCTGCCCGTACAGGTCCTGCCACTCCCGCGTCCGCAGGTAGTGCAGGTACTCGCGGCGGCACATCCGGCGGAACGCGGACGAGGACAGCTCCCGTTGCTGGTCGCGCAGGTAGTCCCAGAGAGTGACGAAGGTGAGGAAGTCCGAGCCCGGTTCCGCGAAGCGGGCGTGCCGGGCGTCGGCGGCCTCGCGGGCGTCGGCGGGTCGCTCGCGGGGATCCTGGATGGACAGCGCCGCGGTGATGATCAGCACCTCGCGGGCACAACCGTTACGGCCGGCCTCCAGGATCATCCGGCCCAGGCGCGGGTCCAGCGGGAGCCGGGCGAGCTTCCGCCCGATGTCGGTGAGCCGCGGGCTGCCGCGGCCCGGCGAGAGCGCGCCCAGCTCCTGCAGCAGGCGGACGCCGTCGGCGACATTCCGCGAGTCCGGCGGGTCGATGAACGGGAAGTCAGCGACCTCCCCGAGATTCAGCGCCGCCATCCGCAGGATGACCGACGCCAGGTGAGTGCGCAGGATCTCCGGGTCGGTGAACTCCGGCCGGGACGCGAAGTCCTCCTCGCTGTACAGGCGGATGCAGATGCCGTCGGAGGTGCGGCCGCACCGGCCCGCGCGCTGGTTGGCCGAGGCCCGGGAGATCGGCTCGATCGGCAGCCGCTGCACCTTCGTCCGGTGGCTGTACCGAGAGATGCGCGCGCTGCCCGGGTCGATCACGTACTTGATGCCGGGGACGGTCAGCGAGGTCTCCGCCACGTTGGTGGCCAGCACCACGCGCCGGGATGCCCCGTGCCGGGATGCCCCGTGCCGGGATGCCCCGTGCTGGGATGCCCCGCGCCGCCGGACATCGAAAACCCGGTGCTGTTCGGCGGCCGAGAGCCGGCCGTAGAGTGGCAGGACCTCCAGGTCCTGCTGGCCGGCCAGGGCCTCGGCGGTGTCCCTGATCTCCCGCTCGCCGCTCAGGAAGACCAGGATGTCGCCGGGCCCCGCCCCGCGCAGTTCCGTCACGGCATCGCAGATCGCCTGGACCTGGTCGCGCTGCTCTGCGCCGGGACTGCCGGGACTGCCGGGACTGCCGGGACTGCCGGGGTCGGCCAGCGGCCGGTAGCGCAGCTCGACCGGGTAGGTCCGCCCCGACACCTCAATCACCGGCGCCCCGGCGCTCTGCTTGCCTGATTCGCCTCCGGCGCTCTGCTTGCCTGATTCGCCTCCGGCAAAATGGGTGCTGAAGCGCTCCGGGTCGATCGTGGCCGAGGTGATGATGACCTTGAGGTCGGGGCGGCTGGGCAGCAGCTGGCGCAGGTAGCCCAGGATGAAGTCGATGTTCAGGCTGCGCTCGTGCGCCTCATCGATGATCAGGGTGTCGTAACGGGACAGCTGCCGGTCCCGCCGCATCTCGGCGAGCAGGATGCCGTCGGTCATCAGCTTGATCAGCGTGCCGTCGCTCGACTGGTCGGTGAAGCGGACCTGGTAGCCGACCGTGGTGCCCAGCTCGGTCCCGAGCTCGTCGGCGATCCGCTCCGCCACGGTGCGGGCCGCGATCCGGCGCGGCTGCGTGTGACCGATCTGCCCGGTCACGCCGCGGCCGAGCTCCAGGCAGATCTTCGGCAGCTGCGTGGTCTTGCCCGAGCCCGTCTCGCCGGCCACGATCACCACCTGGTGGTCCCGGATGACCTCGGCGATCTGGTCCTTGAGCTGGCTGACCGGAAGCTCGGGCGGGTAGGAGATCACCGGCACGGACAGCCGCCGTGCCGTCACCCGGGCCGCCGCCGCGTCCAGTTCCGCGGCGACCCGGCCGATGGCCCGCTCGCGGGCCGCGGGGTCGCGCGTCGCGGCAGCGCTGTGGACCCGCCGGCCCAGCCGGTGCTGATCGCGCAGCATCAGGCCGGGCAGGCGAGCGCGGAGCTCGGCGAGGCCGGGTGTCAAGGTGGCAGTCTCCATGGCGGCACGGGACCACAGCAAGGATGGTCGCAACGGTCCCGGAGCGCTAACAATTTAACGGCGCGGCTGCTTCCGGGCGCGGCCTAGGCCGGCTCGAGCCCGAGGGCCGAGCCGATCAAGGCCGTGACCGCGGGCAGGTCGGCGGGGTTCGTGCCGCCGCCCTGGGCGAACCGGGCACTGCCGCCGCCGCGCCCGCCGGTGACGGCCAGCACCTGCTGCAGCAGCGTCCTGGCGTCCAGCTGCGCGCCAGCCGTGGCGGGGACGCTGACCCCGATGCGCAGCGATCCCGACGCCGCGTCGGGCAGCAGGATCACGGTCACCGCGTCGAGCTCGGCGCTGAGCCGACGGGACTCCCGGGCAAGATCGGAGATAACGATGCCCGGATCCACCGCGATCACGTACCGCTGGCCGCCCGGTCCGAGGCGGACCGCCGAGCTCAGCGCCTGCGCGGCGATCCGGGGCGGCCGCGGCGCGGCGCTGCGCCCCGCTAGCGCGTCGACGCGCCGCGGCAGCTGATCGACGGAGACCCGCAGCCGGGTGGCGATCCCCCGGAGCAGCTTGTCGCGCTCCAGCGTGTAGGTGAGCGCGGCCTCGCCGCTGACCGCCTCGATCCGGCGCACGCCCGCGCCGATGCTGCTCTCACTGACGATCCGGACCAGGCCGACCTCCGCGGTGGCCTGCACATGCGTGCCGCCGCACAGCTCGGCGGAGAAATCGCCGAAGGAGACGACCCGTACCTGGTCGCCGTACTTGTCGCCGAAGAACGCGATGGCGCCGCCGCTGACCGCCTCCTGGAACGGCCGGAGCTGCGTGGCCCGGCGGTCGTTCGCCAGTACCTCGGCGTTGACCAGCCGCTCGACCTGATCGATCTCGCTCTCCGAGAGCGCCCGGGGGTGCTGGAAATCGAACCGGAGCCGGTCGGGAGCGACCAGCGACCCGGCCTGGCGGACATGCTCGCCGAGGACCTGGCGCAGCGCCGCGTGCAGCAGGTGCGTCGCCGAGTGGTTGCGCATCACGGCCTGCCGCCGGCCGGGATCCACCGAAAGCTCGACGGTGTCGCCCGGCTGCAAGGCGCCGCTGATGACCTGGACCAGGTGCACGTACCGGCCATCGGTGTTCTGGGTGTCGAGCACCCGGGCGGCCAGGCCGGGCGCCGTGACCTGGCCGGTGTCGCCGACCTGCCCGCCGCCTTCGGCGTAGAACGGGGTCTGGTCGAAGACCGCCAGGCCGGTCTCGCCCGCGGCTAGCAGGCCCGCCAGGCCGGCCGGGCCGGCGTGCTCGCGCGCCTGCGCCAGCGCCAGGACCCGGCCCGCCGCACTGAGCTGCTGGTAGCCGAGGAACCGGGTCGGCTCGGCGCCGGCGGCGGCGATGAGCTCCGGGTCCACCGTGACCGCGGCGGCCGGGGCGCCGCCGGTCCCCGGCCGGGCCGCGGGCCGCGATAGCTCCCGGTGCTCGGCGAACAGCTCGGCGAACCGGCGCTCGTCCAGCGACCCGCCGCGGCTGGCGGCGAAGTCGCGGATCAGGTCGACCGGCATCCCGTGCGTGGCGAACAGGGCGAAGACGTCCTCGCCGCTGATCTCGAAGCCGGGGCTGGCGGCCAGCGCGGACAGCTGGTCCAGGCCGCGGCGCACCACCTTGCCGAAGTCGCGCTGCTCCCGGGCCAGCAGCGCCAGTATCCGGTCGCGGTTCTCGCTGACCTGGGGATAATGGCGCTCCAGCTGCCGCATCGCGGCGATGGCGATGTCGCTCAGGTCGAAGGACTCCGCGCCGGCCTGAGTCGCGGTGGCGATCGCCGTGCGCAGCAGGCGGCGCGGGATGTAGCCGCGGCCCTCGTTCGACGGGGCGACCCCCTCGCCGAGGATCAGCGTCGATGCCCGGACGTGGTCGGCGATCAGCCGGATGTCCCGCTGGCTCGGTCCCGTGGTGCCCGGCCCCGTGGTGCCCGGCCCCGTGGTGGCCGGCGCCGTCCCGGTGAGGGCCGCCTGCGTGGCGGCCACGATCGGGGCGAACGCGTCGGTCTCGTAGACCGACTCGCGGCCCTGCAAGACCATCGCCATCCGCTCCAGCCCGGAGCCGGTGTCCACGCTGGCGAACCGCAGCGGCTCCAGGGCGCCGCCGGGCAGCCGGTTGAACTCCATGAAGACCCCGGCATTCCAGATCTCGATATAACGGCTGCGGGTGTCGAACTCACCGCCCGGCCGGTACTGCGGCCCGTGCTCGGGCCCGGTGTCGTAGAAGACCTCGGTACACGGGCCGCAAGGCCCGGTATCGCCGGCCGACCAGAAGTTGTCCTCATCGCCGAGGTAGACGATGTGGCCGCGGGGAATGCCGGCCCGCTGCCACGCCGTGGCCGAGATCTCGTCCGGGGGCAGGCCGAACTGGTCGCTGCCCCGGTGCACCGTCACGTACAGCTCCTCGGCGGCGAACCCGAAGCCCTCGGTCAGCAGCCCGAACGCCAGCTCGACGGCGCGGTCCTTGAAGTAGTGGCCGATCGACCAGCTGCCCAGCATCTCGAAGAACGTCAGGTGATGCCGGTCGCCGACGTCGCCGATGTCGATGGTGCGCACGCAGGGCTGGACGTTGCACAGGTCCGGCGACGGCGGCACGGCCTCACCCAGGAAATAGCGCTTGAGCGGGGCCATGCCGGCGTTGACGAACAGCAGGGTCGGGTCATTCACCGGGATCACGGAGGCGGAGGCGATCCGCTGGTGTCCTCGCTCGGTGAAATACCTCAGGAAGGTCTCGCGGATCTCGTCGCTGCTCGTCGGCCGGCCCATACGGACAGTAAATCGGCTGGCCTCGCCGACGGCGACGACATTTGTCCGCGCCGGCCCGGCCGGCTGTCCCGCTCGCGCCTCGCGCGCCCTGCTGAGTCGGTCCAGGGCCGCGTACAGTGTCCCGGCGCGCAATTGGACTTGGCCGCCGGAGATATCGGCGACGTTGGTCACAATCCCGTACCGTGCTGAGCGCCCGCGGCCAGCGCGGTGCGCAAAGTAACAGGCGTTTCTGCGGTTCATTGCGCTTCAACAGTGCCGTTGATGATCTACTCTGGGGCCACTCTTCTTCTCACGCAATAAGGAGTAACCCGTGGCTCAGCGCACGCAGATCGTGTTTACCGACGACCTGGATGGCGGCCCAGCAGACACCACAGTCAGCTTCGCGGTGGACGGCACCGCCTATGAGATCGATCTGTCCGCCGCGCACGCGGAAGAGTTCAGGGCCGCCCTGCAGCCGTATGTTGCCGGCGCGCGCCGGGTTGGCGGCGGCAGCCGGCGCAGCGGCAAGAGCGCGCGTTCCGGAGGCCCGAGCCCGTCATCGGTTCGCGAGTGGGCCAAGGCCGAGGGCATCAAGGTCTCCGACCGCGGCCGCGTGCCCGCCGAACTGGTCGTAAAGTTCCAGGCGGCGAACCCGAGGTAGGACGCGAGGACTCCGGCACGAGGCAGGAGCGGCGGGGGGATCTCGATGGCGACCACCGGCGTGGCCGTGGTGACCGGGGCCGGATCGGGCCTCGGCCGCGGCATCGCCCGGGCCCTGCTCGCCAGCGGCTGGCGGGTCGGGGTGGCGGGCCGCCGCGAGGATGCCCTGCGCGAAACCCTGGCCGCGAGCGGCGCGCCCGCCCAGTCCGGGCTCGCCGTCGCGACCGATGTCACCGTGCCGGAGTCAGTCGCCCGGCTCTTCGAGGCGGTCCATCGCCGGTGGGGACGGCTTGACCTGCTCGTCAACAACGCTGGCGTGTTCGGCCCGGCGGGCGCGGCCGACGAGCTGTCCTGGCCGGACTGGCAGCAGTCGGTGGATACCAACCTCACCGGCGCCTTCCTGTGCGCGCAGCACGCGGTGCGGCTGATGAAGGCCCAGACTCCGCGCGGCGGGCGGATCATCAACAACGGCTCGATATCCGCGCACGCCCCGCGGCCGCGCAGCATCGCTTACACCGCCACCAAGCACGCGGTCACCGGGCTGACGAAGTCCCTCGCCCTCGACGGCCGGGAGTTCGACATAGCCTGCGGCCAGATCGATATCGGGAACGCCGCCACCGAGATGACCCAGGCCATGAGCCGCGGCGTCCCGCAGGCCAACGGGACCCTGGCGCCCGAGCCCACCTTCGACGCCCGGCACGTCGTCGATGCGGTGCTCTACATGGCGGGCCTGCCGCTGGACGCCAACGTGCAGTTCCTGACCATCACCGCGACGAAGATGCCCTTTATCGGCCGGGGCTGAGCATGCCCGGAGCCTAACCGTGCACGATCTCGGTGTGGTGGCAGAAGTGCACCCGCTCAGCGCCCATCGATTTCATCCGCGCCACCGAGTCCTGCCAGGCCGCCAGGTCGCTGGCCTGGCCGGGCGGCAGGTCCCCGGCGGCCGGGTCGGCGTACTGGCGCGGGGTGTAGACGGCGTCTCCGGTGAGCAGGTCCAGTCCGTCGCCGGACTGGACGACGACGGACTGATGACCGTCGGTGTGGCCGGGCGTGGTGATCACCGACAGGCCGGGCAGCACCTCGGTGTCGCCGTCGAGTAGCTCGAACTTCGCGTTCATGAAGTCAAACCAGTCATACAGGTCGGGCGACTCACGCTTCGCGCGGCTCAGTTCCGCTCGCTGGACATAGAAGGCGGCGTTCTTGAAGACGGCATTCTGGCCGCAGTGGTCGAAGTGCAGGTGAGTGTTGATCACCAGGTCGATGTCGGAGGGGGTCATGTCCAGGTCGGCGAGCGCGTCGGCCGCGGTGCGGTTGACCACGCGCCAGTCGCTGAGCAGGTCCGCGGGGCCGCCGACGCCGGTGTCCACCAGGGCGGCGCCGCCGGGGTAGGTGACCACGAAGCCGTGCACCGGCCAGTCGAGGCCATCGGGGCCGCGCAGGCCCGCCAGGTGCAGCCGCTTGATCTCCAGTGACATGGGTAACCACCTTCACGTTCGTGGCCTGCGCGGGGACCGCGCCGGCCCTTCATGATCGCAGCCGGTCAGCGGCCGAGGCGGGCGCGGGCCAGGCGGGGGAGCGCGGCCGCTCCGGTGACGGGACGGAACTGGTCCGACGCGGCCTGCAGCGCCCGGTACTCGTCGTCGCTGAGGTCGATCTCCGCGGCGGCGACGTTGCTTTCCAGCTGGCTCACGCTGGATGCGCCCGGGATCGCGGTCACGGCCGGGTGGCGGATGACCCAGGCGAGGGCGATCTGCGCCGGGGTGGCGGAGTGCGCGTCGGCGACCTCGCGCAGGGTCCCGAGCAGGCCGCTGGCGCGCTCGAGGTTGTCGGGCAGGAACAGCGGGTTAGCGCCCCGGACGCGGTTAGTCGGCCGGTGGTCCCGGTCGTAGCGGCCCGACAGCAGTCCCTGGGCCAGCGGGCTGTAGGCGATCACGACGCGATCCTCCGCCTCGGCGAACGGCAGCAGATCGCGCTCGGGCGCGCGGTCGGCGAGGCTGTAGCGGACCTGGTTGCTCAGGACCCGGCTGCCCAGCGCCGCCTCGGCCAGGCGCCAGCGCGCGAGGGAGTAGTTGCTGACGCCGACCTCCGTGACCAGCCCGACTCGCTGGAGCGCGCGCATGCCGCGCATGATCGTGCCGTCGCGGACCACCGGATTGGGCTGGTGCACCTGGTACAGGTCGAGCCGGTGAGCGCCGAGGCGGTTCGCGCTGGCCACCGCGCGCTGCTCCACCACCGGCGCGACGGGCATGACCGGAAGGATCTTGCTCGCGAGGAAGACCGAATCCCGGTCGTCTCCCAGCGCGTCACTGAGCGCCTCGCCGAGGATCCGCTCGCTGCGCCCGAAGCCGTAGATCTCGGCCGTGTCGAAGAGGGTGACACCCAGCTCCAGCGCGCGCGCGACGATCGCGCGGGCCTGCTGCTCGGCGTACGGATCGCCGTATCCCCACTCCCGGGAACCGAACTGCCAGGTGCCCAGGCCGATCTTGGAAACCTTCTTGGCCGTATCGATGTTCAGGTAGCGCATGGTTGCGTCTCCGTCCTGGCTGAGTGTGTCGCTAATCGATGCATGGCTCCCCATCGCCGTGCGCGTCCCCATCGTGGAGAGCGCCCCTGATCAGGTCCGCGAGCCCGACCGGCCAGATGGTCTCGCCGGTCGAGTCCAGCTCGGCCAGGGTCCACCACCGCCAGGCGGCGATGCCGTCGGAGGAATGCATCGCCTCGACGCCCCGGATCTCGCGGCGGTCCTGGCCGGTTCGCGCCAGGTACAGGCGCTCGTACTGGCGGATCACCCGCGACTGGTACTCCAGGACGCGGGTGTGGCGGTGTACCTCGCCGAGCAGGGCGATATCGGTCCAGCCGGTCTCCTCGGCCAGCTCGCGCAGGGCGCCGGCGGCATAGTCCTCGCCGGGGTTCAGCCCGCCGCCGGGGGTGGCCCAGTGGCGTCCGTTGGGTGGCCGATCGTCGTAGCGCATCAGCAGGACGCGCTCGTGCGGATCGAGCAGGATGACCCGCCCGGCATGTCGGAACAGGTTGCCGGCTGCGTCGGGCTCGGGATCGGGCAGCGCCATGCTCCTATTGTGGCGGGCGGTTGAGGTACCGTCTCGTCCATAGCCCGGGGAGCGAGTAGACGAGGCCCGGGTTACCGACCGGGAAGGGGCCGTGAGCCAGTGGCCAGTCAGGACGCCGCGGCAGGCCCAACCGGCGGCGGCAGCGCGGACGGGGCGGCGGAGCCGCCGTCGTTCGACACGACCATCCCGC
>DATKRH010000126.1:0-5087 GCA_035532295.1 Streptosporangiaceae bacterium
CAGGGCATCCAGGCCGGCCCGAGCGTACCGGTCGTACCGCCCCGCCTGCAGGCCGCGCCGCCTGCGGGCCTGCTCAAACTCACCGCGCTGCCAGCCGAGGTACCCGGGCGCCTGGCTGGCGTGCACGCTGGCGGCCGTCCATGCCTGCCGCTCCGCCGTGATCGCGGCGAGCTGATCAGCGTCGATGACGTCCAGGTCACGGCAGGAGTACGGCGGCCACCCCTGAAACCAGCCGTGGACGCGCAGCAGGCCGGCCTCGGCCAGCGCCTCCCTCAGCGACCCCGCGGACGAGGCCGGAACATGAAAGCTCCTGCCAGCGAGCCCGCCGGGGCGAAAGCGGATTACACGGAGCGCCGCCTGTACGAGGTCTGGGTTCAGCTGACCGCACGCGGGTTCATCATCGACGAACCCGTGATCCACGTACTTGCCAGTGCTTTTTCAGGAACCTCCGCAGCGCCCAGCGCGGGATGGACCTGCTGGTCACCGAGGCGCTGGTGTGGGAGTACCTGCCGCTGGGCGGTACCAGCCCGTACCAGGCCGCCCGCCTGGTACTGGCCCTGCTCAGCGGCACCAGCCCTGCCGGCCGCGGCCTCCACCGGTGCCGTCCCCGGGGCTGGCGCTCAAGGAGGCGGTCGGCCGGATGCTGGCCGCCTGCGGGATGGCGGTACGGCTGGTGGATCTCCGCTACGACGAAGTCCGCGCCGAGGCCATGGTCACCAACCCGGCCGAGCCCGCCCGGGGGCATGTCCGGATCAGCGACGAGGGCACCATCCGGTGGGAATGCCTGTTCGCCAGCCCCGGCAGCGCCGCCGGCGGGCTTGCTCCTCTCGACATCGCCCGGGCCATCGCCACCGCGACCCGGAGCACCGATCCGGAACCTTCCGGCGACCTGCTCGCCCCGGAGCCGGCCGTGCTGACCGGTGCGCTGATCGGCTACGCCCGCGTCAGCACCTCCGGGCAGCTGCTCGACCGCCAGGAACACGCCCTGGCCGGGGCGGGCTGCATCCGGATCTTCGCCGACAAGCTCTCCGGCAAGAGCGCCGACGCCTGGACCGGCTCTCCCGCTCGCTGGCCGACCTGATCGAGATCGTCAGCACACTGCGCCGGCAAGGCGTCGGCTTCAGGAGCCTGCACGAAGCACTCGACACCACCACCCCAGGCGGCAGGCTGGTCTTCCACGTCTTCGCCGCGCTCGCCGAGTTCATCAGGGAACTGATCGTCGAAGGCACCCGCGAGGGCCTGGACGCCGCCCGCGCCCGCGGAGTACGCCTCGGACGGCCACCAGCCATGACCGCCGAGCAGATCCAGCACGCCCGCGATCTGCTGACCCGGCCGGACAACACCGTCTCCTCGATCGCCCGCCTGCTCGGCGTCAGCCGGGCCACCATCTACAAATACGTTCCCGAACTGGCCAGCGGGCACCGCCCCGCCACCCTGCCCGCGTCCGGGCACCCCGCTGACCTTCCCGAACCGCCTTAACGTGCGATCCGGTTTCCGGTGTAGGTCCACCCCCGCATACGAACGGGATACGACATTTCACCGGCCGTAGCACCGCGCTGGCTAAGTGGGCGGCTCCGTGAGTTGGTCGGGGGTCCATCAAGCGGTCTCAAACCCGAGTTCCGTGGCGGGACGAGTGGGAGACTTCCAGCGTGCCGAGACGTACCTGGCTCGACCAGAAGGTCGACGCGCTCCTGGAGGAACTCGCTGCGTCTGGGATGGACCTCGACCGGCAGCGTGCCGCTGAGCTGATCACCGATCGGGTCCACGCTGTAGCAGCCCTCATGCGGGTCACCGCGCCGACCGCCCGCAAGTACCTGGACGACGAGACAGTCAGGGACATGGCGCGGCGGATGCTGTTCGAGTTCGCCGCGGAGCAGCCAGGCGCCGACCTGCTGGAGGCGCCCAGGACCGTCCCGGTGCCGCTTGGCCTTGTCGGGATCATCGTTGCCGCCCTGGCCGAGGCAATGCAGGTCCGGGCGGCGAACGAGCCATCTGATCGCCTTGGCGGCGTGGTCGCCACCTACGGGCAGGTGCTGTCGGGACTCGGGCAGATCACCGCCGAGGCCGCGTCAGCCCAGGCCGGCAATCCGGCAAGGGCCATGTTCCCGCCCGCGCTGCTGCGCCGTGCCGCCAGGTACATCAGCAACGCCGCGGACCTGGCCGCGAGTGGTGGCAGCCTGCCGGACGGGATCCCCGAGGCAGCACGCGGCGAGCTGGCCGCGGCCCTCCGCCGAGACGCCGACGGGTTGATCGCAGTCACCACCACGGCGTGAAGGGCTGAGCCCACTCCTTCGGCTTCGCGATCTACTCCGCCGCCCACGATCGCTACGAGGATTCCGTCCTGCGCACCGGGTTCCCCGCCGGCCCCCGCAAGAGGCCCTCGACACCGCCTGCACCATCCACCTCGCCGGGCTCGGCCACGAGCCAGACCTGTGACCCCGAACTCAATCCCCGACGAACTTACGGGGCCGCCACCCACTAAGCGGACGCATTGAAATAACATAACTTTCTGCATGATCCTCTCTAGGCTGTGCGGTATGAGCGTGAGCTTGCGGACCATGCCGGATTCTGAGCGGGAGCAGCGCGAGGCCGAGATCGCGGCCAAGTGGGCGGACGCGCGGCCGCACCTGAGCGAGCACGGCCGGCGGATATGGCTGGGTGCCGAGGCGAAGCGGCTGGGCTACGGCGGGATCAAGTTCGTGGCGCAGGCGACCGGCGCGGCGATCAACACCGTCCGCGACGGCCTCGCTGACCTGGGGAAAGACCTGGGAGAGCCGCAGGATGAAGACGGTCCCCGCCGGGTCCGCCGGCTGGGCGGCGGACGGAAGAAGGCCGAGGAGAAAGACCCGGGCCTGGCGTCCGCCCTGGAGAACCTGCTCAAGTGCGAGGGCGAGGCCGGCGACCCGATGACCCCGGCGCTGCAGTGGACTTCCAGGTCCCTGGTCACGCTGTCGGACGAGCTCGCGGGCCAGGGGCATGACGCGTCCCCGACGAAAGTCCGGGGGCTGATGCGCCAGGCAGGATGGCGGCTGCAGCCGGACAATAAGTCGCTTGAGAAGCGGGAGACGCACAAGGACCGCGACCCGCAGTTCCGGTACATCAACGCACTGGCCTCGATGTTCATCAGCGCCGGGCTGCCGGTCGTCAGCATCGACGCCAAGAAGAAGGAGCTCGTCGGGAACTTCGCCAACGGCGGCCGGGAATGGGCCCCGGCCGGGCACGCGCCCGCCGTCTTCGATCATGACTTCCCGTCCTGGGCCGAGGGCAAGGCACTCCCGTACGGGGTCTATGACCTGGCCGGGAACGAGGGGTTCGTCAGCGTCGGCACCGACCACGACACGCCCGCGTTCGCCGTCGCCTCCCTGGAGTCCTGGTGGGTCACCGCGGGGCGCCTCCGCTACCCCGGCGCCGCGAGGCTGCTGGTCACCGCCGACTCCGGCGGCTCCAATGCCGCCAGGTCCCGCGCGTACAAGAAGCACCTGGCCGCCTTCGCCGAACGGCACGGCCTCGAGGAGGTCACCGTCCCGCACTACCCCTCCGGAACCTCAAAATGGGACAAGGTAGAACACAGGCTGTTCTCCTTCATTTCCATCAACTGGCGGGGAAAGCCCCTGACCAGCTACGAGACCGTCCTGGAACTCATCGGCGCGACCACCACCCGCACCGGCCTGACCGTCACCGCGAGCCACGACACCGGCAGCTACCCCACCGGCGAGAGGATCAGCGACAAGGAGATGCGGCAGCTGGAGAAAACCCGCATCACCAGACACGACTGGCACCCCGAATGGAACTACACCATCCACGGAGCAGACAAGCCAGAAGATTAGATTATTTAATCTTGCCCGCTAAGCCCCCGGCTTCCCGGTCAGCTTCGTGCCGACGCCCTGGCCCTGCCTGCGGCTGTTCCTCGTCTTCGCCGTCAGCCCTGAGCCGGGCCGGAGGCCCGCCAGCTGCCCGGGCCCCGCACCCGGACCGGGTCCGGCTGCGGGGCGGTGGGCCTCCCGGCTGGGTCAGCCTGCGCCGCTTTAGCCGGCTCCCGCAACCGGCCTCTCGCTGCGCTCGCTCCGGGCGCCCACAGATCTTTTTCAGAGGGCGAAAAACATCTTGCCCGCCCGGGCCAGCCGGTGATGCGGGCCCCTCCCGCGCAGCGCCTGCCGCCCTGCCTGCCGGGAGGCCCCAGCGCCGCCCGGCCGGCCACTCCGCCCTGCAGGCGGGACGGCTCACGCACTCAGCCGCGGCGGCCGTGCACCTGCTCACCTGCACCGAGCTGCCCGGCCGGGAGGACTTCGTTGGCCATGTCGATGTCCACGCTGCCCGCGACATCCACGGCACCGCCGTGGTGATCGCCCGGGTCCGGGACTGGGATGCCCTGCTCGCCGACAGCTCCCTGGGCCTGACCGGCAGCGACCGGCGGATGCTGGCGATCGCCGCGAGCTACGCCGCGGGCCGCCCGGTCGACCTGAGCGAGCATGGCAACGGAGGCCGCCGTGTCCCTGTGGGCACTCCCGCCCGCCGAACTCGCCGTCACGCTATTCCAGATGATCGACACCGGCACCGGCCCCGCCGCCTACTACGCCGACCTCACCCAGGCCGTCCTGTCCCTGACCATCCACGCACCCCCCGGCCCGCCAGCATCCCGACTGGACTTCCTGGACCGCCTCGACGCCGCCTGGCTCCACGCCGCCTGGACCGGCCACCCCCGCGAGCTGGCCGCCATCACCGCCGCCCGCCCGCACCTGGGCGACATCGCGCTGCGGTACCGGACGCTGCTGGAACGCCTCGGCCCCGGCCTGGACGGCCCGGGCACCCTCGCGGATGCCGACGCCTGGTATTTCATCCTGGAAGGCACCCGGGAGCAGACCGTGGCCGAGGCCCAGGCCCTGGCCATCACCGAGCTGGTCGCGCACACCAGGACGCGGTGATCTACGTGCTTCCTCTCAGCCGCGCCGTGGCAAGATTCCTTGCAGTCGCCTCACCTAGCAAGGTAACTTGTATTTGTGCGCCGTACATCGCATCCAGCGCCCGCAAGCATGGCATCAGTGACGAGGACATGCTGCATGCCTTTCGTAACGTGATCCGCACCGAGG
>DATKRH010000127.1:0-2850 GCA_035532295.1 Streptosporangiaceae bacterium
GCGGGCCTGATCTGCCGGGCCGACGACCGCGGCGACCCGGTCATCCAGCTCGCTCCCCCGCTCACCTGCACCCAGGAGCACTTCGACGAGATGGAGCAGATCCTGCGCGAGGTGCTCACCCAGGCCTGGTCCCAGCTCTGAGGGCGGCGGGGATTGCCGATGGCATCAGGCGACGTCGAGGGTCAGCGCCAGCTCGGGTGGTGCACCGACCTCTTCGATGAGCGCGGTCAGCGCATCGCGCAGGTCAGCGACTGCCTCTTCTGGAGTGGCGCCATCGCCTACCGCACCGACACCAGGCCTTAGCTGGGCCGACGCGCACCACACACCGTCTTCATCCTGCTCCAGCGAGTAGGGCACATGAATGACACGGCTCATGCTCTCGATTCTCGCAGATCTCCGCGGAACCTGGCGCCCGTGGGCCGCCAGAGTGCCACACCCACGATCTGGCCTCGGTGGGCACGTCCGGGCTTGCCTTACTGGCAGACATGTGTTGCCTAACCCTGGGTAATTGACCGATTCCTCTGTGCGATCCTACTCGGCTGCGGTTACATCGAAGGCACACCGCCTGGTGCCGCCGAGCCGGAGGATCCGATGCATCACGCCGCGCGCAGCAGGCCTGTCCACGGGAACTGGATCTGGCTGGTCACGGCGGCGCTAACGGCGACGGTGCTGACCGGCGCCGCCCTCCGTTACGCGGCGACGTCCTGCCCGGCAGCCGCCAGCGGCCCGGCCACCCGCCTGCCCGGTGCGGCCATGGCCAGGACTCCCCCGGCCACCGGGGCCGCCGTCACCCCCGCGGCCACCGGCGAGGCCGTCTTCTACGACCCGGGCAGCGTGGCCGGCAGCTGCTCGCTCGGGCCGTTCGGCGCCCACGGCCTGTATGTCGCCCTGCCGCCGCAGCAGTACCGCAACGGCGCCGCCTGCGGCACCTACCTGGACGTGCGGGGCCCGCACGGCGGTGTGCGGGCCGAGGTGGTGGACCTGTGCCCGAGTTGCGCGGCCACCTCGATCGACCTGGACCGGGCCGCCTTCGTACGGGTCGCAGGCCCGGACGCGGGCTCGGCCACGGTGACCTACCGGCGGGCCGCCAACCCGCCGCTGCGCCACCGGATCTGGCTGCGGGTCAGCACCACCGTCTCCGGCCGGCTCGCACTCCAGGTGATCCACCACGGCAACCGGCTGACGTCGGTCGCGGTCGCGCCGCCCGGCGCCCGCTGGCTGTCTCTGACTTTGGGGCCGAACGACTTCTGGGTGTCACCCACCAGCGCACCCGCCGGCCCGGTCACGGTGCGGATCACCGACACCGCCGGCCATCAGGTGACCCTGCCCCGGGTGCCGCTCACCCCCGGCACCACCATCCACACCCGCACCTGGATGTACCGCCCCGCCACCAGCCCGGCCGCCAGCACCACGCTGGACAGGAAGGCGCCGAGGCGCATCCGCGCCGGCTGGCGGCACTCCTCCCCAGCGGCAGGCGGATGCCACCGCTAGCCAGGCCGCGCTGGTCAGGCAGGGCCGGTGCTTCAGTCATGTCCCGTCACCACCGCCGCAGCACCTCGTGCCGGCCCGGCAGCTCTATTGTCTCCGGGTCCGGACCACCTGGCCCTATTCCGGGCCACCATCGCTCAATCGGGTAGTCCGGGGGTGGTGCAGCGGGTCATGCCCGGTCTCGGCGGTCAGGGTGTCGAGGATCTCGCGCAGGCCGTGGGCGAAGGAAGGCAGCTGGGCGGTCGCGGTGGTGTGGAGGATCTCCATGTCGATCGACCAGTAGCCGTGCACGATCCGGTTCCGCAGGCGGGCTGGCTTCGATCATTTCGCCGAGTAGCAGGAGGTCACGCCGCATACAGAGGCCGGGCCTCGGCGAGGACTGCAGGCTTGATCCGGGGATGCAGCGAGCGCAGCGACACCAGGCCGACGTCATGGCCGAGCAGGTTTGCAAGTTCGTCGGCGAGTTGCTCGATCTCCCAGCCGAGCTTGCGTCCCGGACGCAGGGTGTACAGGACGTCGATGTCGCTGCCTGGGCTGGCGGTGCCGCGGGCGCGGGACCCGAAGACCTTGAGCTCGGCGATCCCATACTTGCCGCAGACGGCGGCCAGCGCCGCGTCGTCAACCTCGATATCCGGAGCGATCCGCATGGTCCAAGGCTATCCCCCGTGCCACCGGTGTCCGCGGCTCAGCGGCACGCAGGCCGTGCTGGGCGTCTGGATCCGGGTGGACAGCCGATCCGGGCGGACAGCCACCGGACGCCGGGCCCTGAATGTCGTTTCGAATGAGAGCAGGCTGGCTGCGCGGTTCCCTAGGACAGCTTCTTGACGGTCACGTCGCTGGCCTGGACGAAGAACTCCCGGTGGCTGAAGGAGATCTGGTAGCAGGGCGTCGTGCCGATGATGACCGTGCCGCCACACCCCCGCTCGGTGGAGTCGCTCACCCCGTGCACGAGCGTCATGAAATGGTCCCAGTTCCAGAACGGGCCCGGGTCCCAGTGCTGGGCGGCGGTGAAGAAGTCCGTCGGCCCGGGCACGTCCCCGTGGCCGATGATGTGCGCGCTGCTGGCATCCGACGTCCAGGCGTGCCCGTGCGATCGCCTGCCATTCGATTTCCGCCTAACGCCGCAGGGCAAGCCGCTGGTTGCTGATGCCAGTCAGGCAGACCGCCAGGCCGAAGACCCCGATGTCGCGCATCGTCAGGTCGGACATGCCCGCCGTCACGAGCAGCGAGATGATGATCTCCAGCAGCACGGCCGCCGACAGCAGCGCCGCGAGCCGGGTGGCGATGCCGGCCGCCAGCGCCACCGCCAGCATGAGCAGCACCCAGCCGTGCGCGAGCACGGCGACCACGGCCAGCGACGAC
>DATKRH010000128.1:0-8937 GCA_035532295.1 Streptosporangiaceae bacterium
ATCCCCCCTGTCCCAGCGTCTCGGCCACGCTCCTGGGAACGCCCGGGCCCGGCCGCCACGGGCTGCTGCCGGGGGCTGGTAATGACCGCAAAAGCCGCCCTAGAATAGTGAGCGCGGCGGTACATGTAATCCCTGCGGCAACCGGCCAGGTGTGGCGGGTGGTCACGTACGGAGGCAGGATGGCCCGTTCCGGGGAAACCCGCGAACCGTGTAGGGAACGCATCTAGTTGGCCAGAGTTCGACTAGTTGGCCACGGCCGAGCGGTTGCCGGTGCGCTGTTGTCCCGTTGTGCGGGCTTGCTGTGTGGCTGCCTTCGGCGGCTGGCTGGTTCTTTGGGAGCGTCGAAGGTCACGGGGACCTTTCGAGCGCGGGGGCTGGCCAGCTGGAGCGGGGGCGGTGGATGTCAGGTTCCGCGGAGCGGCCGGGGCGGATCCGCCAGAGGCAGAAGCCGGCCAGGGCGAGGGCGACGGCGAAGTAGATCCCGGTCTCCAGCCATTGCAGCGGCCAGTAGCGGCTCGCGGGCTGGTAGGTCACTGCCTGCCGCAGGTGCAGGCCCTCGATGTAGTCCGCGCAGGAGTTGCCTGGCGCGTTCGGCCCGCAGGCCGCGGTGTCCGGCAGGGCGGATGCGGGACGGCCGTCCGGGGTGGTGAGCTGGGTGGAGAGAATCCAGGCGCCGGGAATGTGCGGCGGTGTCGTCTGCACGGACATGGTGCGGCCGTCAGGGGAGGTCGTGAAGCCGTTGATCGATGCGGGGCTGAGCGTCACGGTGGCCTGGGCGGACGAGAGGAGGTGGGGCCGCACCCACACGGGGAAGGCGAAGGTGACGGCGGCGAAGATGGCGAGGGTGACGGCCATCGCGGGCAGGGTGCGGCGGATGAGCAGCCCGGCTGCGGCCCCGAGGGCAAACGCGAACGCCGCGTACCCGACCGGCGCGACGCCGCTGTTGTGGAAATAGAGGAGCCGGCCGCCGTGCGCCGCTGCGATGGGGCTGGACCACCAGGTCACCATGAGGCTGAGAAGCCCGGCTGCGATCATGCTGGCCACGCCGGCGACGCCGATCTTGACGGCCAGCCAGCGGGTGCGGGTGACGCCCTGGGTCCAGGCCAGGCGAAAGCTGCCGGTCTCGAATTCGCGGGCGATCAGCGGCGCCCCCCAGAACATCCCGATCAGGCCGGGGACGGCCACGACGAGTGCGTTGAAGGTGTTCGCCAGGCCGAGCTCGGAGCCGGAGGGGGGAAAGTCGAAGGCGTTGCCGCGCTCGCTCGCGCAGTCTCCCCGCAGCCTGCAGGCAGCGACGGCGTCGTCGTAGGCGTGGGCGAGCTGGATCCCGGTTATCGCCAGGACGACGGCGAGGACGGCCAGCGCGCCGAGGGCTACCAGGGCCTGGGCGCGGAACCGGTGCCAGGTGAAGCGGATCATGACGCGATCTCCAGTCCGGCAGGCCGGGCGCGCACCGCGTCGCCCGGCTGGCTCATGTAGGCGAGGATGAGGTCTTCCAGGCTGACCGGCCGGACCGTCCAGGCCGGGTCGAGGATCTGGTCGGCGGTGCGGACCAGCAGCGTGCTCTGCTTGCCGGCGTGGCTTTCCTCGATGACCTCCCAGCTCGCCGGGAGCGTGCGGGCGTCGGGGCGGGGCCCGGACAGCCGGTGGTGCGACGCCAGCAGTTCCTCGGTCTCCCCGGCTATCCGCACCCGGGAGCCGGTGAGGACGATGAGGTAGTCGCAGACTCGCTCGATGTCGGTGATCAGGTGGGAGGACAGCACGACGCTGGCCTGGTGCTCGGCGACGGTCTCCATGAGGCCCCGCAGGAACTCCCGCCGGGCCAGGGGGTCGAGGCTGGCGACCGGCTCGTCGAGCAGCAGCAGCTCGGGCCGCTTGGCGGCGGCCAGGGTGAGGGCGAGCTGGGCGCGCTGGCCGCCGGACAGCGACCCGGCCCGCTGCCGGAGGTCGAGGCCGAGCTGGCTGATGCGGCGTTCGGCGAGCTCGCTGTCCCAGGTGGGGTTGAGCCACCCGCCCATCCGCAGGTGGCCGGCGACGGAAAGCCCCGGGTAGACCGGCGCGTCCTGGGCGACGAAACCGACCCGGCCCAGTTGCGACGGGGTGCCGCCCGGCCGTTCGCCCAGCACCCTGATCGTGCCCGAGTCCGGTGTGAGCAGCCCGGCGGCCAGCTGCAGCAGGGTGGTCTTGCCCGCGCCGTTGGGCCCGACCAGGCCGGTCACCCGCCCGGCGGGGACCGCCAGGGTGCAGCCGGCCAGCGCCCACCGCCGCCCGTAGCGCTTGCCGAGGCCGCTGGCCTCCATGACGGTGTTCACGCCGCTCCCTCCGTGAAGCAGTTGCGGACCGCGGTCCGGTAGATCGATTCGATGTCGTCGGGTCCTAGGCCCGCAGACCGGGCCGAGCGCAGCAGGCTGGTCATGGTGGCGAGGAACCGCTGCTGCGCGGCGGGGTCGGTGCCGGGAAGCGTCCGGATGACGAACGTCCCCATGCCGGGCCGGCCCTTCACCAGGCCCTCCCGCTCCAGGTCGCGGTAGGCCTTGAGTACCGTGTTCGGGTTGATGGCCAGCCTGGCGACGACCTGCTGCGCGGTCGGCAGCTTGTCGCCCGGCTCCAGCAGGCCGAGCCGCAGGGCATCGCGGACCTGCTGGACCAGCTGGAGGTAGGTGGCGACACCCGAGACGGGGTCGAGCTGGAACTCGATCATGCTTCCTCCTTTCACTAATCGATTAGTGGAAGATGTTATTCATCGTGGGCGCCGGGCGCAAGCCCTGGCGCCCGGACCCGGGAACGGGTCCGGGCGCGGCAGAAGCCGCCGGGATCTAGGGGAAGCCGGATGGCCGTGCGCGCTGCCTGCGCCTCCATCGAGCCGGGAGGCTGGCCGCAGGTCACCTTTGCCGGCGTGCCCGGGCATCCGGTGGGGCCAGGTCGGTTGCCGCGGCAGGAGGGCGCCGGGCCGGGTTCCGGAGCGAAGGGCCGGGCCGCGGCCGCCTGAGATGCCGGCTCAGTGCCCGGTGGCGGCCAGCATGTCGAGCACCGGGGCGACGTCGCGGGCGAACTGCTCACCGCCGGTGGTCAGGGTGATCGTCCCGTCCGGGCCGGTGCGCAGCAGCGTGGTGCCGGCGGCGGCTTCGAGCTGGCGGACCTGGCTGTCGAGGATGGCGTGCCTGATGCCGAGCTGGCGGGCTGCGTGGTGAAGGCCGGGCTGGCCGGGGAGGGCGAGGAGCCTGCGGATGCGCTGCTCGGCGCCTGGGCGGGTGAACACGTTCCAGACGTCTGCGGGGAACGCGCCGGGTCCGCCGAGGGCGGCGAGCGGGTGAGCGCGGCCGGCGATGCCGTGCCGGACGCGGAGGCCGCCCTTGCGGGCCGCGGCGGCGAGGGACTCGACCGGGGTGCCGGTCTCAGCGGCGATGTCTTTGAGGCTGCGCTGGCGGTCCTGGTACTGCTCGCGCAGCCAGCGCGGGTCGGTGTCGCCGTCCGGGGGCGGGGCCGGCACCTCACGGAGCCCGGCGGTGGTGAGGAGCTGCCTGATGGCGCGCTCGCTGCATCCGGTGATGCGGGCGATCTTGCGCGGGCCGTAGCCCTGGCTGGTGAGGTCGCGGAGCTGCTCGGTGCCGGGTGGTTCCGGCTCGGCCGGGGGCAGCGCGGGGATCCCGGCGGGAAGCCGGGGCGCCGGGTGGCGGGCTGCTGCCACCCGGACGTGGTCGGCGCTGGTGGCGAGCCGGGCGGCGATGGCACGGACGGGCAGGCCGGCGCGGATAAGCGGATGCAGGTCCTCGGTGCTGATGGCGTCTGGGTCCGGGCCGGGCCAGGGGATGCCGTCGGCCCAGTCGAACGGGGGCTCCCAGGTGACGGGCTCGCCGATGCCTGCCTTGGAGAGCAGCGCGCGGGCTTGCCGGTGCAGGCAGAAGTCCAGCTGCCCGGGCATGGCGAACGCGAACTCGGCGTAGCCCTGGCGGCGGCGCTCGGGTAGCCGCAGCGGTTCGGGCAGGTAGCGGGGGTGGGTGCCGGTGAGCAGCTCGATCAGGCGGAGCCGGGCGAACTGCTCCTGCACCGGGGCGGCGGGCGGGCTGGCGTGGCCGGGGTGGCGGCGCTGCGCCCAGGTGGCGGGGCGGGTGAGGAAGTAGCGCTGGCGGCGCCAGGCGTCGATGTCGAGCCGGGCCTGGGAGAAGCGGCGCAGCCGCCGTCGGCGGGCGTAGTCGACCGGGGCGCCGTGCTCGTCGAGTTTGCGGGCGAGCTGGCAGATCGCGGAAGTGACCGGTTCCAGGATGCCGTCCTGGCGGAGCCGGGCGGCGAAGGTGGCCAGCCTGCTGGAGGGGAAGGGCTCCAGGCTGAGGAGCTCCTGGGCGGTGCGGTAGTCCTCGGCGCCGGTCGTCGCGATGGCGAGCATCATCGCGAGCGCGGCCCGGTAGCGCAGGAAGTCGAAGTCCCCAGGGGGCATCAGGCGCAGCGCCCAGCCGGGCCACATCAGCGACGGCAGGGCCGCGGCGCGTTCCCTGGCGCGAGCGGGGTCGGGGACGCGGGCCGGGCCGGCGACGGCGCGGTAGCGGAGCTGGTAGAAGGTGTCCAGCCGGGCCGCCAAGGGCCTGGCGAGGGCGGCTTGCAGGGCGGGGCTGGCCTGGTCCCAGTGGATGAGGACGTCCGCCGGGCTGGTGGTGTTGCGGCGGCTGGCGGTGTTACCGGCGAGCCACGCGGCGATGACGGGGTCGGGGTCGCCGGGCCGGCCGTGCAGCATGACGTCGGCGATGGTGACGCCGAACGCGGTGACGGGCGCGAGCTGCCGGGGAGGCCCGCCCGCCGGGCTGGCGAGCGCGCTCGCGGCAGCGCCTGGTCCTGGACGCACGTCCAGCTCTTCCATGACCGCGGTGGCCGCAGCGGGGAGGGCGGCCGGGCCTTTGACGGCTGAGACGGCAGCGCGGGCGACCGCGCAGGCGTCGTCCAGGTACTGCTGCAGGGCGGCTGTTTCCGCTGGCCGGCCTCGTGATGCGAGCAGCGCGGCGATGATGGCGTCGGTGTGCTGCTGGGCGGCCAGCACGTGCCCGCCGGCGGGCAGCGCGACGGCTGGCGTGCCGGCGGGGTCACTGGTGCAGGAGAAGGTGCCGCCGCGCGGCTGGCGGAATGGCGGCAGCGGCAGGCCGGTGAGGTCGCAGCGGCCGGGCTGGCGGGGCTGCCCGGTGCGGGTGCGCTGGTGCCGCCGGCCACAGTCCGGGCAGGTGTCGGCGAGCAGGACCTGGCAGCCAGCGCAGGCGAAGGCCCAGGGGATCCGCCAGGCGAGCATCCACCGGCCGCCGTTGGCGGCCAGGCAGCGCGGGCAGTAGCGGGAGCCTGACAGCTGGCGCCACCAGCGCGGGGTCCGCCGCATGCCCGGCGGGGCGGTCGCCTCGGCCAGGCCGGTGCCCTGGTAGCGGGCCAGCGTCATGCCGGCCAGCGTCTCCGGGAGAATCCCGGTGGCGGCGCTGAGCGCCGCAAGGTCCGGCTCGCCGAGCTGGCAGAGCCACGGCTTGCCCGTGCGCTGATCGCCGTTGACGCGGCCCCAGTCCACCCCGGCGAAGGCGAAGATGTCGCGGACAGAGACGTGCAGCAGGTCCGCGTAGGCTTCCAGCCAGCTGTCGAGCGCCTCGCCGGGCAGCGGCGGCAGCCGGACCGGGATAGCCGCCATGAACGGCCTCAGCCTGCTGCCAGGGCTTTGGCCCCGGCAGCAGCAGGACGGGCAGACAGTTTCCCGGCGTCGAACGCGGTCAGCAACTCGCGGCGGGCGGCCTCGGCGGCGGCGTCGTTGCGGACCTGGTCCAGCAGGTCGCGGGTGAGTTTCTCGGTGCCGGTGCGCACCGCGCGGCGGCAGCCGCGGGCGATCAGCGTCATCAGCGAGGCGAAGTGCCCGGTGCTGCGGGCGAACAGGTAGTCCGCCAGGTCGTCGGCGACCATGCCCGGGTGCGCGCTGGCGAGCACGAGGCCGGCATCACCCGCACCACGACCTGCCCGCGGGCAGGTCAGGCAGGACTCATGCGAGTGCACATACGCCGGAGATCGGCCAAGCAGCATGACTTTGGCCAAGTAGTGGCCAACCATCTTGGCATTGGCCAAGTAGTGGCCGACTAGATCTTCGAGTGGCCAACTAAACGCGATCCCTACAAACGCACGCCGCTGGCCTGCGGTTCAACCCGCCAAGGTCTACGGGAGGTCTACGGGAGGTCTACGGGAGGTCCACGGGACGTCTACGGGAGGTACATGCGCTGTGGTACGCGCCCCGCGCTCCACGATGGCCTGCGGGGCCACCGCCCGCAGCGCGAACTGCGGGACGGGAGAGCGGGCCGGGCGCGGGCTGCCGTGAACGCGGCTGCGGGGGCAGGCGGCCGTTGCCGCCTGCCCCCGCAGGCTCTTGCCGTGCCCGCGTCAGTGCCGGGATGGCGCAGCGTCCAGGCCCGGCCGGAGGTCACGCCCGCCGGGACGCCCGCCGTTGCCGTGACCGCAGCGGCCTCCAGGTCGACCCGGTGGTAAGCGCCGAGGTCGGCGCCGTGGTCTTCCAGCTCGGTCAGCATGCCCATGGCGAACGCGGCAGTCGCCCGGACCTGCTCGGGCCAGCCGTCCGGGTCCTGGCGGTCCCACCGCGCGACCGGGATCAGGAGCCCGTTCAGCGCCGCCCACGCGCTGACCCGGACGGCAGGCGGCTCCAGGTTCCGGGTCCCCGGCTCGGCGGCCAGGTGCACCAGGACATCACCGCCGTGAGCGTGCTGCCCGCCTGCGGGCAGCACGCGGGCGAGGAAGTCCGCGCCCGGCGGCCCGTCGACAGCGGTGATCAGCAGCCATTCTCCCGGCTCCGCCGGGCGCTGCCCGGCCAGGTACAGGACATCCACTTCCTCGTCGCGGTCGGAGTCCGCCGGGAAACCCGGCGCCTCGCCGGGCATCTGCGGCCGGGGGCCGTCCCGGCCGGGTTGCGGGCTTGCAGGGGTCGTCTCCACGGTCAGTTACCTCCAGGGGTTGCCAATGGGCCTGACGGCGCTTCCCCGGCGAGACGGCCACGGGAGGCCCGCCGCGCAGCGGGGTGACGCGACGTGGTGATCGACGCCCGACTCCGTGACGGACGTCAAGCCCCGGCCCCGCCCGGCCGCGCAGCGTCCTCGCGCGGACCCGGCCATCCCGGCGCACCCCGGGCACTGCCGCGCGCCATCGCGGCCTGCCACCCGTGAACCGGCGGGCGCCCCATGAACGCCATCCCGGGCCGGTAGCGGGCACACAGCGGCGCTCAGGGCGGCACCCAGGCCGAGGACACGGGAGGGCCAGGCGGGCACCCACCCCGGCTGCTGTTCACCGCTTCAGGCGTGTCAGTCGCCCGCCGGCCTGGCGCCCTGCCTCGCTGCTGCGGCTTTCCCCGGTCACGCCCGGCGCCCCGGCGCGCTGACCTGCGAGGCGACAGGTTCGCGGCACGCTGGACGACATCCTCAGCGCCCCCGCATCACCGCATCCGGGTGCTTTCCCGGCGCGATTTTCCAGGGCCTGCGTGAAAAAGTGCCCCGAAAACCGGATTTATGTAAGTGCAGGAAGAACCCGGCAGCCTCCCGGGAGGACCGCTCCTGACGGCGCCTTACGGCCGGGCCGGACTGCCCTGCCAGATTGGCCGCCACCGCACAGGAGGAGATTAATGCCGCACCATTCTATCGCAGGCGAGCCGTCCGCCCGCGCCCGGGTCCTCAGCGGCCTGCGCGAGGCCGCCGATTACCTTGACCAGCACCCGGGCGTGCCGGTGAGCGAGCACGGGTGGACCCTGCTCAGCTTCTCAGGCCGCGCCAGCGACGACGCCGGGCACGCCGCGGTCGACCAGGTCGCCGCGATACTCGGCGTCACCGCCCGGGACGACACCCCCGGCGGCGGCCACTACCGGGCCGTGAAGTCCTTCGGCCCCGTCACCTACGAGTTCGTCCACGTCAGCACCGGCTACCGGGCCGCCTACCAGGCGGTCATGTCCTACTCCGGGGCCGTCACCCCCGCTAACCTCCCCGACGCCGCCTGACCCCCGCATGCCCACGCCGCACGACTGCCCGCCTCATCCCGCCCCGGGGGCCTGATCCCGGATCTGGCCGGCGGCCCTGTCCCCGGTGAGGGGAAATCCGCGGTCCCGGGAGGTAAGAGCCGCAGCCGGCCGCGACATCGGGCCCGGCCGCAGGAGTCATTTAACCGGACTGCTATTTCACGGGAGGTAATTCCCGCCCATCGCCAGTATCAATAAAATGGAGGAGAATGGCACGGAAAACCGTCGATAATCACTGGGCAGGCGAATATCATGGGAATAGGGAAACGCGGAGCAGGGCACGGGAATACGCAACTGCGCCGCTTTCCGGCCCCATCCGGATTACCAGGACCGAGACCGTCCCGATGACAGCCGCCGAGTACGACAGCGCCGTCGAGGCCCTCGCCGTCCTGCTCGCCAGCTTCTGGGACGACCACCCCGAGCCCGGCACCCCCTGACCCGGCGGGCTCCCGGGGGCGGGCAGCACCCGCCCCCGGCCCCGCCCCGGCTTCCCGGGAGGAACCCGTGGCAGCAACCGCGCCGGCCCGGCCCCGCGGCAGGCGCCGGCGGCCAGCCGCCTTCCTCGGTGACATGCCGGCCGCGGTACGGCGGATCGCGATCTACCTGCGCCGCTCCACCGATGACGAGCACCAGCCGTTCTCGATCAGCGCCCAGGAAGCCGCACTGCTCAACTACATCGCCTCCCAGTCCGGGTGGACCCTGGTCGCGAAGTACAGCGACGACGCCTCCGGCGCCACCACCGGCCGCCCCGACCTGCAGCGTGCCCTTCAGGCCGCGCGGGCGGGGCGGTTCGACGTGCTGCTCGTCGTGCGGGTCGACCGGTTCTCCCGCCGCCTGTCCGACCTCCTCGCCCTGCTGGCCGAGCTGGACGACGCCGGGGTGGCGTTCGTGTCCGCGACCGAGCCGTTTGACACCTC
>DATKRH010000129.1:0-21897 GCA_035532295.1 Streptosporangiaceae bacterium
CGGCCAGGCTAGCGCGCCCCGGCCGGCGGAGTGGCGTTTGTAACGACTCTGGCAGTAATGCCAGATCGCCCTTGACACCATGGCGGCCGGACCTGACACTACTTCACATATTTGAAACGTTCCATTAACGGCGCGGAAGTACAGGAAGGCAGTCATGGAACCCGCCCACGACGCCGTGGCGCCGGCCGAGCCGGACAGGCCCGCTGAGCCGCGACCCGCCGCACAGGCGCCGAGTCCCGGCCACAACGCGGCCGCCGGCCCCGCCGTGCTGTCCCTGCAGCACGCCGCGAAGGCCTTCGGGGCCGTCCAGGCGATGGCGGACGGAACCATCGAGCTGCGGGCCGGCGAGGCTCACGCCCTGCTGGGCGAGAACGGGGCCGGGAAGTCGACGCTGGTCAAGATCCTGGCCGGGGTGTATCAGCTCGACTCCGGGACGCTGCTCATCGACGGGCAGCCCGCCACGCTCGCCAGCCCCGCGGCGGCGCGGGACGCCGGGATCGCGGTGATCTACCAGGAGCCCACGCTGTTTCCCGACCTGAGCGTGGCGGAGAACATCTTCATGGGCCGCCAGCCGCTGCGCGCCGGCCGCCGGATCGACGGCAAGGTCATGCGCGCCGACGCGGCCGGGCTGTTCACCGGACTGGGGGTCACGCTGGACCCCGGCCGCGTCTGCCGCGGCCTGTCCATCGCCGACCAGCAGATCGTCGAGATCGGCAAGGCGCTCTCGCTGAACGCGCGAGTGATCGTGATGGACGAGCCGACGGCGGCGCTGTCGGCGGCCGAGGTGGCCCGGCTGTTCGAGGTGGTCGCGACGCTGCGCGCCGGGGGCGCCGCTGTGCTGTTCATCTCGCACCGGCTAGAGGAGGTCTTCGAGATCTGCCAGCGGGTCACCGTCATGCGCGATGGCCGGCACGTCATGACCAGCGAGCTGGACGGGCTGACCGGGGACGATCTGGTGCGGGCCATGGTCGGCCGGGACATGCCGGTCCGCACCGACGCCGAGCGCCGCGCGCCCGGCGGTCAGGTGCTGACGGTCGAGCACCTAACCCGGGAGGGCGTGTTCACCGACGTCTCCTTCAACGTCCGGGCCGGGGAGATCGTGGCCCTGGCCGGCCTGGTCGGGTCGGGCCGCAGCGAGGTCGCCCGGGCCATCTTCGGCATCGACAAGTACGACGCCGGGACCGTCAAGGTGACCGGCCGCGACCTGCGCCGGGCCTCGCCCACCGACGCGATGGCGGCCGGGATCGGCTTCGTGCCCGAGGACCGGCGGCAGCAGGGCCTGGTCATGGACATGTCCGTGCAGCAGAACATGGCGCTGGCCTCGCTGCGCAGGCTCGGCCGCCGCGGGCTGATCTCGGGCGGCGCCGAGCGCAAGTTCGCCACCGACTGGTCGCTGCGGCTGCGGATCAAGTACGGCAAGCTGACCGACCCGGTCTCGCGACTGTCGGGCGGCAACCAGCAAAAGGTCGTGCTGGGCAAGTGGCTCGGCCGGCAGCCGACGCTGCTGATCGTGGACGAGCCCACCCGGGGCATCGACATCGGCACCAAGGCCGAGGTGCACCGGCTGCTCGGCCAGCTGGCCGGCGATGGCGTCGCCATCTTGATGATCTCCTCGGAGCTGCCCGAGGTGCTGCAAGTCGGTGACCGGATCCTGGTCATGCGCGAAGGCCGGCTGGCGGCCGAGTTCGGGCACGCGGAAGCCACCGAGGAACGGATCATCGCGGCCGCGACCGGGCAGCGGGAAGGACTGGCGCGTTGAGCACGACCCTGACCCCGCGGCGGGAACCGCCGAAGGCCGGTCCCGATGTCAGCCCGCGCCGGCTGACCGAGCGCGTCTTCCGGGTCCGCGAATCGGGCATCCTCGCGGTCCTGGTGGTCTTCGTGGCGGCGACCGCCGCCGCCGCGCCGCGGTTCCTGGACGCGCAGAACATCAAGTTCGTGCTCATCAACACCACGGTCTTCGCGCTGCTCGCGCTGGGCGAGACCATGGTCGTGATCAGCCGGAACGTCGACCTGTCGGTCGGCTCGGTGCTCGGCCTGTCGGCCTACCTGTCGGCCAGCCTGTTCGGCCAGGTGCACGGCATCTCGATCCCGCTGGTCTTCCTCGTGGGCCTGGGGATCGGCCTGGCCTGCGGTGTCGCCAACGGGCTGATGGTGTCGCTCGGCCGGGTGCCCAGCCTCGTCGTGACGCTGGCCACCCTGTACATCATCCGGGGCATCGACATCCTGATCATCGGCGGCAACGAGGTGGTCGCCCAGTCGCTGCCCGGCGCGTTCCTCAACATCCCGCAGGACACCATCGGGGGCATCCCCGACGTGGCCATCGCGGTCGCCGTCGTCATCGGAGCCGGCGCCTATTACCTGCGCTCGTTCCGGTCCGGCCGCGAGCTGTACGCGATCGGGTCGAACCCGGACGGGGCCCGGCTGGCCGGAATCGCCGTCGGCAAGCGCGTCTTCACCGCGTTCGCGGTCAGCGGCGCCCTGGCCGGGATCGCCGGCGTGCTGTGGGCCGCGCAGTACCAGACCATCGACTCCACCGCCGGCACCGGCTACGAGCTGCAGGTCGTCTCGGCCGTGGTGGTCGGCGGCGTGGCGATCTTCGGCGGCAGCGGCAGCGCCGTCGGCGCCGCGCTCGGCGCGCTCCTGCTGGAGACCATCATCTCCGCGCTGTACGTGCTCGGCATCTCGCCGTTCTGGGACCAGTCGATCGCCGGATTCCTGCTGCTGCTGGCGATCTCGCTGGACCGGGCGATCTCGGTGCGCCTGGTGACGGCGCTGCGACTAAGGAGCTCCCGCAGTGCCAGCTAACCAGAGCGAACCACGGGCCGGCCAGAACGAACCACGGGCCGGCCAGAGCGCGGTGGCCGCGGAAGCCACCACCCGGCCCGCCGCCGGAGACCTGCTGCGCGGCTCGCTGCGCTGGGAAACCGGCCTGGTGATCGTGGTCATCGCGGTCGTGATCGCGGGCGGACTGGTCTCCCCGCAGTTCCTGACCGGGGCGAACATCTTCAACCTCGGGCTGTCCTACGGCGAGATCGCCATCATGACGCTGCCCATGGCCCTCATCGTCATCAGCGGCGAGATCGACCTGTCGGTGGCCTCGATCCTGGGGATGTCCAGCGCCATCCTGGGCATCCTGTGGAGCGATCACTGGCCGATGCTGGCCATCTTCGCGGTGGTCGCCGTCGTCGGGGCGCTGGCCGGGCTGTTCAACGGCCTGCTGGTGACCCGGCTCGGGCTGCCCTCGCTCGCGGTGACGATCGGCACGCTCGCGCTGTACCGGGGCATCGCGCTGATCATCCTGGGCCCCAAGACGGTCTCCAGCTTCCCGGTCACCTACACCGACGTGGGCGTCAACACGATCCCCGGCACCGAGCTCACCTACTCCACCGGCATCTTCATCGTGCTCGCGCTGATCTTCGGCGTCGTGCTGCACTTCACGCCGTTCGGCCGGTCGATCTACGCCATGGGCGCCAGCCCGGACGCGGCGCGGTTCGCCGGGATCCGGGTCAAGCGGGTGAAGACCATCCTGTACGTGGTCTCCGGGCTCGTCTGCTCCCTGGCGGGAGTGCTGTGGACCTTCCGCCTGTCGACCGCGGTGCAGAACAACGGCCTGGGGCTGGAACTGGACGTCGTGGCCATCGTCCTGCTGGCCGGCGTCTCCATCTTTGGCGGCAAGGGCACGCTGGCCGGCGTGGTCCTGGCGGTTCTGGTCTACGCCGGCATCCAGAACCTGCTGCTGCTGACCAACTTCAACCAGGAGGCCACCGGCATCGTCACCGGGGTGATTTTGCTGGCGAGCGTCTTCGTGCCGAACGCCGCGTCGTTCTCGTCCCGGTTCTCCGACCAGCTGAGGAAAAGGAGAGGCAAGACCAGGCCGTCAGCTGCCAGGGCAGGTCGCTAGGCATCGCACAAAACAGCCGGCATCGCCGCCGGCTCGATTGAAAGGATTCAGGTATGGGACAGAGATACCCGGCCAGGAGATACCCCGGCACCAGGACAGTGCTGGGCTCGATGGCCGTGCTCGTCGCGTCGGCCATGCTGGCCGCCTGCGGCTCCTCAAGCAGCTCGAGCAGCTCGGCCAGCAGCAGCTCCCCGGGGGCGGCGTCCGGCGGCGGCTCCAGCGCGTCCGGCGGGCTGAAGAAGGGCCTGAAGGTATTCGTCATCCCGAAGAACCTCGGCAACCCGTACTTCACCACCTCCGACAGCGTGAACTCCGGCGGCGCGCTGGCCGCGCTCAGCGCCCTGGGCGAGACCGGCAGCGAGACCAGCGGCACCGACGCCACCCCGGCGTCCCAGATCCCGGCCATCCAGGCGGCCATCGCCAAGGGCGCCAACGCGCTCGTGGTGTCGGCCACCGACCCGTCCGCGCTCTGCCCGACGCTCAGCTCCGCCATGAAGCGCGGCATCGCCGTGGTCACCTACGACTCCGACGCCCCGGCCTGCCGCAGCCTGTTCATCAACCAGGCCTCGACCGCCGCGATCGGCACCAGCGAGGTCGACTTGCTGGCCGGCCAGCTCCATGACACGGGGCAGATCGCGATCGTCTCGGCCACGGCCTCGGCCACGAACCAGAACGCCTGGATCGGGTACATGAAGACCGAGCTCAAGAAGTACCCGAAGATGAAGCTGGTCTCGACCGTCTACGGCAACGACGCGCCCGCGACGGCCACCCAGGTCACCCAGGGACTGCTGGAGCAGTACCCGAACCTCAAGGGCATCATCTCGCCGACCACCGTGGGCATCCTCGCCGCGGCGGGCGTGCTCGACACTCCCAAGTACCGCGGCAAGATCGCGCTGACCGGCCTGGGCACCCCGGACTCCATGAAGAAGTACGTGGCGGACGGGACCGTGCAGTCCTTCGAGCTCTGGAACCCGGCGAACCTCGGCTACCTGGCCGCCTACGCCGCGGTGAACTACGCGTCCAAGACGATCACGGGCGCGCAGGGCCAGTCGTTCACGGCCGGCAAGCTCGGCAAGTTCACGGTCGGGGCGGATAACACGATCCTGCTCGGCCCGCCGTTCGTGTTCAACAAGGCCAACATCGCCCAGTTCAACTTCTGACCGCCCGGGGCGGCCGCGCCATCGCGTCAGCGAGCCCGCGGCCGCCCCGGAACCCACCGGCACCCACCGGCACCCACCCACCGGAACCCCGCCACCGCGGCACGACCAGCTGGAGGTAGTGATGGAGCGGGTCTGCTTCACCGCCCGGATCCGGCACGACCGGCTTGCGGAGTACCGGGCGCGCCATCAGGCCGTCTGGCCCGAGCTGACCACCGCGCTGCGCGCCGCGGGCTGGACCAACTACAGCATCTTCCTGTCCCCGGACGGCCTGCTCGTGGGCTACCTGGAGACCGACGACTACGCCGCCGCGCTGGCCGGCATGGCCGCCACCGGCGTCAACGAGCGCTGGCAGGAGCAGATGAGCCCGTTCTTCGCCGACCTGGGCACCCGGCGGCCCGACGAGGCCTTCAGCAGGCTGCCCGAGATCTTTCACCTGGACTGAGTACAACCCTGTCGTAACGCCCCGCTAAGACACACATGGAGATGACCCGAGATGCCTGACGTGAACGCCGTGAAGTCCGCGCTGCGGGGCCAGCAGATTGAGCTGCCGTCGTGGGCGTTCGGGAACACGGGCACGCGATTCAAGGTCTTCGCGCAGGCGGGCGTGCCGCGGACACCGCAGGAGAAGATCGAGGACGCGGCGCAGGTGCACGCGCTGACGGGCGTGGCGCCGCGAGTGGCGGTGCACATCCCCTGGGACCGGGTGGATGACTACGCGCAGCTGGCGGCGTTCGCGGCGCAGCACGGGGTGGCGATCGGCGCGGTGAACGCGAACGTGTTCCAGGACGACGCGTACATGCTGGGCAGCGTCGCCCACCCGGACCCGGCGGTGCGCCGCAAGGCGGTCGATCACCTGCTGGAGTGCGTGGACATCATGGACGCGACCGGGTCGAGGGACCTGAAGCTGTGGTTCGCCGACGGCACGAACTACCCGGGCCAGGACGACATCCGGGGACGGCAGGACCGGCTGGCCGACGCGCTGGCGGAGGTGTACGCGCGGCTGGGCGACGGGCAGCGGATGCTGCTGGAGTACAAGCTGTTCGAGCCGTCCTTCTACAGCACGGACGTCCCGGACTGGGGCACCTCGCTGCTGCACTGCCAGGCGCTGGGGCCCAAGGCGCAGGTGGTGGTGGACACCGGGCATCACGCGCCGGGTACCAACATCGAGTTCATCGTGGCGCTGCTGCTGCGCGCCGGGCGGCTGGGCGGGTTCGACTTCAACTCCCGGTTCTACGCCGACGACGACCTGATGGTCGGCGCCGCCGACCCGTTCCAGCTGTTCCGGATCCTGCACGAGGTCGTGGCCGCGGGCGCGCACCTGCCCGCGGCGGGGGTGGCGTTCATGCTCGACCAGTGCCACAACATCGAGCCGAAGGTCCCGGCCCAGATCCGGTCGGTACTCAACGTTCAGGAGGCCACCGCCAAGGCCCTGCTCATCGACGCGCCCGCGCTGGCCGCCGCGCAGCAGGCCGGCGACGTCCTGGCGGCGAACGCCGTCTTCATGGACGCCTACAACACCGATACCCGGCCGCTGCTGGCCGACCTCCGCCAGGAGATGGGCCTGGACCCCGATCCGGTCGCCGCCTATCACCGCTCGGGTTACCAGGAGCGCATCGTTACGACTCGCCTTGGCGGCACCCCGGCCAGCTGGACCTAAGCCGGCCGGGCCTCGATCAGAAGGAAGAGGATGAACTCGCAGTCACCCGCCGCGGACACGGTGGACACGAAGGTCGCCGAGTTGCTCGCGCGCAGCAACCGGCTCGGCTCCGATCCGCGGAACACGAACTACGCGGGCGGCAACGCCTCCGCCAAGGGCGAGGGCCGCGACCCGGTGACCGCCGCACCCGTGGAGCTGATGTGGGTCAAGGGCTCGGGCGGCGACCTCGGGACCCTGACCGCCGCCGGGCTCGCGGTGCTCCGGCTGGACCGGCTCCGCGCGCTGACCAGCGTGTACCCGGGCGTCGAGCGCGAGGACGAGATGGTGGCCGCCTTCGACTACTGCCTGCACGGCAAGGGCGGGGCCGCGCCGTCGATCGACACCGCCATGCACGGCCTGGTCGAGGCCGCGCACGTCGACCACCTGCACCCCGACGCGGGCATCGCGTTCGCCACGGCCGCCGACGGCGAGCGGCTCACCCGCGACTGCTTCGGCGACCGGGTGATCTGGGTGCCGTGGCGGCGGCCAGGTTTCCAGCTCGGGCTGGACATCGCCGCGGTGCAGCGGGACAACCCGGCGGCCATCGGCGTGATCCTGGGCGGCCATGGCATCACCGCCTGGGGCCAGACCAGCGCGGAGTGCGAGGCTAACTCGCTGGAGATCATCGCCGCCGCGCAGGAGTACCTGGACTCCCGCGGCCGCGCGGAGCCGTTCGGGGCGGTCGCGGCGGACTTCCAGCCGCTGCCGGGCGAGGAGCGGCGGGCCCGGGCGGCCGAACTGGCGCCGGTGCTGCGCGGGCTGGCATCCACCGACCGCCCGCAGGTCGGCCACTTCACCGACAGCGACGTGGTGCTCGGGTTCCTGTCCCGCGAGCGGCATCCGGAGCTGGCGGCGCGGGGCACCTCCTGCCCGGATCACTTCCTGCGCACCAAGGTCGCGCCGCTGGTGCTCGACCTGCCGCCGTCCGCGCCGCTGCCGGCGGTGGTCGCCCGGATCGGCGAGCTGCACGCCGCCTACCGCGCGCAGTACCAGGCCTATTACGACCGGCACGCGACGCCTTCGTCGCCGGCGATGCGCGGTGCCGACCCGGCGATCGTGCTGGTCCCCGGCGTCGGGATGTTCAGCTTCGGCACCGACAAGCAGACCGCCCGGGTGGCGGGCGAGTTCTACGTCAACGCGATCAACGTGATGCGCGGCGCCGAGTCGGTCTCGACCTACTCCCCGATCAGCGAGGCGGAGAAGTTCCGGATCGAGTACTGGGCGCTGGAGGAGGCCAAGCTGGCCCGGCGGCCCCAGCCCAGGCCGCTGGCCGGCCGGGTCGCGCTGGTGACCGGCGGCGGATCGGGGATCGGCCGGGCCACGGCGCGGCGGCTGGCCGCCGATGGCGCCTGCGTGGTCGTCGCCGACCGGGACGGGGCGGCCGCGCTGGCGGCGGCCGGCGAGCTCGGGTCCGCCGACGTCGCGGCCGCGGTCACCGTCGACGTCACCGACGAGGACGCCATCGCCGTGGCCTTCCGCGCGGCGGCGCTGGCCTTCGGCGGCGTGGACCTGGTGGTCAACAACGCGGGCCTGTCCATCTCCAGGCCCCTGCTGGAGACCACGGCGGCCGACTGGGATATCCAGCACTCGGTGATGGCCAGGGGATCGTTCCTGGTGTCGCGGGCGGCCGCTCGCCTGATGCGGGCGCAGGGCATGGGCGGCGACATCATCTATATCTGCAGCAAGAACGGAGTGTTCGCCGGACCCAACAACGTCGCCTACGGGGCGGCCAAGGCCGACCAGGCGCATCAGGTCCGGCTGCTCGCGGCCGAGCTCGGCGAGCTGGGCATCCGGGTCAACGGCATCAACCCCGACGGGGTCGTCCGCGGCTCGGGCATCTTCGCCGGCGGCTGGGGCGCGAGCCGGGCCGCCGTCTACGGGGTTCCCGAGGCCGAGCTGGGCGCGTTCTACGCGCAGCGGACCCTGCTCAAGCGCGAGGTGCTGCCCGATCACGTCGCGGCCGCGGTGCTCGCGCTGACCGCCGGCGACCTGTCCCTGACGACCGGCTTGCTGATCCCGGTCGATGGCGGGGTGGCGGCCGCCTTCCTGAGATGAGCACCGGCCTACGGTCAGCCAGCCCTGCGAGAGGTGAGCGATGGTGGCAGCAAGCGCGGGAACGCAGGCACTCAGCAATGACGAAGTGGCACTGCTGAGGCTCCTCGCCGAGGGCCTGCCGATCGAGGCGGTGGCCAGGCGCCTGCGCACCTCCGAGCGGACCGTCCGGCGCCGGACCCGGCAGATCTGCGACCGGCTGGAGGTCGGCGCGCCGATCCAGGCGGTCGTCTGGGCAGCCCACCACGGGGTGCTGTGAGCGGCCCGGTCGCGGTCGCGGCGGCGGACCTCGGCGCGTCCGGCGGCCGGGTCATCGTCGGCCGCGTCGGTGCCGGCCACCACGGGGCTGGCCACCACGGGGCTGGCCACCACGGGGCTGGCCGGCTTGACCTGCACGAGGTGCACCGGTTCCCGAACACGCCGGTCACCGCGCTGCGCACCCTGCACTGGGACATCCTGGCACTGCACGACAGCGTGCTGGCCGGGCTGCGCGCGGCGGCGCGCGACTTCGACCTGGCCAGCGTGGGGATCGACACCTGGGGCGTGGACTTCGGCCTGCTCGACTCGGCCGGGTCGCTGCTCGGCAATCCGGTGCACTACCGGGACGCCCGGACCGCGGGGGTGGCCGAGCGCGTTCAGGCCGCGCTGACCGCCGACGAGTTGTACGAGGTGACCGGCATCCAGCGGCTACCGTTCAACACGATCTTCCAGCTGGCCGCCATGGCGGGATCTCCGCAGCTGAGCGCGGCCCGGACGCTGCTGCTCATCCCCGACCTGCTCGGGTACTGGCTGACCGGGGAGATCGGCGCGGAGCTGACCAACGCCTCCACCACGCAACTGCTGGACGCGCGGACCCGGGCCTGGGCGACGCCGCTGATGGAGCGGACGGGCCTGCCGGCCGGGATATTTCCGCCGCTGCGCCGTCCCGGCGACCGGATCGGCTACCTGCTGCCGACCGTCGCCCGTGCGGCCGGGCTGGCCGGGCTGGCCGCGCCGCTGCCGGTGATGGCCGTCGGCTCGCACGACACCGCCTCGGCCGTGGCGGCGGTGCCGGCCCGCGGCGCGAGCTTCGCCTACGTGTCGTGCGGGACCTGGTCGCTGGTCGGCATGGAACTGGCCGAGCCCGTGCTGACCACCGCGAGCAGGCGCGCCAACTTCACCAACGAGGTGGGCATCGACGGCACGATCCGCTACCTGCGCAACGTGATGGGCCTGTGGCTGCTGCAGGAATCCTCCCGGGCCTGGGCGGCCACCGGACTGCCGGTCGACCAGGACGAGCTCGCGGCGCAGGCGGCCCGGGTGCCGCCGCTGCGCTTCGTGATCGACCCGGACGACCCGGAGTTCCTGGCGCCCGGCGACATGCCGGCCCGGATCACCGCGGCCTGCCGGGCGCTCGGGCAGGCGCCCCCGGAGGGGCCGGCCCAGATCGCCCGGTGCATCCTGGACAGCCTCGCGCTCGCCTACCGCCGTGCGATCATCGAGGTCCAGGAGCTGTCCGGGCGGCACGTGGACACCGTTCACGTCGTCGGCGGCGGCGCCCGGAACCCGCTGCTGTGCCAGCTCACCGCCGACGCCTGCGGGTTGCCGGTGGTGGCGGGGCCGGCCGAGGCGACGGCGATCGGCAACATCCTGGTCCAGGCCCGTGCGCTGGGTGCCGCGCCGGGCGACCTGGACGGCATGCGCGCCCTGGTCCGCGACGCGCAGCCGCTGCGCCGCTTCGAACCCGCCGCCGCCGACGCCCCCCTCTGGCGCGCGGCCGCCGCCCGCCTCCGCTAGCGCCGCCCAGCTCCGCCGCCCATCCGCCGCGCCGGGTCACCCTGGCGCGGCGGCAGCCTCGCCGCCCCGGCGCTGGGTCAGGCCACGATCGCGACGGGCTCGGCGAGGCCCGCGGCCGCGAGGCTGGCGGCCGACGCGGGGGCGGCCGGGGCGGGGGCGGAAGCCGAGGCCGAAGCAGGCGCCGACGCGGGGGCGTCCTGGTCCTTGCCGTTGCCGCGCTTCTCCCTGGTCTTGACGGGCCGCCTGGCCGGCCGGGCACTGATCAGGAGCTCGCTCATGGGCTTGTCCGTGGCCAGCTTGTCGAAGGCCGCCACGTCCATCGCCACCCGGCTCGGCTCGTCCGCGCCGGGCAGGTACAGCTCCACCAGAGCCACCTTGACCGCGGCCTTTTCCACGGCTCGCGCCTCGGCGGCGAGAACCTCGATCTCCACCGGCGCGCCGCCCAGCTCCGGGTGCTCGTGAATCACTATGCGAGCCACCGCGTCGTCCTCGGTGATGAGCTCGCCGCTCAGGTCGCTGAACTTGACCAACTTCTGGCCCACCTGGTGCCTCCCTGGATGATCGGATTACCTCGCCGCGACGCCGTCACCCTATCAAACATGAGTTCGGTATCGGGACCGTTATGTGATAGACGTCGAATGGATAACCGACGCCTGGTGGTGAACCCAGCGGTCAATTTGACACGTTCCAAGATTGAACCTGACACTGACAGTCCAGCTCAGAGAGGACGGCGGTGAACGCGCCGGTCAGCATCAGGGAAGTGGCGGCGCACGCTGGGGTATCCGTGGGCACCGTCTCCAATGTGCTGAACCGGCCGGAGATCGTGGCCCAGGCGACCCGTGACCGGGTCTACGCGGCTATCAAGACGCTCGGCTTCGTGCGGAATGAGTCCGCCCGGCAGCTTCGTGCCGGGCGCAGCCGCACCATCGGCCTGGTGGTCCTGGATGTCGCCAACCCGTTCTTCACTGACGTGGCACGCGGGGTGGAGGACGAGGCGAGCACCGCCGGGCTGGCCGTCATCTTGTGCAACACCGACGAGCGGCTCGACAAGGAGCAGCGCTACCTGGAACTGCTGGAGGAGCACCGGGTCCAGGGCATCCTCATCACCCCGGTGGCCGACGCCGATAGCCGCCTGGTTCCGCTGCAGCAGCGCGGCACCCCGGTCATCCTGGTCGACAGCAAGTCACCGTCGGGCAGCCAGTGCTCCGTGGCGGTCGACGACGTGCTCGGCGGCGAGGCCGCGATGGCTCACCTGATCGAGGCCGGGCATGAGCGGATCAGCTACATCGGCGGGCCGGTCAGCCTGCGGCAGGTGGCCGACCGCCTGGACGGCGCGATCGCGGCGATGCGGCACGCCGGCCGGGCGACCGCGGACCTGCACGTCATCGAGACGGGCGCGCTCAACGTCGCGGCGGGCCAGCGGGCCGGCGCGCAGATAGCCAAGCTCCCGGCCCGGCGGCGGCCGACCGCCACGTTCTGCGCCAATGACCTGGTCGCGCTCGGGCTGCTCCAGGAGATGACGCGTCGCGGCATCGCCGTGCCCGACGAGCTGGCGATCGTCGGCTACGACGACATCGAGTTCGCCGCCGCGGCCGCCGTCCCGCTGTCCTCGGTCCGGCAGCCGCGCCAGGAGCTCGGCCGGATGGCGGCCCAGCTGCTGCTGGAAGAGGCGCTCGGCACGGCCGGCCACCAGCACCGGCAGGTGATCTTCCGGCCGGAACTGGAGATCCGCCAGTCCAGCCTGCGGGCGCCGCCGCGGGCCGCGTTCGGCCGCCCCGGGCCGCAGGGCCGGCGAAGATGAGGGAATGGATCTTCCCGTCATGCCGCCGGTCGCGCCGATGCTGGCCAAGTCGGTCAAGGACATCCCGGACGGCGCGCTGAGCTTCGAGCCGAAGTGGGACGGCTTCCGCTCCATCGTCTTCCGCGATGGTGACGAGGTCGAGATCGGCAGCCGCAACGAGCGGCCGATGACCCGCTACTTCCCCGAGGTCGTCGCGGCCGTCCAGGCGAACTTGCCGGACCGCTGCGTGATCGACGGCGAGATCGTGATCCCCGACGCCGCCGGCCGCCGGCTGGACTTCAACGCCCTGCTGCAGCGGGTCCACCCGGCCGCGAGCCGGGTCCGGCTGCTGGCCGAGCAGACGCCGGCGTCGTTTGTCGCCTTCGACCTGCTCGCGCTCGGCGACGAGGACTGCACCGAGCTGCCGTTCGAGCGGCGCCGGGCCATGCTGGAGGAGGCGCTGGCGCCGGCCGGCGCGCCCATCTACGTCACCCCGGCGACCAGGGACCGGGACCGGGCGGTCCAGTGGTTCAGCCAGTTCGAGGGCGCCGGGCTGGACGGGGTCGTGGCCAAGCCGCTCGACGGCCCGTACGCGCCCGACAAGCGGGTCATGTTCAAGATCAAGCATGAGCGAACCGCCGACTGCGTCGTGGCCGGCTACCGGCTCCACAAGAGCGGCGATGACGCCATCGGCTCCCTGCTGCTCGGCCTCTACGACGACACCGGTCGGCTGGCGAGCGTGGGCGTGGTCGGCGCGTTCCCGATGGCCCGGCGCCGCGAGCTGTTCACCGAGCTGCAGCCCCTGGTGACCAGCTTCGAGGGCCACCCGTGGAACTGGGCCGCGCCGCGGCCCGGCGTGCGGCACCCGCGGGAGTCGGAGACGAGCCGGTGGAACGCCGGGAAGGACCTGTCGTTCGTGCCGCTGCGTCCCGAGCGCGTGGTCGAGGTGCGTTACGAGCACATGGAGGGCACCCGGTTCCGGCACACGGCCCAGTTCGCGCGGTGGCGGCCCGACCGCGACCCGGCCTCGTGCGGCTTCGCGCAGCTAGAGGAGCCCGTCAGCTTCGACCTCGCGGAGATCCTGCCGCGCTAGGCGGCGTGGCCGGGGCGCTCGCGGCGGCGCGGCCATACCTTGCGCAGCGCCCCCCGGCCGGCCAGCCGGGCCCTGGCCAGCCGGCACGGGCCGTTGTAGATGATGAAGTCGTCGAACACGTGCACGCCGGGCTGATCGGCGACCGACCGGGCGGCGTCGCGGACCGCGATCAGCTGGTCCACGCTCAGCTGCAGGGGCGGCTCGTCCGGCTGGAACGTCGCGCCGAGCGGATAGTCCCGGCCCGGCTCGGTCGTCATCTCGATGTGGCAGCCCAGGACCTGCGTGACCGGCCGCGAGCTGGCGAAGTCCGCCAGCCGCTCCAGGCTCGCGGCGAACGCGGAGAAGTCGGGCGCGTACAGCCGCCCCCGGTACACGGTGCCCCCGGTGACCAGGAACCCGCTCCACGGGTCGTAAACGGTGATGGCCGCCGGGTGATGGCCAGGACTGCCGGTGACCTCCAGCACCCGGCCGCCGAGGTCGAACGCCGTGACCTGGCCGGGCCAGTCGGTGAAGCCGAAGAACTTCCGGACCGCGGAGAGCTCCCGGCCGACCAGTGTCGTATCCGGGCGGCCGGCGAACTGCGGGTCGCCCGCCACATGATCGCCGTGCCCGTGGGTGTGGGCGACGACGAGCTCGTAGCGGTCTCGCGGATGAACGGCGAGCCACCCGGACAGGATCTGGTCGACCGTCTCGCGCAGCGGGAACTTGTCCGGCTCGCGCGTAGCGCCGGTATCCAGCAACAGCGCGCGATCGTTACCGCAGAAAAGGTACAGAAACGGCGCCTCGTAGCGGACCGCCTTGCTCTGCCGCAGGATAAAGGTGTGCGGGTCGCAGGCGTGGACCTGGATCCGGGGATCGGGGCTGCGGGACCGGGACCGGGAGCCGTAGTTCCAGCGGACGTTCAGGCTGACGGGCACCGGAGCGGTGCTGGCGAAGTCAACCGGACTGCTAGTCATGGCGGCACCGCTACTTTCGCCGATACGGCGCCGCCTGGGCAGGGCACCGGCAGGCCGTATTTCCCCTGGCCGAGCCTACCGGGCGGAGGACCGCCGCTAGTGCACGATGCAGTCGGCGCCGCCCGGACCGCCCGGCCCGGTCAGGCCGGCCTGGCCGGGGGCGCTCGCCGGGAACGCCTCGGCGAGCGCCTGAGCGATCAGCCGGGACCTGGCCGCGTAGCCGGCCGAGGTGTAGTGGATGCCGTCGTTGATGAACCAGCGGCGCCTGGCGACCGACGCCCAGTCATAGACCCGCATGTTCGGGTACCGGGCGCAGGCCCGCAGCAGGGCACGGTTCCACTGCTGCATGTCGCTCTCGGAGTACGGGCCGCCGGCCAGCAGCGACTTGACGTTTACCCACATGACGGGCTGGCTGCCGATCACCGCCATCAGCTGCGCGATCCGCGTGCTCACGCCGACGGGCGAGCCGACATAGACATCGGCCGTGTCGTTGGTGCCCAGCGCGAGCACCCAGCAGCCCCGGTACCCGCCCCGGATCAGGCGCTGGGCGACCGTTCGGGCGTTGGCCTGGCCCTGGAGGGTCTCGACGATCGACCGGCCGCCCGAGATCTCCCAGCGGATCTTCTGCACGCCCCGGCGCTCGTACTGGGCGGTGAGCCGCTGCTCGCGGCTGGGCAGGTAGCTCGCCGAGATCAGGCCATCGGAGGTCGAGTCGCCGATGTGCACGACAGACCGGCAGGAGGTGCGCAGCAGCGTGCTCGTGCCGGGCGTGCCGGGCGTGCTCGCCGCCGAGGGGGGGCGGCCGCCGCTCCCGCCGGACGCCGGGAGCGGCTTGACCTGGTCGCCGCCGGAGTTGCCTGAGCCGCCGGAGCCCCCGACGCGGCTGGCGCCGCCGACGCGGCTGGCGCTGCTGGCCACGGGCGGGCCGGCCGGGTGCGAGCGGGTCCAGGCCGACACGGGCGGAACGAGGCCGGCCAGGCACGCGCCCGCCAGGGCCAGGGCTCCCCCGCCGCAGGCGATCGCCGCCCAGCCCTGCCGCCGGGACGCGGCCCGCCGGGACGCGGCCCGCCGGGACGCGGCCCGCCGCCGGGCGGCCGGGGCGGCCCGGGCGGCCGACCGGAACTGCGCCCACCAGCGCTCGATGGCGCCATGACGCACCGGCTCCTCGACGAACCGCCAGGACAGCGCGGCCAGCGCGACGCTCGCGACCACCTGGAGGGTCGCGCGCCCGGCGGTGTCCTGGCCGTCGGCCGGCGTGGTCAGCGCGATGACCGGGAAGTGCCACAGGTAAATGCCGTAGGAGCGGACGCCGATCCAGCGCACCGGCGCGACGCCCAGCACCCGGCCGATCCGGCCGCCCGGCGCGGCGACGGCCGCGACGACCAGCGCGGTGGCTAGTGACAGCACGACCATCCCGCTGGGGTACAGGAAGGCCGAGTACTCGGTCGTGCGCCAGATCAGCGCCCCGATGACCAGCAGGCCCACCAGCCCGACGCCGTCCAGGCACCAGCCGCCGACGGTGCCGAGGTCGTGGCGCAGCTTGCGGCTCGGCCAGCTGAAGGCCAGCGCGGCGCCGATCAGCAGCGCGAAGGCGCGCGTATCCGTGCCGTCGTAGACCCGGGTCGGGTCGTAGCCGGGGTGGTAGAGCAGCGCCATCGCCAGGGCCGATCCGGCCGCCAGCGTCATCGCCGCGGCGGCCAGCCCGTAATACTCGCCGGCCGCCGGACGCCTGGCCCTGGTGAGGCGCAGGCCCAGGTACACCAGCCACGGCCAGACCAGGTAGAACTGCTCCTCCACCGCGAGCGACCACAGATGGCCCAGCGGCGACTGGGGACCGAAGTTGGCGAAGTAGGAGGAGTGCTGGGCGATCAGCCACCAGTTGCTCACGTACCCGGCCGCCGCCGCGACCGCTCCGCGCAGCGCGGGCAGCTGCGACTGATCCGCCAGCGCGACCCAGCCGACGACGACGGCCAGCATCACGAACAGGGCCGGCAGCAGCCGCCGGGCCCGTCGGCGCCAGAAGTCCAGCATCTGGAGGCTGCCGGTTTCCTCTTTCTGGCCGAGCAGCAGATCGGTGATCAGGTAGCCGCTGAGGGTGAAGAAGATGCCGACGCCGAGTAAGCCGCCCGGTGCCCAGCGCAGGCCGACGTGGTAGGCGACGACCGCGAGCACGGCCAGCGCTCGCAGCCCGTCTAGGCCGGGCAGGTAGCGCTGACCCCCGCGGACAGGCTCGGGCATGATCCCCCCTAGATCAAGCTGCCGAAGAACAGCCCCGCAACGGCGCCGCCAGGCGGCCGGACCTATTGAGCCGCGCGCAGGCACAGACCCCCGGACTGCGCTCGGAACCACGGCCGAAACGGGCGAGAAATGTTGCTGGGACCGGCCAGAAGATTACCGGAAACAGCTCACAGTGTCACTGTTAGTAATCGGCCGGTCGGCGACCGTCGATAGCGATAACGGCCTGCCGGACCTCCGTGTCCCTCGCCCGGCAGGGCTAGACGCGCGCGGTGTCCTTGCGGAAGCGCCAGACCGCGCCGCCGGCGAAGAGCAGGAGCCAGATGACAGCATTGGCGGCCCAGGCCGGGTCCACGCTCCCGCCAATCAGCGGTGCGTGCACGAGCTGATTGAGGCCATACAGGGGCGTGTACTTGGCGATGGTCTGGAGCACGGGCGCGAACTGGCTCAGCGGGATGAACAGCCCGCCCCCGAAGGAGAACAGCAGCAGGGCGAAAGACAGGATCTGCATGACGTTCTCGGTCGGCAGCAGATAGCCCATGAACAACCCGAAAGCCGCGAACACCAGGGCCCCGACCCAGACGCTGAGCCCCAGCCCGATCCACAGGTAACCCGCCATCCGCGGCACGCCGCTAATCCGCCCGACGACGAAGACCACGACCACCGAGCCGAGCCCGAGCACCATCGCCGTGAGCATCTTGATGGCGATATAAGCCACCGGCGACAGCGGTGTCAGCCGCAGCTGCCGGCTCCAGCCGGCGGCGCGCTCGATCGACACCATGGCTCCCCCGCTGGTCGTCGCGAGGACGGCGCCGTACAGGGCCATGCTGACCATGATGAACGCCGACTCGTTCCCGTTCGCGAGCCGGTCGTGAGCGTAGGCCTTGTTCAGGCCGAAGATCAGGAAGAACAAGACCGGCAGCACCATGGTGAACAACAGGGTGCGGCGGTTGCGCAGCATGCGCCGCACTTCCAGCCGGAGCACGGTCAGGTTGAACCCGCCTAGCGCCGGGGCGCGCCGGTTAGAGATGTCGGGTACGGCGACCGACGGGCTGCTCATCGGGATGCTCCTTCGGTGGTCGCGGGCGGGGTGTGGGTGTCCTGGTCGCCGGTCAGGGCGATGAAGGCGTCCTCGATGCCACGCGCGGTGATCTCCAGGTCCCTGGCCTGCGTGCTGCTCAGCAGGTACCTGGCCACCGCGTCGCTGTCGCTGGAATGGATCAGGACCGTGTCGCCGCGCAGCTCGACGCTTTCGGCGCCGGGGATCACCCGCAGCGATTCCGCGTCGGCGCCAGGCAGGGTGGCACGCACCGTCCGACCCGCGGACAGCGCCTTGATCTGAGCCGCGGTCCCGTCGGCGACTACCTGCCCGCGGCGGAGCAGGACGATCCGGCCGGCGTAGGCATCCGCCTCTTCCAGGTAATGCGTCGCGAACAGCACGGTCCGCCCCTGGGCGGCGTCCTCGCGGATCGCGGCCCAGAAGCTGCGCCGGCCATCCACGTCCATGCCGGTCGTCGGCTCATCCAGCACCAGCAGTTCGGGATCGGACAGCAGCGCCATGGCGAACCGCAGCCGCTGCTGCTCGCCGCCCGAGCACTTCGCGACCTTCCGGTCCGCGATGCCGCTGATGCCGGCCCGGTCCAGGACTTCCTTGGCCGGCTGGCTGCGGGTGAAGAGGCTGGCGGTGTACTGGATAGTCTCGCCGACCGTCAGGTCCTTGAGCAGTCCCCCGGTCTGCATGACGGCCGAGACGAGCCCGCGGTTGATGGCCTGACGCGGCTGCATCCCGAAGACCGACACCGTGCCGGACGTCGGCCGGGACAGGCCCAGGATCATGTCGATGGTGGTGGTCTTGCCCGCCCCGTTGGGACCGAGCAGGGCCACGATCTCTCCGGCGGCAATGCTCAGGTCAATCCCCTGAACCGCTCGCACGGAGGCGAAGTTCTTATGCACGCCTGCCAGGTCGACGGCCTGGAAATGGCCGGCAGCGCGCGACCGCGCCGTTGCCTGTGCGCTCGTCGATGTCATGGCCCGATTCTCCTGCTAGATACCGCGAATGCGACATGATTATCTATCATGACCTGACCATGACAGCCGTGATGGCCGGCCGGTGCGAGTCTGCCAGCGCCGCGAGTCTGCCAGCGCCGCAAGCCTGCCAGCGCCGCAAGCCTGCCAGCGCCGCGAGTCTGCCAGGCCGCAAGCCTGCCAGCGCCGCAAGCCTGCGGAGCAGTTCGGATCACACGCATTCCCACCCGCCTGATCCGAACCACTGATGAATTTTCACAGGCCACACCCGAACGCGGGGCGGTTATCCACAGGGGCGGGCCCAGGTTCGTGCCAGGAGACTGCGGCATGCCAGTCACGCGCGTCCCGCACGCCGGGCAGGCTCAGGCGCGCGCAACTCCGGCTCGCCGAGGCAGGAGCGGCGGCGCTCGCGCCGTCCGATCTCGATGGCCGCGAACTCGCGGTGCTGGCCGTGCTCGCGGCCGAGTACCCGCTGTCACAACTGGAAGCGGCCGGGCGGCTCGGCATCGACCGCACGACGATGGTGGCCCTGGTCGACGATCTGGAGCGCAAGGGACTCGTCCAGCGCCATCGCAGCCCGCAGGACCGCCGCAAGAACATCGTGGAACTCACCGCGGTCGGCCTCGATCGCCTGCGGCAGGCCGAGCAGGCCTGCCCCGAGACAGAACGCCGGTTCCTCGCCCCGCTCGGCGAGGCCGGGGCGCGCCGACTCGTGGGAGCCTTGCAGATCCTCACCTTCGGGCAGTAGTAAACGCTCCGCTACCTCAGACATCGACTAGCTCTCATCAGCTGAATCGAATTATTTGTCGATCATGTAACCAGAATGTCAGTACCCATCGATAGTCTGATTTAAGAACGGAAGCCGGATGCTGCGCAGGCAGCAGCCGGCAGCCAGACGCCCTGGAGGTGACCCGATGGCGGAGACCGGTGAGCCGGCGGTTCCCGGGGATGGCGCGGGGCCGGGCGGGGATGAGGCCGCCGGGGCCGGGTCGCCACCGGCCGGCCTGGCCGAGTTAATCGCCGGGCATCTGCCCGCCGGGCCGGGCCTGGCCGCGTGGCTGGCCGAGCACGACCCCGCCCAGGTCGCCGACCGGGACCTGCCCGGCACTGCTGCTGCCTGGCGGAAGGTCGCGTCCTGGGCCCAGGCCGCCGAGCTCGCCACCGTCGCGCAGATTGCCGTCCGCTCCGCCGCGCGGGACCAGAAGGCAGGCCTGGAGGCGGACGGGCGGCCCCGGCAGGTCACCCGCGACGCCGCCGCGCAGGCGGGTCTGGGCCTGGCCCTGTCGCCCTGCGGCGCCGCCGCCTGGGCCGGGCTGGCAGTCGCCCTCGGCTGGCGGCTCGCCCGTACCGGCGCGGCCCTCGCCGACGGCACCATCGACCTGTACCGGGCGAAGGTGATCGCCGAGGCGACCGCCCCACTCACCGACGAAGCCGCCCGCAAGGCCGAGGACATGGTCCTGGATCGGGCTGGGGACCTGACGTACGGGCAACTGCACGGCGCGGTCCGCCGCGCCGTGATCGCCGCTGACCCCGAGGGCGCCGAGCAGCGCCGTCAGGCCGCTGAGAGACGCGCCCGCGTCACCCTTTACCCCGACCAGGACCACACCGCTACCCTGGCCGGCACCACCCTGCCCGCCGTCCACGCCGCCGCGGCCATGGTCCGCATCTCCGCCATGGCCCGCGCGCTCAAGGCCGCCGGCGCCGGCGGCGGACTCGACTACCTCCGCGCTCATGTCTTCCTCGGACTCCTCCTGGGCACCCTGCCGCTCATCCCGCCCCCCGACGGCGCGCCCTCCGACAACGACCCGCCTCCCGACGACGCCGACCCGGACGCCGGCAACCCGGACGGCAACGGCGGGCCCGCCGATCTGGGCGACGACAACCCGCCCGACCAACCACCCAGCGACAGCCCACCGGATCACTCGACCGAGCCACCCGCCAACAGCGAGCCCATCGAGCCAGGCGACGGCACCTCGCCCGGGGACAGCCCACTAGGCAACAGCGCCGACCCACCACCACCAGACACTGAGCCACCCGACACTGAGCCACCCGACACTGAGCCACCCGACCCTGAGCCACCCGACCCTGAGCCACCCAGCAGCGACAGATTTACCGACGGGGGCCCGTCAGACGGCAAGGCGTCGCCGTCCGGCGACATCGGGCCGCCAGCCGAGGACAAAGTGCCTCCGGTCGGAGGCGTCGAGCCTTGGCCCGACCCGCCCCCGCTCACCGACGCGGACGCCCCCGAGGATGACGGGTTCCGCGACGCCCCTCCGTCCTTCGACGACCTAGACGACGGCCGCTACTGGGGGGACCCCCTGGAGGACCGCTACGCCAGCACCGATCCCGTCCCTGCCCTGCCTCCCATCCCTGCCCGCTCGCCTGGCGGCGATCGAGCGAAGCCGACGAGCGCGGTCCATAGCGCCGAGTCGCGGCCTGGTCCCGGCCAGCTCGACCTGACCCTTCCCTGGTTCACGCTCACCGGCGCCTCCGGCAACCCCGGGACGCTCAGCCGCATCGGACCCATTACCGCCCCGCAGGCCCGCCACGTCGCCGAACTCGCCGCGGCGACCGGCCATCCCGCCCAGTGGCGGGTCGTCCTCACGGACGCCCACGGGCATGCCTTCACAGTCGCCCGCGTCCCCCGCCGCTTCGGGCGTGCCACCGAGACCTGGCCATCCGGCCCCGGCAAGTCCGCCCGGCCGGCGGGACTTTCGGAAACTCCGACCGCTGGGCCGGATCCGCCGCATCCAGCGGGATCAGCGGATCCCAGCCCTGACGAGTCAGCTGTGTACAGCCTGGTCGGCCGCGTGACCGTCATCATGCCGGCGTCCATCGTGGCTCGCGCGTGGGCCGAGGACACCGGCGGGGGGGTCTTGCCCGCGATCCTCCGTGCTGCCCGGCGAGCTCACGCGCAGGCCCTTGAACAGGCCCAGGCCGACGCTGACGCGGCGGGCGGCTGCGCGCACACCACTGCATCCGCGGCCTATCAGCCGCCGCCTCGAGTCAGGGAGTACGTCACGGCCCGGGACCTCACCTGCCGGTACCCGTACTGCGGCCAGCCCGCTTGGCGCGGCGACCTTGATCACACCCGCCCGTGGCACAAAGGCGGCCGCACCTGCCGCTGTAATCTCGGGCCGCTCTGCCGCGCGCACCACATCCTGAAACAGCTAGCCGGCTGGACACTCACCCAGCCACAGCCCGGCGTCTTCCAGTGGAC
>DATKRH010000130.1:0-9393 GCA_035532295.1 Streptosporangiaceae bacterium
CGCGCGCGGCGCGCCGTCACCCGGCATCAGCGGATGCCGGCGGGGATCGCCAGGCGGAGGGAATCTCGCGGGCTTTCCAGGCCAGGCCATTTCACCGCGCCGTCCCGGCGGCGCGTCAGGAAGCGGCTAGCGACGGACCACCGGGCGAGTTCCATGCCGAGCGTCGGCCTGCTCACCTACCCTCGGGCTGGTGCGCGGCGCGGGTCGCGGCCAGTTCGTCCTTGCGCACCGAGGCGTACATAGGCACATACTCCTGCCCGGAGAGCTTCTGGATGGCCTGGACCACCTCGTCAGTGACTACCCGGCGCTGCCTGGCCCCGGTACCCTGGCCCTGGAGCGCCTCGAACGTCAGGGGCTCGCCGATCCTGATCCCGATCTTGCCGGGCCGGGGAACGCGGTGTCCGGGGGGTAGTATCCGCTCGGTGCCGATCATCGCGACCGGGATGACCGGCGCGCCGGAATGCAGCGCCAGCCAGCCGACGCCGGTTCGTCCCCGGTACAGCCGCCCGTCGGGCGAGCGGGTGCCCTCCGGGTAGATGCCGAAGAGCGCCCCGGAACTCAGCAGTCCCACCGCGGCCTCCAGCATGCCCTGCGCGGCCCGCGCCCCGGCGCGGTCCACCGGTAGCTGGTTAGTGGCCCGCAGATACGCGGCGACCGCCTTGTCCCGCAACCGGGTTCCGGTGAAGTACTCAGACTTGGCGGCGAACACCAGCGTCCGCGACAGCATCAGCGGCAGGAAGATCGAGTCGACGACCGACAGATGGTTCGACGCGACGATGGCCGGCCCCGAAGCCGGGATGTTCTCGGCGCCGGTTACCTCAGGCCGGGCAAGTAGCCGCAGGGCCGGGCCAGCGACCAGCCTCGACGTCCGATACTGCACTCAGCCCCTCCAGGTCGCCGCCCGCCGCGTGCCCGGAGCGGTCGCCCGGGGCCTGCGCGGCCTGTCACAGATTAGCCCGCCCGGTCGGCCGCGGGAGCAGTCCGGTCGTTAGCGCCGAGGTCCGACATGGCGACCGCATTCTGTTCCGCGGCGCCGGACACGAGGGCGATGACCAGCGGCAGGGCCAGGGGCAGGGCGGTCGCCGTGACGATGACCCCCGAATCGCCGGCCAGCCAGCCCAGCAGCCCCACCAGCCACATGGCGGTCAGCAGCGGGCGCAGCAGCGACTCGGCGCGCATCGCCAGGACGGCGGCGTGCAGCCGCAGCCGACCCGGCCATGCCAGCATGAGCCCGGTGACCGCGACGAGCAACGGGATGATCGGCGCGGCCCAGTTCCCGGTCAGCGAGCCCTGCCGGTCGCGGCGGGGAACCAGAAGTTCAGCACCGCGAAGATCGCGATAAGCAGCACGCCGCTGACGGCCACGAGCGCGCCGCCTGACGCCCGCGATAGCCGCCACGGCCCGGCGAGCGCGGTGGCGGCGATCACCGCGGCCACCCAGTAGGCAGCCCGGTAGGCAGCCCGGCGTCGCCGCCTGCGATCCGGGTCGTCGCCGCGCAGCAGCAGCCAGATGAGGCCGAACACGATGCCCGCACCGAACCCCGACCGGATCTCGGATGCCGGCACGGAACCGATGGCCGACGTCACCCGTGGTGCGTAGGAGGCGACGGCGCCCGCGCGGCTCGCCAGGGCAAGCGCGGGGCCGTCCCGCGGGCGCGATATGACGACCATGCTCATGTGCACCCGATGAGTTGCCAAAGCGTCTCTTATGCAGGCGCGGCACGAGATAGGCGGGCGCCGGCAGCCGCTGAGGGGTGGGTGGGGATGGATGGCCAGTCACGAGGGCGCGGAGAGCGCGGGGGGTGCTACCCGGCAGGCGCACCACGACCTGGCGGTGGCCGGGCCACGCTGCCCCGCGTTCCAGCTAGGCTCCCCGGGGGCGGCCGGAGGCCCGCGGTGACCAGCGGAACCGACGATGTCCGTAGCCACGGCACCGCTTCGAGTTATAACAATCTCGGCTGCCGGTGTGATGACTGCCGCGCCGCCGCGTCGGCGGCCCGGGCTAGCTGGGTCCAGTCGCTACAGGACCGGAAGTTCGCCGACGTTCCGCACGGGACGCCGTCGGGCTACCGGAACTGGGGCTGCCGGTGCGAGCAGTGCACCTTCGGGCGCGCGGCCGAGGCCCGGGAGCAGCAGCGCAAGAAGCGCGCCAAGGGCCCGCTGACCGGCAGGCCGCCATCACCGCCGGCCCGGTAACCGCTCCGGGCGGCCCGATATTAGGGTGCCGGGGCCGGGTCGGCGACGGCACAATGCCCTATGTCTTCCTGCTCCTTCTGGCCCATGACCGACCTGCGGCTGCGGACCCCGCGGCTGGAGCTGCGCTGGCCCAGCCAGGCCGACCTGGCGGCGCTCGGCGAACTAGCCGCGGCCGGAATTCACGACCCGGAGGTGCAACCGTTCGGAGTTCCGTGGACCGACGTCCCGCCGGCGGAACGGGCCCGGGCAGTCCTGCAGTACCAGTACGGACTGTGGGCCGCCTGGCGGCCGTCAGCCTGGTCGCTGGAGCTGGCGGTTGTCCGGGATGAGGTCGTCGTGGGCCTCCAGGGCATCTCCGGGCACGACTTCGCGGTGTCGCGGCAGGTGGCCAGCGGGTCCTGGCTGGGCCAGGCCCATCAGGGCCAGGGCATCGGGACGCAGATGCGTGCCGCGATCCTGTTCCTGGCGTTCGAGGGCCTGGACGCGCAGTACGCCGTCTCCGCTGCCTACGAATACAACGCGGCCTCGCTGGGGGTGTCCCGCAAGCTGGGCTACGCCGAGGACGGCTTCGACGTTCGGGCCGTGCGCGGCCACCCGGCCGCCCGGCCGCCAGCCCGGAACAAGGCCGGCAGCCGGACGGGCGGGTGCTGCCTGGTAGCCGTTATGTCCCTGCGGTCGTCATCTCCTCCGGGGCCGCGGTGGTCAGGACGCCGTCAGCCAGCGGCATGGCGATGAGGTTCACCGTCCTGGGCGCCGCGATCGCGCGCAGGCGCGGCGCGGTAATCGCCGTCACGACGGGCGGCGACAGGGCAGGACGGGCGGCGATCTGCCGTGCGGGCGCCGGCTCCCAGAGCTGCACCCGGTCACGGCGCAGCAGGTAGACGAGCCCGGCGATACCGAGCGCCGACGCCACGCCCACCGTCGCGAGGATCGCGAGCAGGGCGCCGGTGATGAGGGCCGTAGCGGAGCTGACGGCCGCGCAAACCACCACGACGGCCACCGCGGCGGCGGGCACGCCCGAGCTGGTGGTGGCGCAGCCGCACGCATTGGTGCCGCACATCAGGACCACCTGAGAGTGCGAAGGCGGGCCGGGCGGCGCTGGCTGCAAGCGGTGGCGCGAGCGACCTCGTTAAGTAACGGTCCCATGGCGGGTCTTCCCTTTCTGGTGGCGGGCGGGCTACCCGGCAGGCCGCGCCGCCAGCCGGGCATCCGGTGGGCGGCAGCCGGGCAGCCGGGCGGGCCGTCAGGTCGGGGGACGAGGGGAGGCGCACGGGCCGGCTCCGGCCCGGTGCTGGGGCGGGGGAGGCCCCGGCGTCCGCGTTGAGCCGGGGGTCATGCTGGTGTCCACTTTCAGTGGAAACCGCCCTGGCGGGTCTGGCAAGAGGGCAATCGGCGTTTTTTTCTGCTGGCGGGCGCGCCGGGGTCACCAGCCCGACGAACACGACCGCCGGGCGGGCCGGGTTGATCCCGTCAGGCCCATGGCCCTGCATCCAGCAACGAGTCGCGTCCTGGGTGCCGGCGCCGGCGCCGGCTATTCGGTGCCGGCGAGGAGGGTGTCGAGGCGGATGGCGGGGTGATCGCGCCGGACGGCGGTGAGCTGCCACTTGTCGGTGAACAGGGCGAGCTGGGCCCCGTCGAGGCGGCGGGTCAGCACCTCGGCGCCGCGCTGCCCGGCCAGCGCCGCCGCTCCCTCAGGTCCCGTGCGGCGCGCGAGGGTGTAGCCGAGGTTGTCCAGCTCGGCCCGGGCGCCGTATTCCTGGGCCAGCCGGTGCAGCACCACGTCGAACTGCAGCGGCCCCACCGCGGCGAGCACCGGGGCCTGGTCCCCGCGCAGGTCCGAGGACAGGACCTGCACGACGCCCTCGGTGTCAAGCTGGTCGATGCCCTTGCGGAACTGCTTGTGCTTGGCGGAGTCCTTGCACCGCACCACGGCGAAATGCTCCGGCGCGAAGCTCGGGATCGGCGGGAACTCCACCGGCTCCCCCGCGTACAAGGTGTCCCCCGGCCGCAGCGCGCCCGCGTTGACCAGCCCGATCACATCGCCCGGGTAGGCCACATCCAGGGTTACCCGGTCCTGGCCGAACATCGACTGCGCGTACTTGGTCGCGAACGGCCGCCCGGTCGCGGCGTGGGTCAGCACCATCCCGCGCTCGAACCGGCCCGAGCAGACCCGCACGAGCGCCACCCGGTCCCGGTGGTTGCGGTCCATGTTGGCCTGCACCTTGAACACCAGCCCGGAGAACGGCGCCTCCACCGGGCGCGGCTCGCCCTTGATGTCGGCCCGCGGCCGGGGCGGCGGCGCCAGCTCGCACAGCGCCCCCAGCAGCCGCGCGACACCGAAATTCGGCAGTGCCGCGCCGAACAGCACGGGTGAGGACTCCCCGGCCAGGAAAGAGGCCATGTCCACGTCGGCGCCGATCTCCTCCAGCAGCGCGAGCTCCTCGGCCGCGGTCTCGTAGGCGGCGCCCTCCCGGCCAGCCGCCTGCTCCGCGTCCAGGTGCTCCTCCGCAGCGCGGCCCGCGCCCCCCGGCGTCCGGGTGAACACCGTGAACCCGCCGGTGCCGCGCTCGATCAGCCCGCGGAAGTCCCCCGCCACCCCGACCGGCCAGTTCACCGGCGTGGGGCGCAGCCTGATCCGCTGCTCGATCTCATCCAGCAGCTCCAGCGCCTCCCGGCCCGGCCGGTCCCACTTGTTCACGAACGTGACCACCGGAACCCGCCGGTTACGGCACACGTCGAACAGCTTCAGCGTCTGCGGCTCCAGGCCCTTCGCCGAGTCCAGCAGCATGACCGCGCAGTCCACCGCCTCCAGCACCCGGTAGGTGTCCTCGGAGAAGTCCGCGTGGCCCGGCGTGTCCAGCAGGTTCAGCACCATGCCGCCGTAGTCGAAACGCAGCGCCGCGGAAGTGATCGAGATGCCCCGGTCCCGCTCCATCGCCATCCAGTCCGACGTCACCCCCCGGCGGCCCGCCTTGCCGTGCACCGCGCCCGCCTGGGTGATCGCCGACGCGTGCAACGCCAGCGCCTCCGTCAGCGTCGACTTGCCCGCGTCCGGATGACTGATCACCGCGAACGTCCGCCGCCTCGTCGCCTCGGCGGTTACCTTGACGTCCGCGCCGCTGCGCTGCTCCGCATCAAGTACCGTCACCTGCGGCTTCCCTCCTTCCCGCGCGCGGCCTGGCGTGCCTGGTGCAGCCGGGCCGCGAAATCCTCGGCTACGCCGAGCTGGTCCCGCAGCGCGGCGCAGCGCGCCTGTGCCGCCTGCTCATACGTGGTCAGCCGATCCTGCAGGGCCGGGCGGTCCCGCGGCCCGGCGCCGGCCAGCCCGTCGAGGATCCCGAGCAGGTCGGCCATTTCCTCCAGCGAGAACTCCAGTGGCTTCATCCGCTTCACCAGCAGCAGCCGATCGACGTCCGCCTCGGTATACAGCCGGAACCCGCCACGTGAGCGCGCAGACGGCGTGACCAGGCCAACCTCGCCGTAGTAGCGGATCGTCCGCAACGACAACCCGGTCCGCTCCGCCACCTCACCGATCTGCATCTGCCGGTCGCTCAATGCCCGCGCGCCTTCCAGACGATGCCCCATCTTAACCGTCACGTTAGAGTAAATTAGGTCGCGGGCGGGCCATTTCCGCGGCGCATGAGCCGACGTTCCGACCGCACCGTACTCTCACGTAACGTACGAGTGTGACTTCTGCGGTCAGGACTCTGACTTCCCCCCCGCCCCTGCCGCCGGGTGCTCTGCGGGTCACCGCGCTGGGCGGCCTCGGCGAGATCGGCCGGAACATGACCGTGTTCGAGCATGAGCGCCAGCTGCTCGTCGTCGATTGCGGGGTGCTGTTCCCCGAAGAGCACCAGCCCGGCGTGGACGTGATCCTGCCCGACTGGGCCGCGATCCGGGACCGGCTGGCCGACGTGGTGGCGGTCGTGCTCACCCACGGCCATGAGGATCACATCGGCGGCGTGCCGTACCTGCTGCGGGAACGGCCCGGTATCCCGGTCGTCGGCTCGCGCCTGACCCTGAGTTTCGTGGCCGCCAAGCTGGCCGAGCATCGCATCAAGCCCACGATGATCGAGGTCCGGGAGGGTGAGACGCTCAGCCTCGGGTCGTTCGACCTGGAGTTTCTCGCCGTCAACCACTCCATCCCGGACGGGCTCGCGATCGCGATCCGCACCGCCGCCGGCCTCGTGCTGCACACGGGTGACTTCAAGATGGACCAGTTCCCGCTGGACCGGCGGCTGACCGACCTGCGCGGCTTCGCCCGGCTCGGGGAGGCGGGCGTCGACCTGCTGCTGATCGATTCCACCAACGCCGACGCCCCCGGCTTCACTACCGCCGAACGCGAACTGACTCCGGCCATCGAGGCGGTGTTCCGCGACACGCCGCGCCGGGTGATCGTGTCCAGTTTCGCCAGCCACGTGCACCGCATCCAGCAGGTCCTCGACGCCGCGCACGCCCATGGCCGCAAGGCCGCCTTCGTCGGCCGCTCCATGGTCCGCAACATGGGCCTGGCCATCGAGATGGGCTATCTCCGGGTCCCCAAGGGCCTCCTCGTGCAGGCCAGCGCCATGGACCGGCTCCCCGACCGCGAGGTGACGCTGATCTGCACCGGATCACAGGGCGAGCCCATGGCCGCGCTGTCCCGCATCGCCGCCGGCACCCACGCCATCAGCGTGGGCGAGGGGGACACGGTGCTGCTGGCCAGCTCACTCATCCCGGGCAACGAGAACGCCATCTACCGGGTCATCAACGGCCTGACCAGCCTCGGCGCGAACGTCGTGCACAAGGGCAACGCCAAGGTGCACGTGTCCGGGCACGCCAGCGCCGGAGAGCTCGTCTACTGCTACAACCTCGTGCAGCCCGCCGCCGTGCTGCCCGTCCATGGCGAGGCCCGTCACCTGCGGGCCAACGCCGGGCTTGCCGTCAGCACCGGCGTTGACCGCGACCAGGTGCTCGTGGCCGTTAACGGCGACGCCGTCGACCTCGCCGACGGCCGCGTCGCGATCACCGGCACGGTGGAAGTCCACAACGTCTACGTCGACGGCGACACAGTCGGCCGGGTCACCGAGGCCTCCCTCGCCGAGCGGCGCACCCTGGGCGAGGAAGGCGTGCTCACCGTCATCGCGCTCATCGACGCCGACACCGGCCAGCTCGCCGAGGACCCCGACGTCCTCGCCCGCGGCTTCGAGCACGACGCCGCCACCTTCCGGCCACTGACCCCGGTCATCGAGAAAGCCCTCGCCCGGGCCGGCGAGCAGGGCATCACGGCCACCAGCCGGCTAGAGCAGCTGATCGCCCGCGAAACACAGGCCTGGGCACGCAAGACGTTCGGCCGCCAGCCCGTAGTCATCCCGGTCATCATCGACGCCTAGCACGGTGCCGCCGGCGCGCAGCCGGTGACGAGGCCGGTCTCGTAGGCGCCCAGGCTCCCGCCGAACACGTCGGCCTGCAGCGGGCCGACGGTGCCGCCGGCGCGCAGCGGCCTGCGGGGTGCTGGCACCGCGTCCACGATGTAGGCGCCATACCGAAGCTTGTTGCGAGTTTCCGTCGGGTCGGGCTGCGGCAGCCGGCGTTACTGGGAAGGGGGCCAAGGGGTCGGGGAGAGGGAGACTTGGCCCCCTTGACACTCTTCGCAGGTGAGAGCGTTTCGGCTTTCAGCTCGTCCAGGTCTCCTTTGTGCTCGGTCCGGGCGCACTGCAAGCGGCCTGGATGAGGTCCATGCCAGGTCCCGAAATTCGCCAAGATCCTGGTGAATCCTGCCTCTGTCGGGTAGGTCCTGGCGACCGGGGCGCGGTGGCGACCGGTCGCCCTCCGCGTACCCGGCCCCGCGCCCCGGTTAGTTAGCGGTTAGCGGGGGCGGAGAGCCTTAGCCGAGGTCGCTGGCCTTGCCGACGCCGGCCGCGAGCCTGCGGTCTCGGCGGAGCCGAGCCGGGCGCTGGCCAGCGCGTTCAGCTTGCCTTCCAGCACGGGCAGGCTGTGAGCGTAGATGTCGTGGGTCGCAGTCGGGGAGATCCGCAGCGACGCCCACCAGGCGCGGCGCGCGTCATCCCGGGCGACATCCCAGCCCGGGTGGGCGGCGCGGATGCGCATCAGGCCGGTGGCGGTGTCCTCGCGGACGCTGCGGGTCATGTTCTTCTCCCTGCGGGCTCTGGCGCGGTCTCCAGCGGGGTCAGCGGCGGCGCGGCCCCCGGCGGTATCCCAGCCGTCCGGCGGCGGTATCCGGTCCTGCGCGTCGAACTGGAGGACCAGCAGGACCGGATCGGGTGAGTGCAGCGAGTGGACGCCGCCGGCGTCGCCGAGCTGGCGGTAGCTCCCGCGGCGCATCGCGTGCCAGCCGGTGCCGTCAGGCCAGACGTGCCAGCGCGGGTATACCTCGCCGATCACGGCCGCCAGCCCCTCGAAGGTGCGCACCGGGACTAAGGCCGGGGCGGTGTGATGTTCCTCTGTGGTTGCCATGAGTGCATCGTTCCGGCCAGTAGAGCACTTGTAAAGCTTTATGAGAGCACCTGTATAGCTATCTGAGACGTTAGTGCAGCTCAGCGGATGGCAACGTTTCCGGCATGAGCGATCTGGCCGCACCGGGCGACCACAACGGCCCTGAGTCAGGGCTGGCCTACCTGCGCGTCGCCGACGACATCGCGGCCCGCATCGCGTCCGGGGAGCTGGCGCCCGGGACCCGGCTTCGCGCTGAGCGGGAGCTGGCCGAGTATTACGAGGTCTCCTACGGGACGATCCGCCGCGCCGCGGAGATCCTGCGGGAGCGCGGGCTCATCCAGACGATCCACGGGCGCGGCACGTTCGTCAGCTAGGCGGCGCGGCCCGCACATGCCAGAGCGCCCGGCCGGCCGTAGCCCAGGCGCTTCAGGTGCGCCGTGGCGGATTAGCCGCGGCCTTCCGGGCTGCCGGCGGCATGGTGCACGGCGGCAGGTCCGTGCACCGGGCGGGGCGCCTCGATCGCCAGCGGCGGCCCTGTGAGCGCCTGTGCCGACCTGGCGGCCGGGGGCCGCGTGGCGTCCTGGCGGGTCCTGGCGGCAGCGGTGCGCGCAGCCCGTGGCGGCGCAGGACGATCGCCAGCACGCCGAGCCCGCGAGCGCGAGCGCGGTCATGGCGATCAGGGCGGCGGTCAGCACGGCGGCGATGATCGCGCTGGCGGCGCTGACGACGACGGCCAGGCCGGCGACCGCGGCGGCCAGGCCGC
>DATKRH010000131.1:0-9137 GCA_035532295.1 Streptosporangiaceae bacterium
GAGCCCCGGCTGCCGGGCCTGCTGGCCGGGCAGGCCGAGGCGGTGAGCGCGGCCATCGCCCCCGGGGTTCCGCCACCGGTCATGGCCCGAGCGCTGATCGCGTGGACGCAGCTGTTCGGCATGATCAGCTTCGAGCTGTTCGGCCAGCTCGTCGGCAGCGCCGATCCAAGCGACGACTTCTTCAGCTTCGCCGTCGACGAGATGGCCGACCTGGTCGGCCTGCCGGCCTGACGCCGGACAGGGTCGGCCTTCCGTCATGATCACTACCGTTTCGTCGCGCCATGCGCGACGAAACGGTAGTGATCATGGCCGGGGAGCGTGAGGGCGGCGCGCGGCGGGCCGCCTGGAGCGGCCACCGCGCGGCGCCTGGTGCGGATGCGGGTGGATGGGACGGGCGGGGTCAGGCCGCGTCGAGCGTGGCCAGTTCCTCGCTGCTGAGCTCCAGCTCCGCCGCCTGGGCGGAGTCCGTGATCGACTCGGGGCGGCTGGCGCCCGGGATCGGGATCACGACGGGGGCCTTGGCGAGCATCCACGCCAGGGTGACCTGCTGCGGCGAGACCCCGCGTGAGTCGGCGACCCGCTGGAAGGCGGCATGGCGCGAGCCAAGCTCGCCGGCCTGCGTGATCCCGCCGAGCGGGCTCCAGGGCAGGAACGCGATGCCTAGCTGCGCGCAGTGCGCCAGTTCGCCCTCGCTCGACCGGAATGCCGGCGAGAACTGGTTCTGCACGCTGGCCAGGTTCCCGTCGCCGAGGATCGCGCGAGCGATGTCGATCTGCTCCACGGTCACGTTAGAGATGCCCGTCAGTGCCACCTTGCCGGCGTCGTGCAGCTCCTTGATGGCGCCGATCGACTCCTCGTAGGGAACGCTGGGGTCGGGCCGGTGAAACTGGTAGAGGCCGATGACATCGACGCCGAGCGCCTTCAGCGACGCCTCGGCCGCCTCGCGAAGATGCCGGGGTGAGCCGTTCACGGTCCACGAGCCATCGCCCGGCCGCAGGTGCCCGCCCTTGGTCGCCACCAGCACGTTGCTCGTGTCGCCGCCGTAGGTGGCCAGCGCCTTGGCGATCAGCCGCTCGTTGTGGCCGGTCTCCCCTGCCTGGAGCAGATAGGCGTCGGCGGTGTCGACGAACGTCACGCCCGCGTCCAGCGCCGCGTGGATGGTCCGGATGGAGCGGCCCTCGTCGGGCCGTCCCTCGATCGACATCGGCATCCCGCCAAGTCCGATGGCACTGACCGACGTTCCGGCGATCGATCTGTAGCGCATGAACAGCTCCCTGTTGTCGCGTCCTCGTCTGCTTGCCGCCAGGCAACAACCGCCGAGACCCGCTTCGTCATCCCGCCCGCCGCCGGCGATCCGAAATCAGCCACAATGGCAGGCACCGGACCCTGGGAGGGACAGCCACATGGACACGACGCGGCGCTGGGGAATCACGCTCCCGCTACCCGGACTCAGCCTGCCCGACCAGCGGGAGATCATCACCGCGCTGCCCATCCTGGGGTACACCGACGCCTGGTCGGCCGAGCTGAACGGGGTGGACGCGTTCACGCCCCTGATCCTGGCTTCGCAATGGGCGCCGGAGCTGCGGCTGGGCACCGCGATCGTCGGGATCTTCACCCGCGCTCCCGTCGCCCTCGCGGTCAGCGCGGGGACGCTCGCGAGCCTGGCGCCCGGCCGGTTTGTCATGGGCATCGGCACGTCGTCCCAGGTCGCCGTCGAGCAGTGGAACGGCATCCCGTTCGAGAAGCCGTTCCAGCGATCCCGCGACATGCTGCAGTTCCTGCGCGCCGCGCTGGCCGGCGAGAAGGTCAATCAGCGGTTCGAGACGTTCTCGGTGCACGGGTTCCGGCTCGACCCGGCCCCGGCCGTGCCGCCGGCGCTGGCGCTGGCCGCGCTCCGGCCGGGGATGCTGAGGCTGGCGTCGAAGGAGGCGGACGCGGCGATCACGAACTGGCTCTCGCCGGCCGACGTGCCCCGGGTGCGCGAGGCCGCGGGCCCGGACTGCGAGCTGATCGCCCGGGTCTTCGTCTGCCCCACGACCGACACCGAGCTGGCCCGGACCATCGGCAGGCGGATGCTGGCCGCCTACCTCACGGTGCCGGTCTACGCGGCATTCCACGAATGGCTCGGCCGCGGCGAGCTGCTCGCGCCGATGCTCGCGGCGTGGAACAGCGGTGACCGGAAGGGCGCCGCCGCGGCGATCCCGGATGAGGTCGTCGACGACCTGGTCATCCACGGCACGCTGGAAGCCTGCCGGGAACGCGTCGCGCAGTACCAGGCCTGCGGCCTGGACACTCCGGTAATCAGCCTGCTGCCCGCGCCCGGAGCGGACACCACGCGGTCCCTCCGCAAGCTCGCGCCCGCCTAGCCTCGCGCCCTACCAGCTGCCGGGCAGCTCCGCGCCGTACCAGGACTGGATGATCTGGTGGGCGATGGAGACCGGCGGGGGCAGCAGGATCGAGCCATCGGCGATGGCGGCGGTCAGCTCCGGCCGGCTGAACCAGCTGGCCTCGGCGATCTCGTTCTCGTCCACCTTGATCTCGACGGTGACAGCCTCGGCGCCGAAGCCCAGCATCAGGCTCTGCGGCATGGGCCAGGGCTGACTGCCGAGATAGCGGACCCGGCCGACGGTGATGCCGGTCTCCTCGTGCACCTCACGGGTTACCGCCTGCTCGGCGGACTCCCCCGCCTCTACGAAGCCGGCCAGTATCGAGACCCGATGGAGCGGCCAGGCGGCGTTACGGGCGAGAAGACAGCGATCGGCCGGGTCGGTCACCAAGACAATCATGGCCGGGTCCGAGCGGGGGAACTCATCGGTGCCCTCGGCGGTGCAGCGCCTGGCGTGACCGGACGACACCGGCTCGCTGGGCTCGCCGCAGCGCGGGCAGAAGTGATGCGAGTCATGGAAGTTCGCCAGCGCGACCGCGTGCGTCATGAGGCCAGCGTCGCGGTTAGACAGCAGCGGGCCGGCCTCCCGCAGCGGGGCCGGGCGCACCTCCACCCCCACGACCTCGGCCGGCTCCGGCAGGGAACCGTTGACGCCGAAGTAGACGACGCCGTCGGCGGCCACGCCGAGCAGGAACCGGACGCCTTCGGGTACCTGCTCGGGCGGCAGGAACAGCAGATGGGCGCCCTCGGGGCCGAAGCCGACCAGGGCGCGACCGCGGTCCACGATCAGCACGCGGGTACCGGGATCGGCCCAGGCCGCCGCCAGCCACTGCTCGTCGTCGCGCCGGTGCGCGGCCCGGTCCACCTCGCCGCGCGCCAGCGCCAGTCGCGGCAGTGCCGTGCCGGCGGACGGGGCAGCACCGGCGGACGGGGCAGCACTGGCGGACGGGGCAGCGGACGGGGCCGCTCCGAGCGACGGGGCCGCTCCGGCCGGCGGGGCGGCGGCCGCGGGCTGCCCGCCGCTCACCGGGCCGCCGTGAGCTCGGCGCCGGCGGCGGCCAGCTCGTCCCACAGGTAGGCGGCGGCCTGCGCGCCCTTGAGCAGCAGCGCCATCTCCGCCTTCTCATTCGGCGCGTGGATGCGGTCGGAGTCGAGGCCGACCGCGACGAACACCAGCGGGGCCCCGAGAATCTCGGCGAGGTCGGCCTCCGGGCCGCTGCCGCCCTCCCGGGTGAACAGCACCTCGGTCCCGAACGCGCGCTGCATCGCGCGCCGGCCCGCCTGAACGGCGACCGAGTCCAGCGGCGAGAACGAGGGCCGCACGCCGTCGCCGAGGGAGGTCACGGTGGCCTCGATGCCCGGCGGGGTGCGCTCGCGCACGTACTGGCGCAGCGCGGCGACCACGTCGGCGGGCTCCTGGCTGGCGACCAGCCGGAACGACAGCTTGGCGTGGGCCTGCGCCGGGATGATCGTCTTGCCGCCCGGGCCGGTGTGGCCGCCCCACATGCCGTTGACCTCGGCGGTCGGCCGGGTCCAGATCCGCTCCAGCACGCTGTAGCCGGCCTCGCCGGCCGCGGCGCCGCTGTTGCCCGCCTCGGCCAGCCACGCCTTCTCGTCGAAGGGCAGCCGGGCGATGAGCTCGCGCTCGGCCTGCGACAGCGGCAGCACGCGGTCGTAGAAGCCCGGCAGCATGACCCGGCCGCCCTCGTCGTGCAGGCCCGACAGGAGGTCGGCGAGCACGTGCAGCGGGTTGGGCACGCCCCCGCCGAACGAGCCAGAGTGCAGGTCCCGCTCCGCGCCGCGCAGGTGGATTTCCGCCTCGGCCAGGCCGCGCATGCCGACGCACATGGACGGCACGTCGGCCGACCACATCGTGGTGTCGGAGATCACGATCACGTCGCAGGCCAGCCGGCTGGCCTGGTTGCGCAGCAGCCCGGCGAAGTTCGTGGAGCCCGACTCCTCCTCCCCCTCGATCAGCAGCTTGAGGGTGACGGGCGGCGCATCGGTTCCGGCGGCGGCGAGGCCGGCCCGGGCCCCGAGCGCGTGAAAGAGCACCTGGCCCTTGTCGTCGGACGCGCCCCTGGCCAGCAGCCGGCCATCGCGCTGCACGGGCTCGAACGGCGGGCTGTCCCACTCGGCCAGCGGCTCCACGGGCTGGACGTCATGGTGGCCGTAGACCAGCACCACGGGCGCGGCCGGATCGGCGGCGGGCCAGTGCGCGAACACCGCGGGCAGGCCCGGCGCGCCGGGTGTGCCGGGTGTGCCGGGTGTGCCGGGTGTGCCGGTCTCCCAGACCTCGGCCACCGGGAAGCCGGTCTCGCGCAGGTGCGCGGCGAGCCAGTCCGCGGAGCGCCGGACATCGTCATGCCGCGCCGGGTCGGCGGAGATCGACGGGATGGCGAGCCACTGCTGCAGGGCGCCGAAGAATTCAGCGGCGTTGTCGTCTACGTACTGCCGGACATCCATGATCATCCCTTCGAGGCCGCGGCGGCCGGGGCGGGCGGATCGAGCGCTCCCAGCCTCCGCTCCGCCCGGGGCCCGGGTGCCTCGTCGCACTCTAGCGAGGCGGCCCGGGGAGCCCAGCAGCAGCCGCCACGGCCCCGGACAGGTCTCGCATTCATGATCACCCGGCTTTCTCAGTCACTATGACTGAGAAAGCCGGGTGATCATGAAACGGCGGTGGCGCTAGGCCGCCAGCTGGCGGCCAGCTTGCGGCTTTCGCGCCAGCGCAGCTCCGCCTCGCCCATCGGGGTGGACGGCGGGGCCTGCAGGAAGGGCCAGATCTCCTCGGCGATGGCCCGCCAGTTGGCGGTCGCCCGCAGGTCGCCGAGCAGCGCGAACAGGCCCAGGTTGATCCGCTGCAGGATGACATAAGACCGCGGGACGCTGGCGTACTGCGCCACCGGGCTGCGCACGTCGAAGAACCGCCGCACGACCGCGGACGCGTAGTCGCCGGTCACGCTCAGGGTCCGGGACTCGCGGATCAGCTCGTAGAACACCGCCAGGTGCTCGACGATCGCGTCGGTGCTCAGCGGGGCGCCGGGCGCCAGGAAGCCGGCCTCCTCCAGGCTGGCGCGGAACGCCTCGGGGTCCTGGTCGACGCACAGGCGGCGCGCCATCTGCATCAGCGGCTGGAGGTCGTCGGCGGTGAAGTGCTTGACCAGCCCGAAGTCCAGGAACGTCACCCGCCCCTGGCCGTGAAACAGGTAGTTGCCCGGGTGCGGGTCACCGTTGAACGCGTGGACCTCATACAGGCTGCGGAACACGAAGCGGTAGATCGTCTCCCCGGCCAGGTCGCGCTCCTCCTGCGACCAGGTCGCGAGCTCGGCGAACCGCGCGCCGTCCGACAGCTCGCTGGTCACGACCCGGCGAGTGGACAGCTCGTCGATGACCGCCGGCACGTGGATCGTCGGATGCCCGTCGTAGTAGGCGGCCAGCAGTCGCTGGTTGGCGGCTTCCTGGCGGTAGTCGAGCTCTTCCAGGACGCGCTCGCGCAGCTCGTCGACCAGCGCGTCGACGTCCTGATTCGGCGCGGTGATCTTGAGCATCCGGCGCAGCAGCGCGACGTTGTCCAGGTCGGCCGCCATGGTCTCGGCGATGCCCGGATACTGCACCTTCACGGCCACGGCCCGGCCGTCGTGGGTCATCGCGCGGTGCACCTGACCGATCGAGGCAGCGGCGATGGGCTCGGGATCCCATTGCGCGAAGGCCTGCTCCGGCGGCAGGCCCAGCTCCTCCAGCACCACCTGCGCGGCCAGCTCCGGGCTCATCGGCGGGATGCTGTCCTGCAGCCGGCTGAGCGTCCGGCGGACGGGCGGCGCCAGGCCGTCGTCCACATAGCTGGCCATCTGGCCCAGCTTCACCAGGACGCCCTTCATCGCGCCGAGAGTGGCGGTCACGTCCTGCGCGGTCTGCAGGGCCAGGTCGTTGCGGAGCCGCTCCCGGTGCTCCCCCGCGGCCGCGAACAGCCGGGGCGCGCTGCTCGCGTACCGGGCGCCGCCGCGCAGCACGAGCTGGGCGGCCGCCAGCCCTCGGGTGAACCGCAGCGAGCCGACCCGGCGGCGGACCAGGGCCACCGACAGGGCCGTCATCGCCGCTCCGGCCGACAGCCCGACGGCGACCCGCCGCGCCCGCCTCAGCTGCCCGGCTCGCCTCATGCGCGCTGCGCGGCGCGCATCCGCAGGGCGATCCGCTGCCGCGCCTCCAGCACGCCGGGCTCGCCGAGGTAGACCGCGTCGAGCACCCCGAGCGCCTGACGGATCTCGGTGCGCCGGGCGGGGGTCAGCGGCGGGGTGTCGAACCCGTACAGGTCCCGGGCCCAGTCAGGCAGCGACGCGATCGCGCCGTCTCGCACGTCCTGCCAGATCTCGGCGATGTCGGGGTCCAGGCCCGGCGGATCTAGCAGGTAGGCCATCGACTCGCTGGCCGCCGGGGTGCACCGCAGCTCCAGGCGGACCGAGGCCAGGTAGGCCTCCAGGCCGGCGACGCTGCGCGGCACCTCGCCGGGCGGCACGCCGATCAGCTCGGCCGCGGTGGCCATCTCGGCCACGTAGCGGCCGGCATCCGGCGCCGACAGCCCCGCGCCGAACAGGTTGCTGGCGGCGATGACGGAGTCGACCATGGCCGCATGCACCCATAGCAGCAGGGCGGGGTCACCGGCCGCGTAGGGGCGGCCGGTGACCGTGTCCACGCCCCGCACATGCTCATGAATCCGGCGCACCCGGGCCGACACCTGCTCCGCGCCGGCGCGCTCGCCGAAGGTGACCGTGCTGACGTACGCGGCGGTCGCGGCGAGGCGGCCGACGGGGTCCTCCCGCCAGCCGCTGTGCTGGTCAACGCCGGCCATCGCGAGCGGATGCAGGGCCTGGGTCAGCAGGGACCGCAGCCCTGCGATCACCCCGGACAGGTCGGTACTGATCCGCCAGGTCACGCTGGCGGGCCCGAAGTAACCATCATCCGCGGGGTGCTCGGGGATGCCAGTCACCTGGGCGGCGGCCGACCGCTCGACGAGCCCGGTCGCGGCCGCGTACTGGTCCGCCGTCACCGTGGTGCCACCGCCAGGCCGCGGCCGACCTGGGGCGACCGGTCCCCGTTACGAGAAGTATGCGCGCTCATGCTTCTAAGCTACCCGCGCGTAGACCCTGGCTACCCGCGGGCCGCGTCCGGGCCGTCAGGGCCACGACCTTGGGATCATTAACGGGCGGCGTTCCGGGCCTGGCCCCTGACGGCCTCGCGTTGTGCGCGGCGAGACGATCTACGAGGATGGCGAGCAGGACGTGCGGCACCGGGCCCGAGCGGCCCGCGGTGCCGGCTGGGCGGCGGGAGGCAAGCGACATGGACCCGCAGCAGGCCGACCCGGAGCTGGCCGGGGCCTTCGCCCGCGACGGCGTCGTCTGCGTGCGCGGCGTGCTCGACGCGGGCGAGCTCGCCGACGCGGCCACGGCCATCGAGACCGTGCTGGCCAGTCCCGGCCCGCTCGCCCAGGTCGCCAGTGGCGCGGATGACCCCGGCTCGTTCACCGAGGACTTCTGCCGGTGGCAGCAGGTCCCGCAGCTGGAGCGGCTGGCCAGGCACTCGCGGGTGCCGGAGATTGCCGCCGGCCTGATGGCCACGCCGCAGGCCCGGTTCTACCACTACCACATCCTGGTGAAAGAGGGCGGCACCCGGCAGCGCACGCCCTGGCACCAGGACCAGCCCTACTACAACGTCGACGGCCGGGGCGTCAGTGCCTGGATCCCGGTTGACCCGGTTCCGGAGGCCGGCTGCCTGGAGCTGCTGGCCGGGTCGCACCGCGGTCCGTGGCTCATGCCGCGCACCTTCCTCAAGGGCGAGGCCAGATGGTTCCCCGAGGGCAGCCTGGCGGAACTGCCCGACGTCGAGGCCGACCGGGCCGGCTTCGACATCCGGAGGTTCGAGCTGGCGCCCGGCGATGCGATCTTCTTCGACTTCCTGACCGTCCACGGCGCGCCGGGCTTCCCGTTCAGTGGCCGTCGCCGCGTTGTGTCCCTGCGCTACCTGTCGGCCGACGCCCGGCACGCGCCGCGAAGGTGGCGGACCTCGCCGCCGTTCGAGGGCCTCGCCGCCGAGCTAGCCGACGGCGCCGTCCTCGATCACCCGCTGTTCCCCGTCGTCTGGCCCCGGACCGGCGTGCCCGCGACGGGAACCGCCTAGCTACGGGTCACGCCTCGAGCATGACCCGCGCTCTCAGACGGCGCCGTCTGGCAGGTCGGCAGGGTAGGTGACCTGCACTTCCGTGATCGTCGGCGGGAAGTCACGACGATTGTTGGTGATAAACCGGTCAGCGCCCAGGCTCACGGCGGTGGCCAGATGGGCGGCGTCGGCCGCATGTAGCCGGTACCTGCTGGCCAGCGCGGTCGCGAGTTCTGCGGTAGCCCGGTCGACCGGGCGGAGGTCAAGCCGCGCCAGGAAACCGGCCAGGACCCGGACCTCGCCAACGGCCCCGTCGCGAAGGGGCTTGCCGAGTACCTCCGGTAGCAGCAGGACCGAGCCAGCACCTGCCTTGGCCTCACCCCTGCCCGGCGGCCCGGCGCTAAACAGCGCAGCAACCCGCCGACCGAGCGGATGTCCGGGAACGGCCGCGTAGATAACTACATCGGCGTCGAAGGAATCCATCAGCGGGCCTCGCGCCCGGCCCTGATCTCGCGAATAAGCTCATCGGCGCGCTCGGCGGTCAGCCCGTCGTGTTCCGGTATCGCGACAGTCGCAGCCCCGGCCAGTAGCTCATGGACTC
>DATKRH010000132.1:0-2935 GCA_035532295.1 Streptosporangiaceae bacterium
GCAAGTCACCGGTGTCGCCAGTCAGTACCGTTCCGCCTGGTTCGGCTGACGCCGTGACGATAGCGTCGACCGCCGAGCCCTGGCGGGCGCGGAACCGCAGCGATGCCGCCCTTCGCGCCAGCTGGACGGGCACCTGCTCACTGACATCACAGGTCCGGAGAAATCTCAGCGCGGTCGCATCGCGGGAGCCATCGCCGGTGAGGCATTCGGTGAGTACCACCGAGGGCACTACCGGCGGCCACAGTCCCTGGCCGCGGAGCGCCTGAATCAGCGCGGCCGTCCGGCTGGTGCGCTCCGACAGGAGGGAGACCGCGCCGGAATCGAGGATCAGCACTAGGACGTCCCGCCGTCAGCTGGCCCGCGCAGCGGGCCGGGACGTGATCCGCCTCGCGATCGCCTCCGCCCAGGCACGGTCCTCCGGCGCCGGCTCACCAGTCTCGGCGGCCAGCTCCGCCAGGTAGGCATCGGTCTCGGTGAGCAGATCCTGGCGGCGCAGCTCCGCGCGCACGGCAGCCTGGAGCAGCTCCGACGCGGGCAGACCCCGCGCCTTCACCTGCTTATACAGATCGTCAGGGAGATACACCTGCATCCTCGGCATACGCCTAACTATACACACCGGCCGGCAGGGGCAGAACCTCCGCTAGATAGCCGGGCCGCGATCCCGGCCCCGCCTGCTCGTCTGGAGATCCTGCCATGACATACGTGTACTGGATCGCGGCCGCCGGCATCGTGCTGACCGCGCTCAAATTGGCGTTCCTGCCCGGCCGGCGCCTCCCCCGCCACCGGGTCCGGAACCTGCGGATCCGGCTCCGCCTGCGCCTGCACCCGGTCAAAGGCCACGCGACCGTGTTCGAACTCTGGTGGCGGTGGGGCCGGTTCGCCGCGTTCCGCCACGCAGCCCGGACCCGCCCGGCACTCCCATCCGGCCAGCGGCTCCTGACCGGCGTGGCCGGCTACTCGGGGCTCGCTGGCCGGGCACATTACCGGCACGGCCCAGGTTGCCCCTTATTGGTAACCAGCGATATCAGATCTTGCTGAATGCCCGGCGGGATACCTGCGCGGCGTAAGCGGCTTGTGAGCCGCCTGCTCTGTCGGCCCAGTCTCCGGCTGTGTTGATGTGGATGCCGAGCAGGCGGGCAAGAGCGACCGGTGGAATCTTCGGCCAGGTCCACGAGAGCGGTGTTGCGCCCGGAGCGGCTGTGTATGCCCAGGGCCGCGAGCCTCACCCTGAGCCGGGAGCTGAAGATCGGCTGTGCTGGTGCTCCTCCGGCCGACGGCAGCGTGACCGTGGCGGCGGCCCAAGAGCTGGCGGGCGAGCTCGTCCAGGGCGCGGGCAGCTCCAGGGGCGTGGTGCCCAGGAGCACCTGGGCTTGGGCCTGGGTGAAGGTGATCTGGTTCCGGGTGAGGCGGGCGATGCGGGCCAGCGGCTGTCCGTAGAGCAGCACGAGCAGGCCCGCGACCCGGTCCTCGATGGCGTGGCTGTCGTCGTGGAGCAGGGTGCGGACCAGCGCCCACCGGTGGTCGTCTTCGATCTGGGTGATCAGGCCGCGGGCATGGCCGCGTGTGGTGGCCCAGGTCACGAAGGCGCGGGCGTGGTAGCAGGTCCCTGTTCCGCTGGCGAGCTCGTCGACTCGGTGGCCGTCGGCTTCGCTGCCCTGGCCGTCGGAGGCATCCTGTACGGGCCGTTCACCATCACGGCCTCCCCGGTCGGCACCGTGATCGGCGGACCCCTGGTGACCGCGATCGGCCCATCAGCAACTCTGCTCGCCTCCGGCCTGGTCACGATCGGCGTAGCCGCCGCAGCCCTGATCATCCGGCAAGCACGTCAACGCCGAGAGCCGGGCGCCAGGCCGCCCAGCCCGCCGAGTGATGGTTAGCGCGGGATCACGCGCGACGGGATGCGTCGCCGTAGCCGCGCCTGTCGAGGCCAAGGTTAGGGCTGTCCGTCGCGGCCGGTGAGGCGAAGCGCTGCGCGGAGCTGCCCGAGCGATGGCGCCGCTGCGGGCCGGCCTTGCTCGTCGTGGTAGAGGCGGCACGAGATCGCTGGCCTCTGCCCGGGGTGTGCGAACGGGTCGATGCCATCTGCCAGCAGGGTCGGCGAGCCGGTCATCCCCAGGCGCTCGGCGTCGTAGTCCGTGGTCACGACCTCATGCGTGACTTCTAGGTCTGGCCAGCCGTCGGCCAGCTCAGACAGCCGGGCTGCCAGGACTGCCGCGTTCGGGCAGTCCGGCACCTGCAGGATCTCCAGTTTCATCGCGCCTCCGAGTCTCCCGGCTGGCCGAGGAGGCTGCGAGATCACCGAAGCCTCCTGGCAAGCCTGCCACGGTGGCCAGCGCCGAGTCACCTGGCTGCACGACCAGAAATAGGTCATTTGAGCAGGCCGATCGAGGCCCGGCCTGCGGTCGCGGAACTCAGCCGCGCGGCTCTGGGTGGGCAGCGGGCTCGGAGGCGGCGGTCGCGGATACGGCCGGCAGCACGGCGGGAGACTCAGCCCCGATCGGTTCCGCATCCTTGGCATCCGTGGCGCCGCGGTACGCGAACAGGACGTAGTGGAAGATCACGAACCTGATCAAGAAGGTCACGCAGTTGGCAGCGAGGTAGAGGCCCTGGACGAACGCGGCCCTCTCGATGCCGGTCAGGCCCAGCGAGTTGGCTTTCGTGTAGGCGAACTTGCTCGTCAGCGTCAGCACGAACCCGACCGTCAGCGCGATCGCGAGGAAGGGCAGCGTCTCTCGCAGCAGATCGGGCCTGCCCTTGCGCTCCCAAGCCCATCGGCTGACCGCGTAGCTGACCACAAAGCCGGCGAACCAGCCGACTGCCCCGGACGTGAGGCCGCCGGCGTGCAGCAGCGAGCCCATGACGAAGTACGTGATCTGGGTAGCCGCCGCTGCCAGCACCGCCGCCGGGGCGAACCGGACCAGCCGCTTGCCGCCCG
>DATKRH010000133.1:0-7218 GCA_035532295.1 Streptosporangiaceae bacterium
CAAAGCCGGCGAACCAGCCGACTGCCCCGGACGTGAGGCCGCCGGCGTGCAGCAGCGAGCCCATGACGAAGTACGTGATCTGGGTAGCCGCCGCTGCCAGCACCGCCGCCGGGGCGAACCGGACCAGCCGCTTGCCGCCCGTGCCGGCCAGCCGACGGCGGATCGGCCGCGGGACAACGCGCCACGTGGCGGCGGCGAACTTCGGCTGCACGCGGGGCATTGCGCTCCTTACTGCCCGCGGACCTGATGGCCAGCGGGACACGTGTACAGGACGAGTACGAGCCATGCGACGATCCGGAGGACGGCGTACACCCGGCGCAGGTCAGCGGCTCAGGTCTCCGGAACAAGGTAGTATCCCGCCGCCGTGCTGTGACTCAAATCCCGCCGTCTGCTAACGCGCGGTCATGGCCGGGCGCTTCGGCCGGCCGCAGGAACGTCACGAACATCGCATCCACATCTTCTCGGCCGGGCGGAACTCGAGCACGCGCCGTGCTTGCGGAAGGCTGCCGGGGCCAGACCAGAGCGTCGGCCCGCTGGATTTCCAGTTCCGCTGGGGAACCACGGCTGCCGCGGGACTCGGGTGTCGGCCCAGAACTCCCACACGAAGGGGTGGAACGCGGAAGTTGTTCGCCGAGACGCGATGGGCGAGCGGGGTAGCAACCGCCCAAGACCTAGCCATTGAGCCAGGCCCGGACTGCCCGGCGGACCCCTCGCTGGAGATGGCTCCGGTTGTCATGAGCAGTTCAGCCTTCAGTCCGCTGGCTAACCGTGCCGTCGGCATTAAGCGGACAGGCAACCGTTATTGCGTCTCAGTAGCTGGGGGTAGCCAGGACGGCTCCAGGCTCGCGGTTTCCGGCCTCGGTTCAGCGGCGGGAGCAGGGTCGGCAATGGCTTCCGCGACGCGGTCAAGGAAGCTCCGGATAGTGGCCGCGGCTGCGCGGCGCAAGATCGCCCGGTCGAGCCGGGCACCCAGGGTTCCGAGGGGCGGCCGGTAGGCCCCGGCCATCGTCAGCATGGTGGCGTGCTCTCCAGCCGGAGTCAGCGTGATATCGGCATCCAGGGCGGGGAACAGTCCGCCCCCCGGGCCGACGGCTTCCCACCTCAGTGCCAGCACGGTGGTGTCGCCTCGGGTCACCAGTTCCCGGAACTGCACCTCCACGGTCCTGGAAATGCCCGGTGCGCCACCCAGCGGGCCGACCCGGACCAGGCCGGTGATCCCCTCGCCGTAGGCGTGCTGGGAAGCACTGACCAGAGAACCGCCGCGTATGAGGTTCGCCAGCCTCGCCTGGGCAGCGTTAAAGCCGACTTCCAGTCGTACCTCATCTCCGGCGAACATTTCCCCAGTAGATCTGGCGGGCTCTCCCATAGCCAGGGACCTAAGTCATCGCCGCCGCGCCGACAGTCCGCCAGGCCGCTTCGTGAGTGAGCCGCCTGCATGCGCCGCTTACCCTGGGTCTATGGGCAGCGACAGAGAGGAACGAAACCGGGTCCTGGGCATGCCGTGGGGACCCGGTCCGGCCGGCCCGCATAGCCGGCAGGGCGAAGAGCAGCAGCATGTCCTCGGGTTCCCAGCTGACTGGTTCGGGGCCGTCGACGGCGACTGGCTCCGCTCACTGGCCCGTCCCATCCGCGGATACAAGCGGTGGGCGCGGCGTCGCCGCCTGGGTATTTACGCCCCGGAAGACGACGACGAACCGCAGCCGCCCGGGCGCTAACGACGTGCCTCCGCGCGCCGAGACCGGCCGACCAGTTGTCGCCCCTCGGTCAGCCCTGGCGAGTTAGCGCAGGTCAGCCGAAAAATGGAAAGATTTACCATAGAAGCGGTCCGGCCGGGAACGCCGAATGGAAGGCCGGACATGGACGCAGAGGATCTGAAGGGCATCGTCATGAACCGGCGGTCGGCCCTGAAGAGGACCGCGGCGACGGCATTTCTCATCTCGCAGGCCACCCTGCTCGAGCAGTTAGCCGGCACCGGCGCCGCGGGCGCCCAGGACAGCGGCGGGGTGTTCGCCCCCGGTAACCAGACGCTCAGCGCCACGTTCACCGGCGAGCCGCGCATCGGCCACGAGGCGGCCCTTCAGCAGGTGTCGCGGGCACCGGACGGCACCCCGATGCATATCCGCGCCGACGGCCCTGGCCTCGACGGCATGGACGTGCCCGCCTTCACGACCGCCGACTTCTTCACCCGGATGCGCAGCGCCCAGGCGGCGCAGAACCTCCAGCAGCAGTTCCTGTCCGGCAAGGACGACGACAACGGCCTAGAGCGGTTCACCAGCGCGACCCGGCGGCACTCGGACGGCGTCAGCTCGGTCAGCACGCGGCCGAGGCGCAGGGCCTCCTGGCAGAGCGCCGGGCGGGCCCAGTTATCGCCGGCGGTGGTCAGGCCGCCGAGCAGCCGCAGGGTCAGCGGGCGTACTTGTGCCGCAGTTCGCGGTTGCGCCGGAACTGGTCGACGGCGCGGCGCTTGGCGACGGTCATCAGCCAGGCGCCCGCCTTGCGGGGCACTCCCTCCCGCGGCCACTGCTCCAGGGCGGCCACCACGGCGTCCTGGGCCAGTTCCTGCGCCAGCCCGAGGTCCGCGGGACCCGGCCCGGCCGCCGCGAATCTCGGTTAGTAGACCTGCCGGATCGTGGACTCGCCATCGCCGGCGAGCGCCAGGAACCGCTTGGTCCACTCGATGGCCTCGTCCTTGTCGCGGCACTCCATCAGCGCCCAGCCGCCGATGAGCTCCTTGGCCTCGGCGAACGGCCCGTCGATCACGGTGAACTTCCCGCCCGAGCGGATCACCTTGGTGGCCTCCTCGACGGGGGCGAGCCCGCCCGTGGCCAGCAGGACCCCGGCCTTAGCAGCCTCCTCGATGAACTTCCCCATCTCGGTCATCAGCTCGGGGGTGGGCGGCGGCATCGGCGTGGTGGGGTCGCCCAGCGTGTAGCCGCGAGGCCAGATCGACGCCCGCCCGGCAGAACTTCAGTAATTTCTAACGGCGCTCAGTCGTTGGCGTGCAGGGTCCTGTTCAGGCCGCCCCAGGCAATCCGCTGGGCCAGCGCCTCGACGGCCCCGCTCCGGGAGTTGCGGCGGAACAGGATGCCGGACTTGCCCGACAGCTCCGCGGCCTTGGCGACCTGGCCGTCGGGCAGGGTGACCCGGGTGCCCGCGGTCAGGTAGAGGCCGGCCTCGACGGTGCAGTCGTCGCCGAGGCTGATGCCGATCCCGGAGTTGGCGCCCAGCAGGCACCGCTCGCCCACGCTGATGACCTGCTTGCCGCCGCCCGACAGGGTGCCCATGATGGAGGCGCCGCCGCCGACGTCGCTGTGGTCGCCCACTACTACGCCGGCGCTGATCCGGCCCTCGACCATGCAGCTGCCCAGGGTCCCGGCGTTGAAGTTAACGAAGCCCTCGTGCATCACGGTCGTCCCGGAGGCCAGGTGCGCGCCGAGGCGGACCCGGTCGGCGTCGGCGATGCGGACGCCGGCGGGCAGCACGTAGTCGGTCATGCGCGGGAACTTGTCGAGGCCGGTGATCTCGAAGGGGACGCGGGCGGCGCGGGCGCGCATGCGGACGCGGTCGGCGCTGTCGGGGTCTACGGGGCCCAGGGTGGTCCAGGCCACGACGGCCAGCAGCCCGAAGATGCCCTCCAGGTTCGCGCCGTGCGGGCGGATCAGCCGGTGGCTGAGCAGGTGCAGGCGCAGGTAGAGGTCGTGGGTGTCGGCCGGGGGCCGGGACAGGTCGGCGATCGTGGTCCGCACCGCGACGACCTCGACGCCGCGCAGGTCATCGGGGCCGAGGCAGTCGGCCGCGTCGCCGCCGAGCGACTCCAGCGCCTGCGCGCGCGTCAGGCGGGTGCTGGCGTCGGAAGCGGGTGAAGCGGGGTCGGCGAGCCGCGGGCGGGGAAACCAGGTGTCCAGGACGGTGCCGTCGGCGGCGACCGTCGCCAGCCCGGTCCCGGCGGCTCCGGTCTGGGTCGCTCCGGTCTGGGTCGCGGAGATCTCAGAGTTCACGTGCTTACAGTAGTCAGCGGAGGTGCTTGGCTGCGGGCTCGGTTTCATGTGAAACAGAGCCCGGACGTGACGGCGGTCACAGTCGGCGCAATAAGAGAACCGTTAATCCGCGGTCGCCTGTCCGCGGTGGCCGGCATACAGTCGGATGGAGTGGACACCACCGGCCGGAAGGTTGCCCGGACATGAGCAATGAGCCGAATGAGGCACTAGACGTGCTCCGCGAGGTGTGGAGTGCCCAGGATCAGGACAGCGCCGCGCTCGCGGAGGCCTGCGGGACGACCGAGGGCTGCAAGCGGATGTCGGCTATCGGATTCGACGGCCTGGCCGGTCCCGACGGCGATCTGCGCGCGGGGTGGAAGGCCAAGCTGGAACGCGAGGGCAAGCTGAGCGCCGGGACGGGCACCGTCGCCGATCTCGTGCTCGGGCGCGCGCAGGCCCGCTGAATGGACCGTCCAGACAGCGTCGGCCAGCTCACGCAGATCCTGCGCCAGGGCGGTTACCTGGCCGACCGCGGCCTCGCGACGGCGCTGTTCGTGTCGTTGTCCCTGCAACGCCCGATCCTGCTGGAGGGCGAGGTCGGGGTCGGCAAGACCGAGGTCGCCAAGGTGCTGGCGTCGGTGTTCGGCCGCAAGCTGATCCGGCTGCAGTGCTACGAGGGCATCGACACCCACCAGGCGCTGTATGAGTGGGATTATGCCCGCCAGATGCTGCACATCAGGGCGCTGTCGGAGCATCAGGTGGCCGACGATCGGGCCGTGGACAAGCTGTTCGGCCCCAAGTACCTGCTGGAACGGCCGCTGCTGGAGGCGGTCCGGGCCGGGGATCAGGCCGTGCTGCTGATCGACGAGATCGACCGCGCCGACGACGAGTTCGAGGCCTTCCTGCTGGAGTTGCTGTCGGACTTCCAGATCAGCATCCCCGAGATCGGCACGATCAAGGCGGAGACTCCGCCGCTGGTGGTGCTGACCTCCAACCGCACCCGTGAGCTGCATGACGCGCTCAAGCGACGCTGCCTATACCACTGGATCGGCTACCCGCCGGCCGATCGTGAGGTGGAGATCGTGCTCATCCGGGAGCCGGGCGTCTCCGAGACGCTGGCCCGCAAGGTCGTGGCGGCGGTGAACCGGCTGCGGGAGCTGGACCTGGCCAAGCCGCCCGGCGTCGCCGAGACGATCGACTGGGCGCGCACGCTCGATTTCCTGGGCGGGGAGGACTTCGGCCCGCAGATCGCGCTGGACACGCTCGGCACGGTGGTCAAGGAACGCGACGACCTCGAGCTGGTGGCGCAGAACCTGGAAGAGATCACGTCCGGTGCCTGAGCGCGCTCCATTTGTCGGAGTGCTGGTGGGATTCTCCCGCGAGCTGCGCTCCGCCGGGGTCGCGGTGGGGTCGGGAGACGTCCTGACCTACTGCGCGGCCATGGCTCCGCTGGACCCGACCGACCTGCTGGACCTGTACTGGGCCGGACGCACCACGCTGATCGCCAAGCGCGATGACATTCCCGTCTACGACGAGGTGTTCCGGCGGTTCTTCCTCGGCGGCGCCGATCCGCCGGCTGAGCTGGTCACCATCCGCGCGCGGGTCGACGCGGAAACCGAGGCGCTGCTGGTGGCCCCGGCGACCAGCCCCGACACCGAGGGCGACGAGGAGTATGAGGAGGAGGCGGTCCTCGGCTGGATGGCCTCCGACGTCGAGGCACTCAGGCGCAAGTCGTTCGCCGCCTGCACCCCGCAGGAACTGGCGGCCCTGCGGCGGATCATGAGACGGATCAGCCTGACCCCGCCCAGGCGGCGGACCAGGCGGACCGTGCCCGCCCGGTCGGGCCGGTCGCCGGACCTGCGCCGCACCGTCCGGGAGTCACTGCGGCTGCACGGCGAGCCCGCCGAGCTGTTCTGGCGGCGGCGCCGGATCCGGCTGCGGCCGCTGATCCTGATCCTGGACATCTCCGGGTCGATGGCCGACTACTCGCGCAACCTCATGCAGTTCGCCTACTCCGCCAACCGCGCGGCGTCCCGGGTGGAGGTCTTCTGCTTCGGCACCCGGCTGACCCGGATCACCAAGCCCCTGCAGACCCGGCGCCCGGACGAGGCCCTGGAGCGGGCGGCCCGGACGGTGTTCGACTGGGAGGGCGGCACCCGGATCGGCGAGTCCCTGGACGCCTTCGTGCGGGACTGGGGCCGGCGCGGCATCTGCCGTGGCGGGGTCGTGGTCATCTGCTCCGACGGGCTCGATCGCGGTGATCCGGACCTGCTGGCCACCGCCATGGAGCGGCTGTCCCGGCTGTGCCACACACTGGTATGGATGAATCCGCACAAGGGCAGTGACCCGAACTTCCGGCCGAGCACCCTCGGGATGATGGCGGCGGCGCCGCACATCGACATCCTGCTGTCCGGGCACGACCTGAGCAGCCTGGAAGAGCTCGCGGCGCTGCTGCCGACCCTGAACTAGCCGACCCTGAACTAGCCGACCCCGAAGGAGTGCCCGGTGAGATGGAGCGTGGGGATCGAGGCCGAGGGTGACCGGGTGCTGACCCGCGAGGAGGTCGTCGAGCTGGCCGACGCGGTCGCGGCCTGCGAGGGAATCGCCACCGGGATCGGCACCAAGCGCTACGGCGCCCAGCTGGTGGTCCAGGCCGGCAGCCGCGACGAGGCGATCGAGAAGGCCACCGCGCAGTTCGCGGCGGCCGCCGCGGCGGCGGGGCTGCCGGAGGCCCCCGTCGCCCGCGCCGAGGCCATCAGCGAGGACGAGGACATCGAGCTGTGATCAGGCTCGGCTCGCTAGCCGGTTATCCGTTCGAAGGGCCGCGCCTGCTCGGCGGGTGGACCCCGCCGGCCTGCGCCGCCGTTTACGTGATCATGTACAAGCCCGACCCGGAGACCAAGCCGGAGCGCTACGCCGTGATCTACGTGGACCACGCCGACGACCTGACCGCGCAGCGCCTCCCCTTCCAGCACCCCCGCGCGCACTGCTGGGTGAAGCGGGCCGGCTCTCGCTGGAAGGTCTACATCGCCACCTACGAGGTACCGGGCGGTACCCGGGCGCACCGGGAGCAGATCGCCCGCGAGCTGATGGCCGTCTACCAGCCCCGCTGCAACCAGCAGCAGTATGACCAGTCGTGGAGAGACGAGTGGATCGGGGAGTACACCGCGCCGACGACGGGCCCGGTGGCGCGGCGCGGCCCCGCCCAGGGCAGTGTCGGCTAGCCGGGCCCGGCTAGCCG
>DATKRH010000134.1:0-28629 GCA_035532295.1 Streptosporangiaceae bacterium
CTTCAACCGCTCGCACTACGAGGAGGTCCTGGTCGTCCGCGTGCATCCGGAACTGCTGGCCGCGCAGCGCCTGCCGGCCACGGCGACGGGGCGCGATGTCTGGACCCGGCGTTACCGGGAGATCAATGACTGGGAGCGCTATCTCGTGGACAACGGCGTCCGTATCGTCAAGATCATGTTCAACCTGTCCCGGCGGGAGCAGGCCAGGCGGTTCTGCAAGCGCATCGACCGCCCGGACAAGAACTGGAAGTTCTCGGCGTCCGATATTCGCGAGCGCTCTTACTGGGACGACTATCAGCAGGCCTTCAGCCAGATGCTGAGCAAGACCAGCACGTCATGGGCGCCCTGGCACGTGGTACCCGCCGATCACAAGTGGTTCGCGCGGCTGGCTACGGCCGCGGCCATCGTTCAGGAGCTAGCCGACATCAACCCCCGGTACCCGGTCGCCACCGCCGCGGACCTGGAGCTGATGGCGCACGCCAGCGCCGAGCTAGCCGCCGAGGCCGGCTGACCGCGCCGGGCCGGCGCGCCCCGCGGCCGCGGGCCTAGCCGTGATCCGCGCTCGCCTGCTGGGTGCCGAGCACCGAGCGCAGCGCCTGGCGCAGCCACCGCGCGGCCGACTCCTCCGATTCCGGCGCGCTCGCGTGCCGGGCCGCCACGTACAGGTCGGGCCGGACCAGTAGCACCCCGCCGTCAGAGATCTCGCGAAGCTCGGCCCACGTGCCGTAGGGGTCCTCGAAGGGCTGGCCAGGGCCGATCGAGACCGTGGTGATCGGCAGGCCCGTCTCCGCCGAGAACGCCTGCGCCGCGTCCAGCCAGGCCTGGCCGCCGATGCCCGTCCACACGCTGAACGCGCCGTGCCCGCCGAGATCCAGCGTCGAGACCCGGTGTCCCGCGCGGGTGACCCAGGTGTGCGGCAGCTTCGCCCCGGGCCAGGTGGTCGGCTGGGCGTACAGCTCGGGATCACGGGTGAACATCGGCATCGCCGTGCCGTCCGGCACGACGGCCGCCGACGCGTAGCGGTGGTTGTGCTCCACGCCGTGCGCGTCGAACTCGAACGCCTTGTAGGCGATGGCCTCGCGCAGGCTCTCCCGGATCTTCTCGCCCTCCGGGCCGGGCGCCTTGCGCAGCGCGAGCTGCCGGTTCAGCTTGCCGACGTTGGTGGTGTCGTCCACGTCCAGCGCGGCGACGATGCGGCCGGTGTCGGCGATGCTCTGGTTGGCCCGCTCCACGATCTGCCGGGCCACCGGGGCCCGCTCGGCGTTGAACGACTCCAGCAGCGCCGGGGCGGCCAGGCCCTGCACCACATGATGCAGCTTCCAGGCCAGGTTGTAGGAGTCCTGGATGGAGGTGTTGGAGCCGAGCCCGTTGGTCGGCGGATGCCGGTGCACGGCGTCGCCGACGCAGAAGACCCGCCGGTCGGCGAGGGTCGTGGCGAAGTGATGGTTGACCGTCCACGGCAGCCGGGAGGTGACCCGCATCTCGAAGTCGTCGGTGCCGACCAGCTTCACGGCCAGCTCGCGGGCGAACTCGTCGGTGATCTCGGGCGGCCCGGCCGCGACCTCGTAACCCCACATGAGCATCCACTCGGTCCACGGCCTGATCATCCGTAGCACGCCGAGCCCGACGCCCTCCTTCTCCGCGCCCGGCTGCACCATCCAGTACAGGACCGAGGGACGGTGCGCGACGAAGCGGGTCAGGTCGGCCTCGAAGATGATGTGCAGGGCGCCGCCCACCGCGCCCGGGCCCTCGAACGGCAGCCCCAGGTCGGCCGCGACCTTGCTGCGGGCGCCGTCAGCGCCGACGAGGTACTTCGAGCGGATGGCGTAGGTCGCGCCGGTGAGTCGGTCGCGGACCTGCGTGGTGACCCCGGACTCGTCCTGGACGTGGGAGAGGTACTCGGTGTCGAACCGTACCTTCGCGCCGCGGGCCTGTGCCGCCTGCATCATCACCGGCTCGGTGATGGTCTGCGGCGCGTCCAGCATCGTGCACGGACTCTGCAGCTCGTAGTCGTGGTGCCGCCGCGTGTCGGTGCCCCACGAGGGGATCCGGCCCAGTTCGTCGCCGGCCAGGCTGGTGCAGAAGGTCGTGTTGCCCATCCACTCCCACGGGGTGGCCTCGCGCATCAGCCGCTGCTCCAGGCCCATGTCGCGCAGCGTCTCCATGGTCCGCTGGTTGGTGATGTGCGCCCGCGGCGTGTCGGACAGGTGCCCGTACCTCGTGACGACCAGGGTCGCCGTCCCGTACGTGGCGAGGAAGAGCGCGGCCGCCGCCCCGCCCGGCCCGGACCCGACCACGAGGACGTCGGTGTCCACCACAGGCCCGTGGTTAACGGGTCCGTGGTTAACGGGTCCGTGGTTAACGGGTCCGTCGCTAACCGGTCCGTCGTTGCTCATTCTGGGCGTTCCTTCCGCCGGGTGCTGCTCTGCGGTGAGCGTGCGGACGAGTGTACGCATTGCGGCGTGAGCAGTACGATGCCGGTGCGCATGCAGGCTGTCAAGAGGACGGCGGAACCCCGCGGAACCCCGCGGAACCCCTGGGCGGAGGGCAGGCAATGGCAGGTCGCGGCGCCGGACCCGATTTCGTGGAGTCGCTGGCGCGCGGGCTTGACGTGCTGCAGTGCTTTGGCGCCGAGCGGCCGCGGATGAGCCTGAGCGAGGTCGCCGCCGCCACCGGCCTGGCCCGGCCGACCGCGCGGCGGCTGCTGCTGACCCTGGAGGAGCTGGGCTTCGTGCGGCTGTGTGAGGGCCAGTTCGCCCTGACGCCGCGGGTCCTGTCGCTCGGGATGGCGTTCGTCGCCTCGCTCGGGCTGTGGGAAGTCGGCCGCCCCCGCCTGGAGCAGCTCGTGGCGACGACCGGGGAGTCGTCCTCGATGTCCCAGCTAGACGGCTCGGACATCGTGTACGTGGCGCGGGTCGCGGTGCCCAAGCTCATCACGCTGCGCGTCGAGATCGGCACGAGGTTCCCGGCGGCCTACACCTCCCAGGGCAAGGTGCTGCTGGCCGCCCTGGACCCTGTGTCGCTCGCCGCGGTCCTGGCCCTGCCGAGCCGTTCTGGCCTGCCGCGCTTCCTGCCTCGTGACCCGCAGACCTTCGGCCGCGAGCTGCGCGTCGTCAGGGCCCGCGGGTGGGCGGTGGCGGACGAGGAGCTGGCGCCCGGCATCCGGTCGGTCGCCGCGCCCGTGCGCGACGGGAGCGGCGCGGTACGGGCGGCCATGAACGTGACGGTGCACGCGGCGGAGACCAGCATGGACCGGCTCGTGGGGGACTACCTGCCGCTGCTCCTGCGCGCCGCCGGCGAGGTCTCGGCGGACTGGGCGCTGTGGCAGTCCCGCCCGTACTCTGAGGTGCGCCATGAGGAGCCCGCCGCCCCGGCGACGGCGGGCCCGCCGAGCCCGGCTTAACCCAGCCCCTGCCCGGTCAGATCTCCCAGTGCGGGGGCCGGTCCTGGCGCAGGCGCTCGTCGTCATCCGGCTCGGGCCGCTCACCCCAGGCGGCGTCGGTGTCGTCAGGACTCTGCTCCGGCAGCACCGGCTGCTCCGGCAGCACCGGTAGCACCGGCAGCACCGGCTGATCGTCGCGATCCGCCGGGCGGTCGGGCGCCGGCTGGCCCGGCGGCTGGTGTTCACTCATGGTTCGGCGCATTCGGATCGGGGCCTGCTGGGGGCTCAGGAAATCAGGTTGACCGGGCACTGGATTCCCGCCGCGCGCGTCATTCGCGCGTCGGTGGTCACCAGCGCGCAACTGTACTGCTCCGCGGCCGCCACGTAGGCGGCGTCGTAGACCGTCAGGTTGCTGCGGAGTTCCCAGATCCGGGAGGCGAGCACCCGGGTGCGCACGATAACCGGATCCAGCTCGGTGGCGGCTGCGGCAGCTTGCGCCGCATGATCGGGCTTGATCTTCCCGCCCAGGAGGTTTCCCCGGATTACCGACAGGATCTCGATCAGCCAGTGCTCGGGCACCAGCCACCGGGAGTCGGCCCGCAGGGCCGCGCGGCACCGATCGCCGGTTTCTCCTTCGTCCAGGATCGCGAAGGCCGCCGCCGACGCGTCTAGGACTATCAACCGTCGGCCCCGGGAATTCCGAGCTCGCCGTCGCGTTCGGCCCTGGCGGCCCGCAAGGCGGCGTCGACGTCAGCGGAACTGAGCCGGGTGCCGTAGGCCCCTCTCCCGAAGCGGCTGATGACCGCGAGGTTGTCCTGGCGGCGCGCCTCGTCGCTGATGACGTCGAACAGGTACGCCTGGAGAGACAGCCCGCGCTGCCGGGCCAGTTCGCTGAGCCGGTCGTGCAGTTCCTCGGGAACATCACGGATCTGGAGGGCAACCATGCATGCAATTGTACATGCAGGCGGCAGGGTCGGCGGCTTCGCGGCGCGCTCATCACCCGCTGCGGATGACGCCCGGAATGCCTGGCGATGCCAACGTCGATCGGAGAGGACCGCAGGTGCGGCTCGCCAGCGGCGGGCTGGCGCTGGCGCCGTAACGCCGGCGCTGATAGAGGGAGGCCCCGGTGGGCAAGGCGTTCAAGGGCTCGATCAGCACTGACATCCGGGATTCGGTTCCCGACTGGGCGCCGTTCGAGCCGCCGAGAGCCCCCGAGGGGGCGCCGAACGTCGTGTACGTCGTCCTGGACGACGTCGGGTTCTCGGCGCTGTCGTGCTATGGCGGGCCGATCCAGACGCCGAACATCGACCGGATCGCGGCCGACGGGGTTCGCTACACGCAGTGGCATACGACCGCGCTGTGCTCGCCCACCCGCTCGTGCCTGCTGACCGGGCGCAATCACACGCGCAACTCGATGGCCTGCATCACCGAGGCCGCGGTCGGGTTCCCGAACGCCAGCGGGACCATCCCGCCGGAGAACGGCATGCTGCCCGAGATCCTCGGCGAGCGCGGCTGGAACACCTACATGGTGGGCAAGTGGCACCTGTGCCCGACCGTGGAGATGAACGTCGCCTCGACGCGGCGGAACTGGCCGACGGGCCGCGGGTTCGAGCGGTTCTACGGGTTCCTCGGCGCCGAGACCAACCAGTGGTACCCGGACCTGGTCTACGACAACCACCCGGTGGACCAGCCGAAGTCGCCGCAGGAGGGCTACCACCTCACCGAGGATCTCACCGACAAGGCGCTGGAGTTCATCAAGGACGCCAAGGTGATCGCGCCGGATAAGCCGTTCTTCTTGTATTACGCCCCCGGCGCCGCGCATGCGCCGCACCATGCCCCGAAGGAGTGGATCGAGAAGTTCGCCGGGCAGTTCGATATGGGCTACGAGGCGATGCGGGAGCAGACGCTGGCGCGGCAGAAGCAGCTGGGCATCGTCCCGGCCGGCATCCGGCTCCCGCCGGTCAACCCGATCGGCACGTCGCAGACCCGCCGGGGTCCCGACGGCCAGCCGTTCCCGCCGCTGGACTGCACCAGGCCCTGGGACGCGCTGTCGGCAGACGAGAAGCGGCTGTTCACGCGGATGGCGGAGGTCTACGCCGGGTTCCTCGCGCACGCCGATCACCACATCGGCCGGCTGCTGGACTACCTGGAGGAATCCGGGCAGCGAGACAACACCATGGTGATCCTGGTCTCGGACAACGGCGCGAGCGGCGAGGGCGGCCCGGACGGGTCGATCAACGAGAACAAGTTCGCCAACGGCATCCCCGACGACATGCGGGCCAACCTGGCGATGCTGGACGAGCTCGGCGGCACGAAGACCTACAACCACTATCCCAACGGCTGGGCGATGGCCTTCAACACGCCGTTCAAGATGTGGAAGCGCTATGAGTTCAATGGCGGCACCGCCGACCCCTGCATCATCTCCTGGCCGCGGCCCGCGACCGGCCGCGGCGAGCTGCGGCACCAGTACCACCACGCCATCGACATCGTGCCGACCATCCTGGACTTTCTCGGCGTCGAGCCGCCCTCGACCATCAAGGGGCACGTGCAGAGTCGGCTCGACGGGGTCAGCATGCGCTACAGCCTCGGCGATCCGTCGGCGCCGTCGGCGCGCAAGACGCAGTTCTACTCCATGCTCGGCTCCCGCGGGATCTGGCACGACGGCTGGAAGGCCGTCACGACCCATCCCACGATCAGCGGCTGGAGCAACTTCAACGACGACACCTGGGAGCTGTACCACACCGACACCGACCGCGCCGAGCTCCACGACCTCGCCGCCGAGCACCCGGACAAGCTGCGGGAGCTGGTCAACCTGTGGTTCGCCGAGGCCGGCGACAACGGGGCGTTCCCGCTGGATGACCGGTCCGCGCTGGAGATCATCTCCACGCCGCGACCGCAGCTCGCGAGCCCTCGTGAGCGGTACGCCTACTTCCCCGACATCGCCGAGGTACCCGAGGCGCAGGCGGTCAACGTCCGCAACCGGTCGTACACGATCGGCGCGCTGGTGGACATTCCGGCCGCCGGCCCTCAGGAGGCGCCACGGGGGGTGCTGTTCGCGCACGGCTCGCGGTTCGGCGGGCACGCCCTCTACGTCAAGGACAACCGGCTGCACTACGTCTACGACTTCGTCGGGATTACGGAGCAGAAGATCGACGGCACCCAGGACATCCCGACCGGAGAGAACCTGATCCTGTCGGCCTCGTTCGACAAGGACGGTGAGGATCCGCCGGGCGTTTCGACCGGAATCCTGTCTCTCTATCACGGGGACAGCAAGGTCGGCGAAGGCCGCATCAAGACCCAGCCGGGGATGTTCTCCCTCGCGGGCGAGGGCCTGTGCGTCGGCCGCGACAGCGGCGAGCCGGTGACGGGCGACTACCCGGGCAATCACGCGCACGAGTTCACCGGCGGCACGATCAGGCGGGTCGCGGTCGACGTGAGCGGCGACCCGTACGTCGACCTGGAGCGTGCGGCGCAGGCGATGCTGGCCCGGGAGTAGGGGCCGGCATGGTGTGGATTCCCGGCGGGACGTTCGCGATGGGGTCCGCGGATTACTACCCGGAAGAGCGCCCGGTGCACCGGGTCGCGCTCGACGGCTTCTGGATGGACTCCCATCCGGTGACGGTGGCGCAGTACCGGCGATTCGTGCGCGCCACCGGCTACACGACGGTCGCGCAGCGGCCGCTTGACCCGGCGGCCTACCCGGGCGCCGACCCGGCCCTGCTGGTGCCCGGCTCCCTGGTCTTCCGACGCACGGCCGGCCCGGTCGACACCCGCGACTTCCGCAACTGGTGGGCCTACGTGCCCGGCGCGTGCTGGCTGCATCCGGGCGGGCCGGGCACCAGCGTGCGGCGCCGGGACCGGCATCCGGTGACCCAGGTCGCCTACGAGGACGCGCTGGCCTACGCCACCTGGGCCGGCCGGGACCTGCCGACCGAGGCCGAATGGGAATACGCCGCCCGCGGCGGCCTGGACGGCGCCGTCTACGCCTGGGGAGATGAGTTCGCGCCCGGCGGCCAGCTCATGGCCAACACCTGGCAGGGCGAGTTTCCCTGGCAGAACCTGCTCCTGGACGGATACGAGGAAACGTCTCCGGTCGCATCCTTCCCCGTGAACGGCTACGGGCTGGCGGACATGACCGGCAACGTCTGGGAGTGGACGAGCGACTACTTCACGGCGCGCCATGCTGCCGACGCCGGGCACGCCTGCTGCGTCCCGCGCAATCCCCGGGCGACCTCGGCCGACGGCAGCAGGATCGCCGGCGAGCCCGGATCGGCCATCGCGCGCAAGGTCATCAAGGGCGGCTCGCATTTGTGCGCCCCTAACTACTGCCTGCGCTACCGGCCCGCGGCGCGCCAGGGCGAGACGGTCGATACCGCTACCAGCCACCTAGGCTTCCGCTGCGTGGTCCGGGCCGCCGCGACCGGCTGTCACAGGTTGCGCTCAGCGGTGATCCGCCCGGCGGCCACCGCGGCGAGGAGTGCCTGGTAGTCACGCTCATTCTGGTCGGCGTACGCGCCGGCGAACTGGGCGATCGCCTCGTCGAAGACGGCTGACGCGCCCAGGTAGGCCGCGATGGCGATCCGGTCTCCGGAGCGGGCGTGGGCCCGCGCCAGCGTCCACCCGCACAGTTCCCCGTACATGCGCAGGCCGCGGGGTGCCATGGCCTCGATGTCGACGGAGAACTTCCAGTCCCGCAGCTGGCGGACGTAGAAGTCGCGGGACTGCCCGTCGAGCCCGGCCTCGGTCCGCTGCCAGCCTAGGAAGATGTCGCTGGAGGCCTGCATCAGCCGCTGGCCCGCGACCACCCGCTGGCCCTGGTTGGCGTACTTGCTGGCCCCGACAAAGCGGCTGAGCACGGACTCCTGCGCCTCCTTGACCTGGAGGAACAGCGGATCGGAGGCGTCTTTGCCCAGGAGCAGGACGATCCAGCACCGGGTCCCGACGCTGCCGACGCCGACGACCTTGCGGGCCAGGTCGGCGAACTCGTACTGGTCGAGCAGGTACCGCCGGTCGGTCTCCAGCGTGCGCCGGTACTTCCCGAGCAGGTCGCTGATCTGCGACACGAAGGCGGCCCGGTCCCGCTGCCGGGGGATCAGCTCGTCGATGGGCACCAGCAGCGGCGGGTCCGAGATGATCCGCTGCCGGCCGTCCACCAGCCGGGTGAGCTTGCCCAGCTCCTGCAGGCTGTCCCTGGTCCGCGCCTTGGCCAGGCCCTTGTCCACCACCTTGCGCTGCCGGGCCTTCAGCTGGGACTCGAACTGCTGCCGCAGCTCGTTCATGTCCGCGCGGGCGTACCAGATGTCCTGGTTGGTCAGCTCGGCGAACGTCCGCATCGCCTGCCGGTAGCGAGCCACGGTCGCCGAGACGATCCTGCGTCGCTGCTTCCCGCTGAACCCGTTCGCCCGGGCGGCCACCTCTATGCTGGCGGCCAGCCGCTTGACGTCCCACTCCCACGGGCCGGGCGTGGTCTCGTCGAAGTCGTTGACGTCGAAGACCAGGCGCCGCTCGGCCGAGCCGAAGATGCCGAAGTTCGACAGGTGGGCATCTCCGCAGGCCTGGACGGCCAGCCCGGACACCGGGGTGGCGGCCAGGTCGCTGGCCATCGGCAGGGCCGCGCCGCGGTAGAAGGTGAACGGGGACACCATCATCCGGCCCCACCGGATCGGCACCAGTTCCGGCACCCGCGAGCTGGCCTGTTCCTCCAGCAGCGCGATCGGGTCGGCCCGGTCGGGCGGCGGGTCGAACCTCGCGTGGTCTTCCCTGGGCACCGCCGCCCGGGCCTCCGTGCCCCTGGCCGCGCGCTCGGCCACGGTCAGGGGCCCCAGCGCCGTCTCGAGCTGGTACCGCTGCGCAGGCCGCAGCTGTTCCTTGGCCGTCAGCACCGTCATCGTCGGCTCTCCTCACCCCGCCCAGCAGAGGAAGCTACGATCTCGCGCCGGACCGCCGGATGCGTCACCCGCGCGGGGTGAGGAGCCCTGGCGGGAAGACCGCTGGCGGACGGGTCAGGCTCGGCGCATGGCCAGGTTCGGCGCCAGCCAGTACGGGGGCAGGTAGCCGGCCAGGTTAGACAGCGGCAGGACCTCTGGCTTGAGGCGGATCCCGAGCGTGTCCGCCAGGAACGCGCGGCGGCGGCCGACCCGCTGCCACAGGTCCGGGTACCGGGCCGCGAGCTCGGCGCGCATCGCCTCGTCGGCGAGCGCCACGCCGTCCTCGATGTTGGTCGTGTGGTAGGCCGTGCCGGTCGCCGGGATGATGTCGAGCTGCAGCGTCATCCCGGACCGCAGGGCCACCGCGGAGCCGGGGGAGACCGGGGAGCTTGGCCACTCGTCCAGGTGGATGAAGTGGCCGGGGTTGAGATGCACCCCGAAGAACGGGTCGCCGAGGCGCCGCCGGACTAGGTCGAACAGCTCGCCGCCGGTGACGCCGATGCCGATGGTCTCGTACCATTCGCAGGCGCAGGCGAAGTACGGCGCCACCAGCCGGTCCACGTAGCCGGCGGCCGCGGCGGGCAGGTCCGCGGCGGAGCCGGCCAGGAAGCCGCCGCGCGCGATGTTGCTGCCCCAGTAGCCGAGGCCGGCGCTCATCGGATCACCGCGGCGGAGCACCCGCCCTGAGGAGCTGGCCAGCCCGAGCTCCGTCCGCTCGCCGCTGAGCACGAGCGGGTGGTAGGAGAAGGGCAGCCCGATCGGCCGGTACAGCGCGAACGCCTCGTGCTCGGTCAGGCCCGGCCGCACGCCCAGCAGCAGCCTGCGCATCGACTCCGACCCGTGCGTGGCCGCGAACTCGAAGCAGGCGATCTGGTCCACGTCGTTGACCAGCCGCAGGCCGCGGCCGGGCTGGATGAAGATGGCGGAGGCGTTGACCGGCTCGCAGCCCAGCGCCCGCACCTCGTCCACGAGGTAGGCCGGCACCTCCATCCAGCCGCTGGCCCGCTCGCCCTCGGCCGGGCCGAAGTACTTCCAGCCGGCGATGCCCACCGTCTGCACCGCCCCTGGGCCCGCGCCCGCGCCCGTGCCCAGGCCCGCCCCGGCGAGGAGCTCGCCGAGCAGCTTGCTGTCGGACCGGGGCTGGCTCACCAGGCTGAAGCTCTGGTAGCGGATGACGTCGATCCCGGCGGGCACCACCGCCGCGTACGCGACGCCCTCGTTGCCGACCAGCAGCACCGGCGCCCGGCCGGGCACCAGGATGAGGAGCGCCTCCTCGAACCGCGGGTCGTAGCCGGTCAGGTAGGACAGGTTCGCGAAGTGCTCGCGATCGGCGTAGACCAGCAACGCGTCCAGCCCGGCCTCGGCGGCCGCGCTCGCGGCAGCCGTCAGCCGTGCCTGGTAGGTCGCGGCCGGAACGGATGGCTCGACGGCGGGCAGCCCGAAGTCCGGGAGCCCGATCTCGGCGAGCTCCACTCCGGCGATGACCGCCATTACGCGCCCCCCGCGCCTGCCGGGGCGGTCGGCGGTGCCGCGGGCGCGGGGGGTGCGGGGGGCTCGGGGGGCTCGGGGGGCTCGGGAGGCGAGTCCCAGTCGACGTCGCCGTCGGCGTCGCTGCGCGCGCCCACCAGCACCGTTGCCCCGCGCCGCAGCGCGCCGGGGTGCCGCGCCTCGCGCCACTGCATGTACCCGAAGCCGGCGATCAGCGCCACGATGAACAGGTACGGCGTGATGTTGTACGGCCAGGACGGCACCGGGTAGACGGTCACGAACAGCACGGGAAGCAGCGCCAGGGTGCCCACCCAGGGCAGCACGCCGTGCCGCCATACGTTGAAGTCCGCCGGGTGCTCCCTGCGGATGTAGGCCGTCAGGGCCAGGTTCGCCATCACGTACAGGACGATCACGGCGAGCGTGGCGATGGTCCCGAGGAACCCGAAGATGTCGGCGGGCTGCAGCAGCAGGCCGACCAGCAGGATGGCCACGATTCCCGAGAGCTGCTGGAAGGCGATCGCGAACGTCGGGGTCTTGTGCACCGGGTGGATCCTGCCGAACGGCGCGGGCAGCGTGCCCGCCTGGCCCATCGTGTACATCACCCGGGACGCGGCGTTGGTGCAGGCCAGCCCGACGCCGATGGCGCTGTTAATGATGGCGATCACGACGAACCACCAGCCGGCGCCCCACAGGGCGTGGCCGAGCGCGTAGTAGGGGTTGGCGTTGGCGGCGAACGCGGCCATCGCGCCGGTCCCCCAGCCGATGGCGCTGGCGTAGGAGGTCAGGATGTAGAAGCCGCCGATCAGGAACAGCGAGAGCATGACGGCGCGCCCGATGAACTTGCCGGGCTTGCGCGTCTCCTGCGCCAGCGGCGCGGGCGCCTCGAAGCCGCTGAGCGCGAGCACGGAGAAGACCATCCCGGCGAGGATGCCGCCGAACGCGTGCGGCGCGTGACTGGGCTGCAGCGGCGCCGCGTACGAGGACCCGTGGCCGGGAACCACCAGGAAGGTGATCGCGAGGGCGAGCATGATCAGCAGCTCGAACGCGCCGAACAGGGCCGTGGTGCGCATGGACAGCCGGATCCCGAAGTGGGTCAGCACCCACACGACCGCGAAGGTGGCCACGGCGAAGATCCACCAGGGGATGTCGACGCCGGAGGCGGCCTGGATCGTGTTGGAGATCAGGTAGCCGAGGAACCCGATAGCTCCGGCCGGGCCGATGATGTCGTAGATCAGGTAGCTCCACGTCGTCATGAAGCCGCTGCGGACGCCCAGGCCCCGGGTGGCGAAGGAGTAGTAGCCGCCGCTGGACGGCATGTACTTCGAGAACTGCGACACCGTGTTCCCGATGAAGAAGCAGACGATCGTCGTCAGCAGGAACGAGATCGGCATGTCCGGTCCCGCCTTGAGGGCGATGATCGGGAACGTGAAGACGATGTTGATCGACGGCGCGATATGCGTGATGCCCTGGAACACCACTTGCGGGAGGCCCAGGGCGTTGCGGCGCAGTTGCGCCGCGGTGGCGGGACTGGCTGTCTCAGCGGTCACGGCGGGAACCTCCTAGGCGGCGGCCAGGTGGATTCGATCGGGGTTACGCAACCGGTTTCGCAAAGTATCGCCAACAAGCTGGATGTGCGTCAACAGGCAAGTTGCGGGACGGTCTGGCGGCTGTGCCCGGATTCACCCGGCCTGGCCGTCTTCTCCTGGCAGGCGCGATTCCGGTGACGCGCCCCGGCACGGTAGGCTCACGCCATGGTCGCGCGGACTATCTCACGCAACCGATCGCCTAAACAGGGTCGCTTCGTCGTGGCATCGGAGCGATAGCGTGGCGACGATCCAGGAAGTGGCGAAGGCGGCGGGGGTGGCCGCCTCCACAGTCTCGCGGTACCTGAACGGCCAGCTGCACGTCTCACCCGGCACCGAGGCACGCATGCTCGACGCGGTCCGTGATCTCGGCTACGTGCCGAACGCGCAGGCGCGCAATCTGGCCAGGCGGCGCTCGGGTGTCATCGGCTTCGTCGTGCCGGAGATCAGCAACCCGTACTTCGGCGCGATCGCCGACTACGTCGTGGAGGCCGTCGAGCGGCATGGCCTGCTCGTCTTGCTCTGCTCGACGAGGAGCCACGCGGCCAAGGAGGCGAGCTATATCGACCTGCTCGCCTCCGGGACCATCGACGGAATGCTCTACCTCGGGTCGTTCCGGTCCAACGAGCGGCTGGCCGCCGCGATCCGCGGCGGCCTGCCCGTGGTCGTCGTGGACGAGCCGATAGCCGGGCTGCCCGACGTGCACACCGTCGTGATGGATGACTACGCGGGCGGATACCAGGCCACGAGTTACCTGATGGCGCTCGGCCACCGCCAGATCGCGTTCATCTCGGGGCCGGCCGAGCTGGCGTCCGTGCAGGAACGGCGCCGCGGCTATGACGACGCGCTGCGCAAGGGCGGCCTGGACCCGGACGAGCAGCTCACCCTGGCCGGGCACTTCACCGAGCAGTTCGGGATGAGCGCGCTGCCGCGGCTGCTCGCCGCGCCGCAGCCGCCGACCGCGGCGTTCGTGGCCAGCGACTACATCGCGCTCGGCATGCTGTCGGCGGCTGAGACGCACGGCGTCAGGGTGCCGGGGGACCTGTCGGTCGTGGGTTTCGACGACATCAGGTTCAGTCAGTACGTGCGGCCGCGGCTGACCACGATCAGGTCGCCGCTGGAGCGACTGGCCCAGGTCGGCGTCGAGCTGCTCTTCGAGCGGCTCGCGGGCCGGGAATCCGCGGCCCGCACCGAGGTGCTTCCCGTCGAGCTCATCGTGCGGGAGTCGGCGGCTCCACCGGGCTAGAGGAAAGGCGAGGTCAGCGTCATGCGCGTGCTGCTTTGCGGCGAGAGCTGGGTCACCCACAGCCTGCATATCAAGGGCGTGGACTCGTTCACGACGAGCTCGTACGTCGAGGGCGCCGACCACCTGCGCACCGTCCTGGGGCAAGACGGTATCGAGGTGGACTACCTGCCCGGACACCTCGTGCCGGCCCGGTTTCCCGCATCGCCGGACGAGCTGGGCGGCTACACGGCGGTGATCCTCAGCGATATCGGCGCCAACAGCATCCTGCTCGCGCCGCAGACCTTCGAGCGGTCGCAGCCCGCCCCGGACCGGCTCGCGGCCGTCGAGCAGTATGTCCGCGACGGCGGCGGGCTGCTGATGATCGGCGGCTACCTCTCGTTCGCCGGCATCGAGGGCAAGGCGAGGTACCACGGAACGCCGGTGGAGGACGCCCTGCCGGTCTTCATCGGCGCGGTAGATGACCGGGTCGAGCAGCCCCAGGGCGTGACACCCCAGCCCGACGCGCCCGGCCACCCGGTGCTGCGCGGGGTTCCCGCGCCGTGGCCGGCCCTGCTCGGCTACAACCGGGTGACGCCGCGGCCCGACGCGGAGGTGCTGGTGCGCTGCGCCGATGACCCGCTGGTGGCCTGCCGGGAGTATCACGCCGGCCGCAGCGCGGTGTTCACCTCCGACTGCGCGCCGCACTGGGCCCCGCCGGCGTTCCTCGCGTGGCCCGGGTACGCGGCGCTGTGGCCGAACCTCATCCGCTGGCTGGGCCGCGTCCCCGTCCGCGGCCAGCCAGCCGACGCGCCGCGCTAGGAGCGGGACCCGCCGGCGGGCCGGATGTTCTGATTGACGTGGAAGGTATTGTCCGGGTCGTAGTGGTCCTTGACCTGGGCGAGCCGGTCATAGTTGCCGCCGTAGGATGCCTTGACCCGGTCCTGGCCCTCGTTCATCAGGAAGTTGACGTAGGCACCGCCGGCCGAGGTCGGGTGCAGCTCCTGCCAGTAGTCCCGGGCCCACTGCGAGATGAGGCCGGCATTCGCGGGGTCCGGGTCGACGCCGACGATAACGCCGGCCCAGCCACCGCGGCGGTAGGCGAAGGCCGTCGCGTCCTGCGGCACTCGGCTGGCGGCACCGTCGATGGGGTACATGTGCATGGTCGAGTGGCCGGTGGGCAGCTTCGCGCCGTACTTGCGGTGCACGTCGATCGCCGCGTCGGAGATCTCGTTGAAGAAGTCCGCCCGCCAGTACCACTGCAGCCCGGCCGGGTAGAGGCCATCGAACGCGCCCTGCAGAACGTTGAACGGCATTTCCTGCAGGCCCACCAGCAGCGGCGAGCCGTACGTCCTGACCGGTTCGAGTACCTCGTCGGCCCCGTCGTGCGATCCGGTGTAGCACCACACGATGCCGCACGCCTTGCGGCCCCAGAGGGTCTCGGGGAACGGCGGAACCGGGGGGATGGTCAGCAGGGAGATCCAGCCGCTCAGCTCTTCCGGCAGCGAGGGCAGCAGCTCCCGGTACCAGCGCATCACCTCGCCGGCGTCGGCGATGTCGTAGAACACCGGGCCGCCGATGATCGTGCCGGCTTCGCCGATGTCGTGGCAGCGGAAGGTGAAGGACGTGACGATGCCGAAGTTCCCGCCGCCGCCGCGCAATGCCCAGAACAGGTCACTATGGGACCCTTCGCTGGCCGTCACGAACGTGCCGTCGGCGAGGACGACGTCGGCGGCGAGGAGGTTGTCGACCGTGAGGCCGAAGCGCCGGGTTAGGTAGCCGATGCCGCCGCCGAGCGTCAGGCCGGCCACGCCGGTGGACGCGAGGAAGCCGGAGGGAGTGGCCATTCCGAACGCTACGGTCGCGTGGTCGACGTCGCCCCAGGTACAGCCGGCGTCGACGCGGACGGTGTGGTCCTCAGGGCTGACCGTGGTACTGCGTAGCAGTGAGAGGTCGATGACCAGGGCGTCGTCCCAGACGCCGAGGCCCGCCGCGTTATGGCCGCCGCCTCGGACGGCGATCTCGATGCCATGCTCACGGCCGAAACGTACGCAGGTGGCGACGTCGGCCGCGTCTCGGCAGCGCGCGATGGCGGCAGGGCGCTTGTCGATCATGGCGTTGTAGACAGCGCGCGCCTGGTCGTAGCCGGGATCGGCCGGCCTGATCAGGTTGCCGAGCAGGGCGGCAGCCAGCTGCTCGTAGGCCTCGGTGGCGATATCGGCCGATGTGGTAGTCATGCGGTTCCCCCTCAGCTTGACTGCCCTGACGTTCAGGGCAGTACGAAGCTAGGACCCGCACCGTTCGCGTAACGTTCGCGGGCGCGCGCTCGCGTCAGACAACTGGGAGAACGCCCGGAGACGGGCGAGGAGCGTCTCTGTCCGCGAGGTCCCGCTCGCAGCGCCGCAGCAGCGCGACACTGCCGTGTGCCGACGCCATCCGCGCAGCCGAGCGCAGGCGAGCGATGGCGGACGCCTCCTGGCCATCGTAGGCTGCGCGCATCCGCATCACTTCGGGCAGCCACCACACGTCATCGTGGGCATGTCCGGCGGCGAGGGCGGCGTCGAGGGTCGCTCGCGCGACGCCGGGCTGGTGATCCCGTGCCGACAGGTCGGCGAGCAGCGACAGCCAGTACGGCATTCGCGCGAACGCGCCCAGCGCCTTGAGGTTGTTAATGCCCCGCCGGGCGAGGTCCAGGCGTGACCCGTCCGCGGCGGACCAGCCGTCCAGAATCAGCGCCCACTCGCGGTAATAGGCGAAGCCATACCGCTCGCACAGCTCGCACAACTCGGCGACGGTGTCCCTCAGCTCCGGCAGGTCATGGCGCATCTGGTGGGTGATACTGCCGTAGGCCAGAGCCACGGCAAGACTGTACGGGTGGTCGATCGACCGGGCCAGCTCGATGGCGCCGCGACAGCTGGACAGGGCGCCCTCGTCATCGCCCAGCAGCCAGTGGGCGTGTGCCGCAAACGCCCTGCCGTGCACGTCGGGCCGCGTGCCGATACTCAGTGAGAGGGCGCCGCTGGCCAGCCTGGCGGCGAGCTGGAGGTGCCGCAGTGCCTCCGCGGGCCTGCCGAGGCTGAGGGCCGACCCGCCGACGGCGAAGTGGGCCGGACCGCTTGGCTCGGACTCGGGGTCGACCAGGGCCAGCGCCCGGGTGGCCGTCTGGTACCCGTCAGCAGTGCGCCCCTGGACGAACCGTGTCGTCCAGAGCGCGACCAGGCTGGTGAGGGTCGAGTCTTTGCGGCCCAGTGCTTCCGCGAGGGCGACCGACCGCTCGAGCGCCTGCTGCAGCTTCGGGGAGGAATAGCCGTGCCGGGCATTGAGTGGCGCTGCCATGGCTTCGAGGACCGCCAGTTCCTGCCGGTCCCGGTCTCCCCCCGCAGGCAGGTTGCGCACGATGGCCAGCGCCCGCTGGTGCAGCCGGATGGCCTCGGCATGGGCGAACCGGCCTGCTGCGACATCGGCTGCGCGCCGGTAGTAGGCCACCGCGCGCCCTGGCCGGCCGCCGCGGGCGTACTGCTCCGCGAGCTGAGCAGAGACCGTGTCGGTGTCATCAGGGTGCACAAGCTCGAGGGCCTGGGCCACGCGCCGGTGCAGCAGCCACCGCTTCGGTGGGCTGACCTGTGTGTATGCCGTCTCGCGGAGCAGGTCGTGGGAGAAGTCGTAGCCGTCACGGAACTCGTGCATGATCCTGCGACGCCACAGCTCGTCGACCGCCCCCACCACGATGTCGGCGTCGAGGTCGCTCGCCTCAGTGAGCAGATCGAGGGTGAAGTCCGCCCCGACCGCCGCTGCGAGGCCTGCCACCTCGCGCGCGGCCGGGGTCGCGTTCTGGAGACGGTTGCGCAGCACAGCCGTGAGATCACCAGTCGGCAGCGGGGCACCGCCGAGATCCGCGGTGCCGCGTACCGCCTCGACGATGTACAACGGGAAACCTCCCGTCGCCGCCTGGAGCAGGGCCGCGTCACCCTCGGGCAGCGGGCGCCCGGAGATCGCCTCGGCCAGGCTCGCGGTGTCGGCGGCCTCCAGCGGGCTGAGGGAAAGCTCGGTCAGCAGGCCGGTGGCCCGCATCCGGACCGTCCAGTCCGCGAGTTCGGGGTCTTCGTCGGAAATGTCGTTGCGCAGTGTCCCGGTCACCAGGACCGGAGTGCCGGAGGCCAGGCCGAGGAAGAACGTCAGGAAGGTCAGCGTCTCCTGGTCGCACCACTGCATGTTGTCCAGGACCAGCAGCATCGGTCGGCCAACGGCGATCAGCGCCCGCGCGAGGCCCTCGAAGAACCGGTGCCGCTGCCAGGCATCTACCATCGCCCTCGAACCGGTCCCGAGCCCTGCCCGCCCCGCGGCGGGCACCAGCCTGCCGACCTCGGCCCGCCAGGCCGGGTCGAGGGTCGCCGTGGCCGACTGGACCGCGGGGTTCCGCACCCAGTCCGCCACCGGCGCCAGCGCCAGCCGTCCTGATGTTCCGAAGCACTGGCTGCTGGCCACGACCGCGCCCTGCAGCCGCGCCATCACGGCGATCTCGGCCGCGATGCGGGTCTTGCCGACGCCAGCGCCGCCGCGGACCAGCGCCAGGCCGGGATGGCCGGTGGCGGCGGTCCGCCACAGCTCCTGCAGCAGGCTGAGTTCCCGCGATCGTCCGACAAGCCGGGCTGAGGCGAGTCCAGAGCGACTCGCCTCAGGCTGGACCGTCGGCGGGCTTGCACCTGCCGCGTCCGCGTGGGTGATCAGGCGCTGGAATGCCTGCTGCGTGGCCGGGTCCGGAATGAGGCCGAGCTCACGCTCCAGGACCGAGGCACAATGGTGGTAGGTGCTGACGGCACCGGCGCGGTCGCCCAGGTCGGCCTGCAGCAGCATCAAGGTGCGATAACCGGTCTCCTCCAGCGGCTGCAGCTGGATCCGGCGGCGGGCGGCGTCCACGGCTCCGGTCAGGTCGCCCGTACGCGCGCGCGTCGCGCTGAGCAGATCACACAGGTCCGCGCACCGGCGCTCGAGCGCGGACCTGGCGTCGAGCAGCCAGTCGTCGTACGCGCCGGGCAGCAGATCACCCTTGTACTGGCCGACCGCGGCGGTCGCGTGCAGCAGAACCCCCGCGTCATCACCGGCCGCTATCGCAGCCTGGGCCGCCGCCTGCTCGGTATCGAAGACGCGCAGGTCGACGCGGCACGTCTGCGTGTCCTGCCAGCACAGGTCCCGGGACGTCACGACGAGTGAGTGCTCGTCTCCCAGGACCTGACGCAGGTGATGCAGTTCGCGGCGTAGATTGGTCAGTGCCTGGGCATCCGTCGAGTCCGGCCAGAACATCCCGGCGATGCGCTGCCGGGCCTGCGGTGACCCGGCATGGGCGACTAGATACGCGACGAGGGCAACCGCGCGCGACGAACTCGCCTGGACGCCGGTCCCGTCGTCGGTGATCGCCTGCTCCCCCAAGAGGGACACGTGCAGCATCTCGACGTGGCCTCCAAGGTCTCAGGTTAACCCCACCACGGAATGCGATGTCTCTGCTGAGGCTCAGCGGACCACCAGCACCGGTCGGTCGGCCAGGTGGATCACCTTGTGCGCGGTGCTCCCCAGCAGGAGGCCGGCCAGGTCGCCCCGGCCCCTGGAGCCCATGACGATGGTGCCGACGTCATGCTCCCCGGCACAATCGACGATCTCACGGGCGGCGTACCCGTAGATCGTGTGCCGGATCTCGCCGAACGTCTTGACCCCTGCGCGGGTGAGTTCATCCACGGCCGCGTCCACTGCCTGCTGGGCCTCGCCGGGGAGCTCGATGTTCATGATTCCGGCCACCTTGCCGGCAGGCTCGCGCTCGCGCACATGCAGCACCCACACCTCGCCGTGGGACAGCTGAGCCAGCTCCCGCGCAGCGCCGAGCACCCGCTGGGTCGTGTCTGAATGGTCGATGGCTGCCAGTATTCGCTCGTACATCGGTCTCTCCCGCTTTCCTCCGAGGACCCGCGTCTTCGATGCCGGCCGATTACCACGATCGCCCGGTGGCGGCCTGTGCCCCAGAGGCGTAAGGCCGCGCCGCCTATGCCATTGGTCCCCGGTGGATGACGTGACGTAACGGCTGCGGCGCTGGGGGGTCCGCCCCTAGGTGCCGCTGCAGGAAGCGCACCTGATGCCACAGCAGGTTCTCGGTGACCGCCACGCCCATCGCCTGGTGGCCGACGCCGGGCAGGAGTAGCACCTCGTGCGGGCGCCCGGCGGCCAGCAGCGCGCTGGACAGCCGCAGCGTGTTCGCCGGATAGACGTTGTCGTCCGCGAGACCATGCATCAACAGCAGCGGCCGGGTCAGCTTCGGTGCCGCCAGCACCAGCGAGCACGCCTCGTACCGCTCCGGGAACTCGTCGGGATGGCCGAGGAACCGCTCGCGCCAGTAGGCGTTGTAGAGCAACTGGTCGGTGACACCCGCCCCGGCCACGCCGGCGTGGAAGACATCCGGCCGGCGCAGCACGGCCAGCGCCGCGAGCGAGCCGCCGAACGACCAGCCGCGGATGCCGACCCGCCCGAGATCGAGTTCCGGGTGCAGGCGCGCGGCCTCCTGCAGCGCGGTCACCTGATCCTCCAGCACCGGCCCGAACAGGTCGCCGTGAACCTCTTTCTCCCAGTCGGGTCCGCGCCCCGGCGTGCCGCTCCCGTCGGCTACCAGGACGGCGAAGCCCTGCTCCGCGAACCACTGCGAGACAAGGGACCGCCATTCCAGTTCGGCGGTGACCCGCTGCCTGCCTGCCCCGCCGTAAGGGTCGGCCAGGACCGGCAGCTGCCCGTCCCCCGGGCGGTGCCAGGAGGGAAGGTACAGCATGCCGCGCAGTTCGCGCGGCCCGAGAACGAGCGGCGTCGCGTGCACGTCCAGCACCGGCCGTTCCGCCAGTGATGCGATGGGAACGGCTGGTTTCCCCTCTCGCAGCACCAGGACGCGCCTGCCTGGCTGATCCGGGCACCCGGCGACGTGCACCAGCGTCCCGGCGCGGCGCACGCCCGAGTGCACGCCCGGTTCGGCGCTCAGCCGTCGGATGCCCTCCCCGGCCCGATAGCTCCACAAGTGGGTCTCGGTCGGCTCCTGCGACGCGGTGAACAGCACCTCGTCGCCGTCCACGCTGAGCACGGCCCGAAGCTGAAGACCCGGCGGCGTAACGGCGACTCCGTCCACGGTCAGCTGCCGGGTGCCCTGCCGATCGGAGTGTTTGACGAGGGCGCCCGAGGCGGTGCGCGCCGGCACGCCGAGGACCAGTTGCACCCAGCACTCGTCGCGTTGCTCGCTCAGGACTGTTGTCTGTCCGTCGGCCGGGTCGATCCCGAGAAACCGGACGGTGCGCTGGTCGCGGGACTGCACGACGGCGTAGGGGCCGTGGACGTCCCAGCCTGCGCCCGGCACGTACTCGAAGGCGCCCCGGTCCCAGCGCGCCTGCGTCCGCGAGCCGTCGAGCCCCGCGATCCACAGCGCGACGTCGGCGTTGGCCGTGCCGACCGCCGCGTAGCGCGCGGCGCGCGGCGGCTGGCCGGGCTCGGCCGGGTCGGCGGTGTGCCAGAGCTCGACCGCCGCGGAGTCCACCCGCGCGACGAGCAGCCGGGCGCCGTCCGGGGCCCACCAGTACCCGCGCAGGCCGCCCAGCGACGCGATGCCCGTGTGCTCGGCGATCCCGAACGTGACGTCCGGCCCGTCGGCGGCCGCGATCGCGGTGTCCCCGGTCCCGTCCGCCTCGATTACGCGCAGCGCGCCGCCGCAGACGTAGGCGATCCGCCGGCCGGCCGGGTCGGGGCGCGGATCGGCCACCGGGCTCTCGGCGGGCAGGCGCCGGGCCCGGCCGTCGGCGACGTTCACCGTCCACAACCCGCCGGCCAGCGTGAAGGCGACCAGCCCGGCGGCCGCGTCGGTGGCGTAGGCGTCGATGCCGGTGCGCTGCTTCAGCGCTGGTTCCTGCCGGGCGCGCTCCTGGTCGGACGGGCCGAGCAGTTCGGCGGGATCGGCGAGCAGCCGCTCTGTCCCGGAGTTGAGATCCAGCGCCCACAGGCAGGTCACCGGGTCGTCACCCGCGCGGCTGCGCAGGAACAGCACGGCCGCCCCGTCCAGCGCGACCGTTAACTGCTCGGGAACCCCCAGGGTGAAGCGCCGCGTGCGGACGAGCTGGCGGGGCAGGGAGATTGTCGCCATGTGTGACACCCTGCCACGGCGGCGGGCGGCGGGCGGCGGGCGGCGGGCGGCGGCTTTACAGTGTGTTCATGACGGGCGAGGTATCGCCGCGAGGCCGCGGTGATGAGGTGGGGTCGCATGATGACTTGCGCGCGTCGCACGAGGACCGGGATCGGGTCGTCGAGGTGCTGCGGGTCGCCGCGGGTGACGGCCGGCTGACCGCCGAGGAACTCGACGAGCGGCTGGAAGACGCCCTGACCGCGCGCACCTACGGCGAGCTTGCGGCGGTGACCAGGGATCTGCCTGCCGTACCGGGTTTCGTCGCGGGCGCACCGGTCCCGGGGCCGAAGGATCTGGCCCGCATCGAGTGCCGCAGCAGTGCCACGAGGCGTGATGGCCGCTGGCTCGTACCGCAGCGAATGGAGCTGCGGGTCACGAGCGGCAGCGTGACGCTGGACTTCACCGAGGCGGTGATCGCGCAGCCGTCGCTGCTGATCGACGCCGATATGCGCAGCGGCAACCTGAGGTTGGTGACACGGCCCGGCGTGGTGGTCGACACCGATGACGTGGTGGCCAATAGCAGCTCCATGAAGGTCCGGGCGCCCTGGGGTTCCGAAGTGCCGGTCATCCTGCGAGTCCAGGTATCAGGCAAGGTCACCAGTAGCACGATCACGGCGCGGCCGCCACGCCGGACCTTCTGGCAGTGGCTGCGGCGGCGTCCGCTGCCCTACGCGCACCGCTGAGGAGGGTCTGGCCGCTTTGCCGGGGATATCGCGGGTGCGCTTGCCCTGATTTCCAGCGAGGGGAAGGACCCGCGGGTCGGCGGCTGATCCTGGATACCGATGTCCTGATCGCCTACGAGCGCGGGACGATCGACCGGGCTGCTCTGGACGCTGACGAACTCGCTTCGCGGCGGTGTCGATCGCCGAGTACCGAGTGGGAATAGAACTGGCGGATAATTCTGCCCGCGCAGCCGACCGAGCCCGAGCTCTCGTCGCCATCATCTCAGCCGGAACGCCCCGCGGCGCACACGATCTGATCATCGCCGCGCACGCCAATGGCGGGATCCGGCCGACAGCGCCGCTTGGGCACTCATCTCCTGGTGAAGTCGGCTGGCATAGTCCCCAGGCACGGCCAACCGCCGTTCCAGTTTCGAAGGTGACAAGCCCCAGCTGGTATCGCCGTCACGGGGATTGCTATGCATCCTGGAGCTGTGGCTCAGGCTCAATGTCCAGGTACTCATCATAGGCGTGGATCGTCACGATGAAGTGATGCAGGAAGCCCTCTAGTCCGGCCAGGCCGAATGGGTCGTGTCGCCTGCCATGAGGTCGTCGATGGGCCGCGGGGTGAGAGCGCGCGGGCGGCTAGCCGCTACCGAGGAGCGGATGCGCCACATTTACGACCTGACCGCCCCACCCAGCACAGGCCAGCCCCTGGCCGGCTGCCAGGCGTGCAGCGGGCGGCGCCTCCCACCGCAGCCGCCAGGTCCGCCCGTCTCGTCCCGGCTACCGTTCCGCCGGCCTTTCCAGGAGCGGATCAAGCGTCGGCCCGTTCTCGGCGGCCTCATCGGCGACTCCGCCGATCATGCATCTGCCGAGGTCAGCCCTACCCCAGGCCAGCCCCGGTCGGCCGGTAGGCAATATTCGGCTGGGTTGTGACTGATATTCCGTAATAGTTCATCAGCGCCCCGGTATTGACATGCAGTACTAAAACGTTCCAAGGTGGCGGTAAGGGTGGGGACTCCGGCCTGCAGGGGGCAGCATGACGGGAATGTTCGACGATCTGCTGGAACAGCAGCGGCAGCGGTTTTCTGGCGGCACGCCGGTTTCTCTGGCTGAGCCGCCTCCCCGGACCGACGGGTGGCAGTTGCCGCCGCAGCCCATGGCGGCGCCGCAGCCCCTGGACTGGAATTACATCTTCAACCAGGCGCTGATCGAGGCGCGATCCCAGGATCCCGCCTTCGCCGCCAGCTACGCGCAGCTCTCGTCCGATGCGAAGGAAGAACTCAAGCTGGCCGTGCTGGAGCCGGCCGAGAGCGGTATCGCGCTGGAAAATCTCGACTTCGACGCGATGAGCAGGGCGTTTGTTGAGTCGTCCTTCGTGGCGAAAGTCGAGGGCACAACGTTCAGCGCGTGGCGGGATGGCGAGCTGCTCATTCAGCTGGATCACATCGACACGGCCGCGGAGAACGCGACCGCGACGGGCGCTCAGATGGCGTCGGTAGTCATCGAGTGCATCTTCCTCGTCATCGCTATCTTCGTCTGGATACCCCAGAGCACCGCTACCCTCAACCGGGCGGTCCGTGCGATTGTCGACGTGGTGGATCAAAGTCCTCTTTACCGGCAGGCGATCAATGCTTTGCAGGCAGCCTGGGGGCAAGGCCCCTGGGCGATGGCCAAGGCGATTCTCAACGTGATTATCCAAAGTAACATCGCGGGTGTCATCGGCCAGGTTCTGCGCATCATCCTGGATGAAGTGGCCTGGTACCAGTACGCGCTGATGTTCCTGCAGATCCTCGCCTACCTTGCCGCCACGATCCTCAGCGGCGGCGCCGCCGCGATCGCCAAGATCGCCGCCGTCGTCATCCAGGCCGCCTCGTTCATCCTCAAGGTGACGAACCTGCAGGCCATCCAGGCGCTGGCACCAGCATCCGCGTGACGACCGGCGCCACTCCAGGGCCGGTCTCCGGCTCGCCACTTTGCTCAGTCGCCAAGACTCGCCACTTTGCTCAGTCGCGCAAGAGGGGGAATCATCATGTCCGATTCAGACCTGGCTCAGCCAGGGCCGATTCAATGTCTCGTCAACCAGCAGCACAACTGGCACAGGTCGGGCGGCTCAGCCTCGGCCGCTGGCAGTTCCGTACTCTGGCTGCCGGGTTTCTCTGACGGGGGTAACCCCGGGTGGGACAACGAGACGCAAGCTCCCAGGTTCTGGGTGCTGGATCGCGCCAACCCGCTGCAGAAGCCGCAGTCCTTCGTGGGCAGCGATTCCACGACCGTCCCGGCCGGGCTTATCCCGCTGATGGACAACCAGCACATCCTGGTCGCGGCCGTCCTCGCCAGCAGCACCTACCGGGTGCCGCAGGGCCCGCTGTACCGCTTCCTCATGGCGAATGGTGCCGGGACAGTGCTCGCGACCGTGGAGAACCTGAACACGGGCATGGCATGCGGGATCCGGTGCATGTTCTCCTACGTGCTGGTGTCGGTGGCCGGCGGGAACGAAGGGCCGGGAATCGAGTACCTGGACTTGCCGGCTCCGCTCACCTACGCCGTCTCAACGTCCCCCGAGGCGGGGGACCAGCACTACTCCGGCGGTGTTTCCTTCGCGGTCTTCGAGCTGGTACAGATGGACGGCGGGCTGTACTTTCCCACGCGCTCGCTGTATCCCACCGGGGGATGATGACCGCTACGCCGGGCGCAGGCGCACGGCAGCGGATCCTCGGGATCAGCTTCAACATCGACGGCACGGGACTCACCCGGGTGATGCGCACGGTGCTGGGCCAGTTGGCGGCCGATTTCGAGGTGGACTATCTCGGGATTGGCCGCACTGGGCCACCGGCCGAGTCCGGCGGCGTGCGGATGCACCCGACGAACCAGCGGGGCGGCGATGTCTTCGCCGCGTTCCAGGCCGTGGAGATGGTGCGCAGCGCCCCGCCCGCGGCGGTGCTCGTGCTCCACGACCTCTGGCTGTTCGACCATTACGGGCGCGTCTTCGCGCCGGTAAGGGACGCCACGAGGTTCGTCGGCTACCTCCCGCTGGACGGGAACATCGTGGACGAGGCGGTGGCCCTGCCACTGCGCTGCCTCGACCGGGTCGTCGTCTACACCGAGTGGGCGGCAGGGCAGCTCAGCAGCGCATTCGAGCGGCTCCGGGCGGCCGGGCTGGGCGAGGGACTGCCGCGGGTCGAGATCATCCCGCACGGCATCGACATCACCACCTTCGCGGCCCGGCCCGGGCTGCTCGCCGCTGGCTTCGATCCGCGGGGCCGAGCAGCGGTGAAGCGCCGCGTGTTCCCGGCCCTCACCGATCCGGAGCACAGTTTCGTTGTCCTCAACGCGAACCGGCCCGCTGCCCGCAAGCGGGTGGACATCACCATCGAGGCGTTCGCGAAGTTCGCCGAGGGCAAGCCGCCGGGCGTCCGGCTGTGCCTGCACCATGCGATCACCGAAGAGGACACCGGTGAGCTCCTGGCCCTGGCGCACAAGCTGGGAATTGCCGACCGACTCCTCTACAACCCGCTCAGCCCGGAGGGCGGCGCGCTCACCGAGGACGACCTCGCGCTGCTCTACTCGGCGTGCGACGTCGGGATCAATACCTCCATGGGCGAGGGGTGGGGCCTGGTGTCCTTCGAGCACGCGGCCACCGGAGCGGCCCAGATCGTGCCCGGGCACAGCGCCTGCCGGGACCTGTGGCGGGACGGCACCGCAGAGCTGATCGAGCCAGCCGAGCGGGGAGTCCCGCCGTTCTCGCCCCTGGAGATGGCCCAGGTGAACGCGGCGGGGGCGGCGGCGGCGATGGAGACGCTCTACCGCGACCGGGACCGGCTGCGCCGGGTGTCCCAGGCCGGATACGAATACGCCCGGCGTCCCGGATTCCGGTGGGAGGCGATAGCGGACCGCTGGCGCGAGATCTTCGGTGACGTTACCGGACAGCCCGCTGACAGCGGGCGGGCCTGACCCTGGGGAGCCGGCGTATGTACGAATGGCCGGAGCAGCCGTACTACGACATGCCCTTCGCGAACGAGGCCTACCCGGCCCGCCTCGCGGCGATCGGCAGTGCCGTGCCCGCCGGCTCGACCGTGCTCGATCTCGGCTGCCACGACGGCCGCATCGCACGGCACCTGCTGGGAACCGGGCGCGCCAGCCGGGTCACCGCCGTCGACCAGCAGCGCCTGCTCCGCGATGAGCCACCGCTGCTCACCTTCATCTGCGCTGACGTCGCCAACCTGGATATCCGGACGCTCGGACCGGTCGACGTGGTACTGGCGCTCAACCTCGTGCACCATCTCGTCGCCCAGTCCCGCGAGGCCGCCCGGGCGCTCGTCCGCGCGGCCCTGGGCATCTCCTCGGCCGTGCTCGCCGACATGGGCTCTTTCACCGAGCACGGCCCCTGGCCATGGCGGCAGCAGTTCGACCGGTACTGGAGTCACGACGAGCAGATGTGGGCCGACCTCTTCGGCGCCGCCGCGAGCAGGCGTGCGCTCCTGCGCTACCCCGCGATGACCGGCGGTACCCGCGTCCTGTGGCATCTTCAGGGGGAACGGAGCGCCCTGACATGACGCGCTACCGAACACTGGGCCTCTACCGCAGGACAGTATCCGCGCTGCCCGCGCTCAAACGCCTGATCCCAGTCACCAGCATGGCAGACGCGCCCATCCCCTTCGGCGAGCAACTGAACGACCTGTGCCCTGACGTCATCTTCTACAAGCTCGAAGACCACACAGGCGCACGCTACTGGGCGAAACGATGGCTGCACGACAGGGCGCGGCTTACCACGCCGACCTGGGACATCGAATCCTTCCTCGCCACGCTGGGCCGAGACAACATGTGCCTGGCAGTTGAGGCCGATCCCGGCTTCGGCCTCGTCTACCGCTACGACGAAGAGCTCTTCTCAGCCAAAGCGGTCCTGCACCGATGGGACTGGGGCCGGGCCTGCGACACGGCGGAACTCCAGATCATCCAGGCCCTGGCCGCTGCCGAGGTCCGCTGGCCGGGTCTCCCGCACGTCAGTCTCGGTGCGCTCACAGATTTCCAGGTGACGCGGACCTCGCACGGGCTAGTGTTCCTCGACTTCGAGCCGGGCAGGCAGTACGCGGCGGAACTGGCGGGAGTCGCGATCCCATAAGGCTGGCTAGCGCCCTGCAAGCGCGTGGCCCCCCTGTCCCAGCGCCAGCCGTTAATCTCCGCAGGCACTGCGGTCGCCCCGGAATTACGAATCATCATGCGGGTAAGCGCATAAACATGCTCCATCCAATGCGCGCTATTCGGCATGATCGGACGGTCGCCCGGGCATAGTAGTCCCTTACGGGCCGCGCCAGTGTTCGACGTTCAGCTGGAGGACATCGGGCTCGAGTCGCCGACCCTATGGTCGCGGGTGCGGCTGTAAGTCGCCTATTGGGCTCTCCGAGGTCAGCATCGAGTTCGGCATCCGTCGGGCTGCGTAGGGCCTGCCACCCAGGGTTCGCTCCGCGATATTCTGCTCATGTGACGACTATTGACCACCTGCCATGCCAGCCACGGGAGCTTGAGGCTCTTTCGAATCGGCGGCATGGCTGGTCGCGGCCCTGTCTGCCAACCTTGGGTGAGGCACCTGCCCCCCTGTTAATCAGTGGCCCGAGGGCGGGGATGGCGGGGATGGAGACTTCCCTGAGATGACAATGACCGTGACTGCGCTCGACCGGTCGGCCGGGATCACCGATCCTGGTCAGGTGGCTGGTGATGACGGGCGGCGCCCGGATCCCGAGGTGCCCGCCCGGGCGCGGCGGCGGACGTTCACCGCGCAGTACAAGCAGGAGATCCTGGCCGCCTGCGACGCGGCGCCCGGCGGGGAGAAGGGCGCGATCCTGCGCCGTGAGGGCCTGTACTCCAGCCTGATCATGACGCTGTCCATCTCGGTTGGCGCAGGGAGCCGAATCAGCTGTCATGGCGTTCCTGACAGTGTCGGCGTTCGTCGGCCCATGGCGGATCATCAGGACTGATAATCAAGGCCCTGACCTGCGGTTATGGGTGGAGCTGAGGGGATTTGAACCCCTGACCCCTCGATGCGAATCCGACTCAGTCCCTTCGGCCGGTTCGATCAGAACCGCCAAAGGCCAGTTCAGAGGCTCCTCTTCGAAAAAGTTGAGAGGACTTAGGCAGGGCTGCACTCGATGCAGACCTCCCAAATTCCTCCCA
>DATKRH010000135.1:0-6401 GCA_035532295.1 Streptosporangiaceae bacterium
AACTCGACCTCAGCCCGCCCACCATCCTGCAGGTCATAGGCGAGCAGGCAGCCCGCACCAGACGGCCCGCCCTCACGCCACAGGATCTCGCCGTACTGCTCGGCAGAGCAGGCGTGCCCAAATTCGCGGACGAGATCCGTCGGCTCATGTCCGCGCCGGTGCGCCATCCATAGGCACCGCAGATCGTCGATCGTGCTCATCGTCTGAGCCTGCCCGGCTGGTGGTGCCTGTCCGGGCGACTGGCCCAGGCCGCCTTGGCTGAGGGCATTCAGCCAGACTGATCCCAGCGACCTGACCCTCGCGGGCCTAGCTGACCATCCGGGCGTTTCTGCCGGCAGTGTGTTCGATGATCTGGGATGATCTTCTTATGCAGGGAAGATCACGGCTGGACCGGGAGCTGCTGGACGCCGAGATGATCGCCGGGCACCTGGTGCCGCGCAGGTAGCGTGTTCGCGTTCCTGGCTGAGCGCCGGGCGGAGCTGATCCCCGGCAGCTTCACCGCTGACTTGTTCCCATCGCGGACCGGGCGCCCGTCGCTGAGCGCGGACCTGGCCGGCAGCGTGCTGGTGCTGCAGCAGCTGCATGACCTGTCCGATCCCCGGGCCGCGGATGCGCTGAAGTTCGATATCCGGTGGAAGGTGGCGTGCGGCCGGTCGCTGACCCGCGGCGGTGATCGCCCAGACCGGGATCTCGCGGGGCCGGCGCAGGCGGTGCGTGGACTGGACGGTGTTCGATGACGCCGTGGCGGCCCAGGACACCGTCACCCAGCTGGTGGCCGCGATCCGCAAGGTCGCGCGGGTGGTGCCCGGCGCGGCGGATGTGGTCGCGGCGGTGTGCGCGCTGGATTACTCCTGGCCCGGTAAGCCGGCCATCGACTGGGGATGACCCGGCCGCGAAGCAGGACCTGGTCAGCGCCCTGGTGAGCGACGCGCTGGCGGTGCTGGGGGAGCTGGCGGGCCCGGATGCGCCGCAGCGGGGCGAGCCGGAGGCCGGCGCGCTGGGGCTGCTGGCGCTGGTCGCCGGGCAGGACGTGGAGCCCGCGGAGGATTCCGGCGGTACCGACGGGCGGTGGCGGATCGCCCGCAAGGTCGCCCCGGACCGGGTTATCTCCACCGTCGACCGGGAGGCGCGGCACATCCGCAAGTCGAGGTCGAAGCGCCGCGACGGGTTCCGCGGGCACGTGGCCGCCGAGCCGGACATCGAGCGCCAGCATGCACGCTGCCGGAAACTCGAAGTCGAGGCAGGTGCTGGCCGGTCCGTTGCGGAGCCAGTTACGCAGGCCGGAGTCACCAGGGACAACACCTGCCTCGCGGGCCGGGCAAGGATCTCTGCGTCACCGCTTCCCCGCCGGGAGGCAAGGAAGGAATACATGTCGGCGGCAAGAAGATCACGGCGGCGGCTTCGGGCTGCCTGGCGGAACCACGCGCTGCCAGCGCCGGCCACCGCCGCATGGTTGCGGTGAGGATGCCCGGCCGGTTAGCGTCAGGCTCAGGTAAGTGAGAACGTCGAGGAGCTGAGGTGCACGGGCAGTCCCGGACGCGCTGACGTCAGAGGTCATCTTCCGGCCTGTCATCGCGTGCTGCCTGCGGCACAGCGAACCCGTCCCCCGGGCTTGTCCGAGCGCCCTGCGGCGCCGCAGGCCCGGTCGGCATCGCCTGTTCCAGCGACTCAGCTGGAGCTACGCCTGTGCGTGCCCTTCGTCTTGCCTGCCTGGCATACCTGATCACCGCCTTTCCCGGGTCCACCCTGGGCCTGCTGTGGCCGTCGATGCGGCTCAGCTTCGGCGAGCCAGTCGGGGTGGGGCTCCTGCTGGCCTGCGGGGTCGCCGCCTCGGCCTTGTCGAGCGCCGTCACCGGGCGTCTCCTGTCCCGCATCCGCGTCGGCCCGCTTCTCGCCGCCGCGACCCTGCTGTCGGCGCTGGCGCTCGCGGCGGAAGCCCTCGCACCGGCGCTGTGGGTGCTCGCCGGCGGCTTCGTGCTGTTCGGGCTGGGCTTCGGGGCGCTGGACTCCGCCCGCCGCCCGCCAGGTCGGCGGCGTCGTCGGCGTCACGCTCCTCGGCTCCCTCGTCGCCACCCGGGCCACGTTCGTCCCCGGGCTGCGTGTCGGAATGGTCGTCGCCGGCGGGGCATGTGTCCTCGGGGCAGTGCTCCCGGCACGCTCGGTCGCGATATCAGTGAACGAAGGGCGCGCGTGAGCAACGCGACACGAAGCCGGACCGCCGAGCGTCAGCTGTCGCGAAGGCCGCCGTCGTGGAGCCAGGTGTCGAAGTCCGGTCCGACGATGCGGGCGTCGGGCCCGGGGAGCTGGGCCCCGTGGCGCATCGCCTTGCCGGCCGTCCCAGGTACCGGGACCGGGACGACGACCACGCGACGCCCCGCCGCCTTCAGGGTCGCTCGGGCCAGGTCGACAAGATCAGCCGGCTCGGGCCCCGCGACCTCACACAGCTCCTCAGAAGGCGGCTCCTGCGCCAGCCCCAGCAGGTGCTCGGCGACGCTTCGAGCGGCGACGGGCTGGATGCGCATGATCGGCACGAAGGCCACCGGGCCGAGCCGGGTGCGCTCGAGGATCTGGCCGGCGAACTCGTGGAACTGGGTCGCACGCACGATTGACACGGCAAGGCGACCGGAGCGTGCGACGCGCTCCTGGGTGAGCTTGGCCTGGTAGTAGCCGTAACCGGAGGTCTGCTCGAGGCCGACGATCGACAGCACGACGAGGCGCGACGCACCAGCTGCCGCGCCGAGGCTCGACAGGCGCCCGGTGACCTCGGTGAAGAACGCGGTCGCCTGGTCTTCCTTGGTGCTTGGCGCATTCGTCACGTCGACGACGACCTCGGCTCCCCCGAGCCCAACCGCCGCCTGGTGCTCGTCTCGCAGGTCGACCCCGGCGCCCCGTGCCAGCACCGCGACGTCGTGCCCGGCGCCACGGGCGAGCTCCACGAGGTGACGCCCGACGGTGCCGGTCCCTCCTGCCACGGCGATCTTCACAGGCACCTCCCGGTCGAAATCGGATGTGTGATATCCATGTTATGGTCGCCAGCAGTAGTCGGACAAGTAGAGTCCGGGTATGCGTTTGGGCGAAGGTGTCGAGTGGGCCGCGCACTGCACCGTGCTGCTCGCCTGCCTGCCACCCGAGACCACCCTTTCAGCGGCGCGCCTTGCCGAGTACCACGGCGTGCCCGGGCCGTACCTCGCGAAGGCGCTCCAGGCGCTGAGCGGCGCGGGGATCATCGAGTCGGTGAGCGGTCGCCACGGCGGCTACCGCCTCGCCCGCCCGGCGCAGGCGATCTCCCTGCTCGAGGTCGTCCACGCCGTCGAAGGGACCGAGCAGGCGTTTCGCTGCAGCGAGATCCGACGGCGCGGCCCCACCGCGGTGCCAGCCCGGTCCTACACGCCGACCTGCTCGATCGCGGCGGCGATGTGGGCAGCCGAGGACGCCTGGCGCCAGCAGCTGGCGTCGGTCTCGGTCGCAGCGCTCGCCGAGACGGTCATGGCGACCTCTCCCGCCGCCGCGATGGCAAAGGCTACCTCCTGGCTCGGTGGCGCCGTCCGCCAGCGTGAACGGAGCGACACGTGACCGACGGCCATCGCATCCACCGCTACCTGGCGACCTGCTCGTGGAACGGGTCGACCGCCGGCGGCTACGCGACCTACAGCCGGTCCCACCAGGCAGTGGCCCCGCCGGCACGAGCAGGCCTGGTGCTCAGCTCGGACCCGGCGTTTCGCGGCGAGCCCGATCTCCTCAACCCCGAGCAGTTGCTCCTGCTCGCCGCGTCGTCGTGCCAGCTGCTCTCTTTCCTCGCCGTCGCCGCACGAGCCCGCATCGACGTCGTCGCCTACGAGGACCACGCCGAGGCGACCATGCCCGAGGCCGACCGTCCTGTCCGCATCACCGAGATCCACCTGCGGCCACGAATCACCGTCCGCCCCCCAGCAAGCGAGCCTCGTGTCCTCGCCCTCGTCGACACCGCCCACCGGGAGTGCTTCATCGCCAACTCCCTCACCAGCGCCATGACCATCACGCCCATCGTGGACATCGTGGCGACCAGCCGTGGCTGACAAGGTTCCCAACGCCTTGATCAGTACCCACCCCTGGCGGATACCCTCTCCGCAGCGAGCCTGTGCGCTCGACGCTGGCGGGCGCCGGGAGATCAGCCGGGTGCGGTCGCGCCGAGGTAGGTCTCGCTGCCCCAGCTCTGGCCGTCTTGGACAGTGCCCCGACAAGGGGCGCGAGAGCGGCGTCGGGGGACGCGTCGCGGCCGCGCGAGCCTGAACCAGGAGGGTACTTTCGAACCTATGAGCTACACGGAGCGGCTGGTCGAGTCACCACTGGTGACGTGCACCTGGGAGCAGGTCACGCTGACGGGGCAGGAACACCGGGTGGTGCCGGACGCGTGCGTGGATCTGATCTGGACCGGTGAGCGTTTGTGTATTGCGGGTCCAGACACTGGGCCGCGTCTGGTCCAGTTGGAGCCCAGGGCGAGGCTGGTCGGTGCGCGGCTGCGTCCGGGGGCGGCCGGAGCCGTTCTGGGGCTGCCGGCGTCAGAGATTCGGGACCTGGCACCGGACGCCGCCGAGGTCCTTGGGAGAGACGTCGCTGCCGCGTTGCTTGACCAGCTGAACGCAGGCTCGGACCCGCACGCCTTGTTGCATCGAGCGCTCGAACTGCGGGGGTTGGGTGAGCCCGATCCGCTAATGCACGCCGCCATCTCGGCATTGAGCCGTCCGCAAGCCCGGATCAGCTCGGTTGCCGATGACCTTGGGGTGAGCGCCCGGCACCTTCAGCGCCGGGTCACCGACGCGGTCGGATACGGGCCGAAGATGCTGGCACGGGTGCTGCGGTTCCGACGCCTGCAGGCCCTCTCGCCAGGGCCGCTCGTCGAACTGGCTCTGAAAGCTGGGTATGCCGATCAGTCGCACATGACCGCAGAGGTCACCCGTCTGGCGGGGATCCCGCCTGTCCGATTTCTCAAAGACCGCACGCCCACCGCAGCGTAGCGTTCGGCGTATGCCGATTGATCGTGCCGCTGCCGAAGAGTTCGTCTGGTCCACCGCTCGCCTCTTGGACCGCCATCGCTACGCGCTGCTGTTCGGTGATGGGTCAGCCGAGCCGGTGGTCGAAGCGCTGCGCGGCTATCGGAACCCCGACGGCGGGTTCGGCCAGGGGTTGGAGCCGGATCTCCGCTGCCCCGCGAGCCAGCCCGCTCCCACCCTCTACGCCCTTGAGATCCTGAATGAGGCCGGCGCAAGCGATCACGAGCTTGCTCGCGCAGCACGCGCGTGGATCGCATCGATCGGCGAGCCGGATGGGGGGGTCCGATCCGTGTTGCCCGGCTTCGAGGGCTATCCGCACGCCCCGTGGTGGACCGACGCTGGCGAGAGCCCTGAGGCCGGATCATTCCTGACGCTCGGGCTGGCCGCTGCGCTGCACGCCGCTGGCGTAACTAAAGAGGACTGGCTGGCCCGTGCCACGGAGTGGTCGTGGCGCTCGATCGAGACAACGGACGAGCCTGGCGGGTACTGGCTGAAGTACGCGTTGGCCTTCCTCGACGCCGTGCCCGATGAAGAGCGCGCTCGAGAGATGATCCGGTACTTGGCTAATCGTGGGGACGTGTCCGCATTGGCGCCCGTGGACGGTGTCGAGGGGGAGGTGCTCCGTCCACTCGACCTCTCACCCCGTCCGGGCAGTCGCTCCCGAGAAGCCATCGGGCAAGCGCACATCGATGCTCACCTGGACACCGTCGAATCCGAGCAGCAAGACGATGGCGGCTGGATGTTCGACTGGCTTGCCTGGTCGCCGGCTCAAAAGAACGACTGGCGCGGCAACGTCACCATCCGAGCGTTGACCTGGCTCCGGGACAACGGGCGGCTTTGACCTCGATGGCGACCATGTCAACCAGCGCCGGCCTTTCGGTTCATGTCCTGTAGGTTCTCATCACGCTTTTCGCTCGTAAGCAGCCTGACCTTGTCGTTTGCGGGCGTCTCACGGTTTCTTCGCCGGGGTTTGTCTCACGGTTTCTTCATTTCCCTCGTGGGCCGGTGCGGGAGGCGGCTTGCCGGGACGGCTGGCGAGTCCGGGGACAGCGCCGTCCTGGCCCAGACCGCCCGGCGGTGGACCCGCCTGGAAGTGCCGCCCTTCGAGATCGGCACCCGGCAGGGCCGCCAGGACTGGCGGGGCCTGCTGAAAGCCACCGAACGGCAGCTGGTCCTGGCCCGCCAGGAACCAGGGATGCTCGCCGGGCTGGCCCGCTACCTGTTCGAGCGGACGACCGGGCACATCGGCTCCTACATGACGCTGATCACCCGCGGCTGCTACAAGGCGATCCGCTCCGGCGAGGAAGCCCTCACCACCGCCCTGCTCGACAAGGTGAAGATCGACGAGGCGTCGGAACGTCGGCATCGTGG
>DATKRH010000136.1:0-52653 GCA_035532295.1 Streptosporangiaceae bacterium
GGCGCACGGCGACCGTCCTTTCCTTAGCGCATCCACCCGTCAGGAATACCTATTAAGCACGAGAATCCTGGGCCACTGCGCACAGGCTGCCACGACAGATAGCCGGCAATGGCTTGTCGGTTAACTGTCGTTACCTGTCCCGGTCCTGTTCTACGCCGGGATCGGCCGCAAGCCCGGCAGTGCACCGTGACCGCCGCCGAGCCGCCCGCAGACGCGGACGAGCTGGCCCTGGTCGCGGCCGGGTTCCCCGCGGTCCGGCTGTGGCGCGAGACCACCGGCGATGGCACGCGCTACGTCGCCCGCGCCCTCAGCCTGCACACCCATCCCCACGCCGTCGTGACCGGCAGCCTTCCCGAGCTGACCGCCGCCCTGACCGCCGGGCAGCAGCAGAGCCGCCGGCCCTGACCCCCGGTGCCCGTGCCGGGCGACGGCCTGCCGCCGCCCAGGTTACTGACCCCCCGCCGCGCCCCGCAGCTGGCCTTGCCTGCCCGGGAGGCTGGGCGCGGCGGGGCCTGATGCTCCCGCTGCGGCCGGTTATCTGGTTCCTGGCCTGGGCGTGATAGCGCAGCCGCAGCAGGGGTCCGGCGGGGTCCGGTGTTCCCTGTCCCGGCCAGCCCCTGAGACAGGGAACACCGTCGCCGGGTACCGGCTGACGCCGGTGATTGCCGGCGGGCAGACTGGGGCGAGACATGCCAGAGCTGGACGGGAGCACATGAACACTGGCGAGACCGCTGTTACCGCCACAGCCTTAGCTACTGCCCGCCGATCCGACGCCGGAACGGTCCGGCTGACCGGCCGGGACATCACCGGGCTGGTCCTGTGCGGGGAGATGCACGGCGGCCCCCTATGACCTGCTGGCATTATCCCTGGGGGTGCGCGAGGACCGGTTACGGCCCATCGTCTCCCGCTGGCGCAAGGCCGGGTACGCGCAGACCGGCCGCCTGGGACCAGGACCGGCCTGGGTATGGCTGACCCGCTCCGGGCTGGCCGTGACCGGCCTGGGATTCGCGGCGACACCGACATCGCGGACGGCGCGGAAGCCGCGCGGCTGGACGGGCGCCAGAACCAGGCGATCAGGGAGCTACTTTCATGGGCATGCCGACGACAGCGCGGGTAGGCGCCGCGCCAGCCGACCGGGTACCGGTGGCGTTCACCGGCCGGACCTCCACTCTCGCGTTACAGGACCCTGGCGCGTCGCTGCGCCGGCAGGTCCGCGAGTGCCAGGCCAAGCTGCCGGCCGGGTGGTTCATCGCCGCGTATTTCTGGGACATCGAGTCCGGCGGCCTGGACATCGACCAGCGCGGCCACTCCGACTCCTGGCAGCAGGTTGACGCCGGCATCCCGCGTGATGGCGGCCTAGCCGACCTGCTGGCCGAGGCAAAGTCACCGGCGCCCCGGTTCGCCGCCGCCATCTGCGAGGACATCGAGCGGTCGGGCCGCGACACTTACAACGCGCTGCGGCTGGAGAGGGAGCTGGCCGCCCAGGGCGTGTCGCTGTTCGCCACCGACGAGCCCATCAGCGTGGAAGGCATGAACGCCACCACCGTCCTGGTCCGCCGCGTCAGGCAGGGCGTGGCCGAGTGGTTCCGGCTCCAGATCAAGGAGAAGTGCTGGCGGGATCCGGACCACTCACGAGTTGCCGCGACTCCGGCCGGCTCAGGCTAAACCTGGACCACGACCGGGATGATCATCGGGCGACGGCGGTAGTTGTCGCTGACCCAGCGGCCCGCGGTCCGGCGGATCAGCTGCCGTAGCTGGTGCACCTCGCTGATGCCGTCGGCGGCCGCCCGGACGAGGGCCTCCTCCACCAGCGGGCGGATCTCGTCGAAGGCCGAGTCGTCGATGCCCGAGCCGCGAGCATGGATTTCCGGCCCGGCCACCAGCTTCCCGTTGGTGGAGTCCACCACCACGACGACCGAGACGAAACCCTCATCCCCGAGAATCAGCCGGTCCTTGAGCGACGCCTCCGTCACCTCGCCCACCGACATGCCGTCGACATAGACGTAGCCGCACTGGACGTTGCCGACCACCGCGATCTTGCCCCCGACGAGGTCCACCACCACGCCGTCCTCGGCGATCAGGATGCGATCGGCCGGCACGCCGGTCTGCGCGGCGAGATCGGCATGCGCCTTCAGGTGCCGCCACTCCCCGTGCACCGGGATGAAGTTGCCGGGCCGGACCAGGTTCAGCACGTAGAGCAGCTCACCGGCGGGCGCATGTCCCGACACGTGCACCAGCGCGTTGCCCTTGTGCACCACCTGCGCGCCGAGCCGGGTCAGGTCGTTGATGATCCGCGACACGGCGGTCTCGTTCCCCGGCACCAGCGACGACGCCAGGATGACCATGTCACCCTCCGCGATCCGGATCGGATGGTCTCGGCCGGCCATCCGGGACAGGGCGGACATGGGCTCACCCTGCGAGCCGGTCGAGATCAGCACGATCTCATCCGGCGGCAACTCCTCGGCCTCGCGCATGTCGACGAGCAGCCCGCCGGGCACCGAGGGCACCCGCAGGTAGCCGAGGTCGCGCGCCACGCCCATGTTGCGCACCATCGACCTGCCGACCAGCGCGACCTTCCGGCCATGAGCCGCCGCAGCGTCCATGACCTGCTGGACCCGGTGCACGTGGCTGGCGAAGCAGGACACGATGATGCGCTGCTGCGCGCCGGCGAAGACGTCGTCGAGCACCGGGCCGATCGCCCGCTCGGTGGTCACGATGCCGGGGACCTCTGCGTTCGTCGAGTCGGCCAGCAGCAGGTCAACGCCCTGCGTCCCGAGCCGGGCAAAACCGCCCAGGTCGGTCAGCCGCCCGTCCAGCGGCAGCTGGTCCATCTTGAAGTCACCGGTGTGCAGAACCACGCCGGCCCGGGTCCTGATGGCAACGGCCAGGGCGTCGGGGATGGAGTGGTTGACGGCCAGGAACTCCAGGTCGAAGGGGCCGAACGACTGGGTGCCGCCGGCCGCGACCTCGACGGTCTCGGGCGGGATCCGGTGCTCGGCGAGCTTGCTGGTCACCAGGGCCAGCGTGAGCCTGGACCCCACGAGCGGGATGTCCCGCCGCTGGCGGAGCAGGTAGGGAACCGCCCCGATGTGGTCCTCGTGCGCATGGGTAAGGACGAGCGCCTCGATCTGGTCCAGCCTGTCCTCCAGCATGGAGAAGTCCGGCAGGATCAGATCGATTCCGGGCTGATCGGGCTCGGGAAACAGGACCCCGCAGTCCACGATGAGCAGCCGGCCGGCGTGCTCGAAGACGGTCATGTTGCGGCCGATCTCGCCGAGGCCCCCTAGCGCGATGATGCGCAGGCCATCGACGGGCAGGGGCGGCGGCGGTCCGAGTTCTGGATGCGGATGGCTCACCGGATCTTCACGCCGCCGGCCGTGAGGTCCTCACGGAGCTGGTCGACCTGCTCCGCCGTGGCGTCCGTCAGCGGCAGCCGCACGGGGCCGCCGGGCAGTCCGAGCAGGCCGAGGGCCGCCTTCGACATGATCACGCCCTGCGCCCGGGTCATGCCCTTGTAGACCGGGAGCACCTCGCGGTGGATGGTCAGCGCATCGCCCGCCCGGCCGTCGAAGTACGCCTCGATCATCGCGTGCAGCCGGTCGCCGATCACGTGCCCGTGCACGCTGATGAAACCACAGGCGCCGACCGACAGCCAGGGCAGGTTCAGCGGATCGTCGCCGCAGTAGAAGGCCAGGCTCGTGCGCGCCATGACGTCCGAGCCGGCGAGGAGATCGGCCTTGGCGTCCTTGACGCCAACGATCCGCGGGTGCTCCGCCAGCCGCAGCAGCGTCTGCGTCTCGATCGGGGTGGCGGTCCGGCCGGGAATGTCGTAGAGCAGGACCGGCAGCTGCGTCGCGTCCGCGGCTGCGGTGAAGTGCGCCAGCAGCCCGCTTTGCGGCGGCTTGCTGTAGTAGGGCGTGACCACGAGCAGTCCAGCTGCGCCGGCCCGCTCGGCGGTCCGGGCGAGCTCGCAGGTGTGCGCGGTGCTGTTCGTGCCGACCCCGGCCACGACGCTGACCCGGTCTCCGACCGCCTCGACGACCGTCCGCAGCAGTCGTTCCTTCTCTGCGTCCGTCGTCGTGGGCGACTCGCCGGTCGTGCCGCTGATGACCAGGCCATCGTTCCGCATGTCCGTGACCAGGTACTCGGCGAGCCGGGCAGCGCCTTCGTAGTCGACGGCCCCGTCGCCGGTCATCGGCGTGATCATGGCCGTGAGGTTCCGGCCGAACGGGGCATCGGGGCGCGTGCTGCCTCCGCCCGCGGGCGTTGCGGTTGCTGTCATGTAGTGAACGCTACCGGGCCGGGCTGACTGTGGGTACTGCCGGCGCGGCCGGTCTGGTGAAGACGCGGCGACGTGAGCTCGGGGGTACCCACGCCGCCGACGTCTGTCTTATTATCGCCCGCCATTGCACATGGCGTTACTCGTTGGACGCAATTCGTTAAGGACAAGGTCCCAATGAACGAGGCCCCCCCATGTATGAGATGGAGGGGCCTCGACGGCCCGTCGGCCCTGGCCTGCCGGCTACCCGGCTGCCGCACACCGCGTGACCACCACCGGCACCGGGCCCCCGTCGTGCGGACCAGCTTCCCGCCCCGCCCGCCGTTCCGGAGTCACCCTCGGGATGGACCCGCCTCAGTGGTGAGAGCCGTTCTACTGCCAATCGCCGATACGCACAAGGGCTGAGCGACGGCAATTTGCGGGCATTTCCGCTGTCCACAGCGCTGTCCACAGCAAAGCGAGCGTTGTCCCCCGCGTCCGGGGAGTTGTCAACAGACCGGGCTCAGCCGGCACCGGGCTCAGCCGGCACCGGGCTCAGGCTGCACTGGGCTCAGCCGGCACCGGGCTCAGGCTGCACTGGGCTCCGGCAAGTAGGCGACCCATTGCGGGTCGCCGTCGTACGCGGCACCGATGAGGCGCCAGTGCGCGCCGCGGGGGGCAGCCGGGTCAAACCGCAGCGACCAGCCGAGTTCCTCGATAAGCCGGTCGGCCTTGCGATGGTTACAGCGCGTGCAGGACGCCACGCAGTTCTCCCAGACATGCTGGCCGCCCCGGCTCCGGGGAATCACATGATCGATGGTGTCGGCCTTGATGCCGCAGTACGCACACAGGTAGTTATCCCGGCGCATGAGGGCGGCCCGGGTGAGCGGCACCCGGCTGCGGTGCGGAATCCGGACATAACGGCGGAGCCTGATCACCGACGGGACGATCAGGCGCGATGAGGCCGAGTGCAGCGTCCTGCCGTCTGCGTCATCGTGCAGGACCTCGGCCTTGTCCCCCAGGACCAGGCACACCGCACGGTGCAGGCCAACAGTCGTCAGCGGCTCATACGTAACGTTGAGCAGCAATACCCGACGCACTCGCACCTCCTGCCGGGTGCGCTCCCCTCGTGCCGCCGGGGCACCCGTGACCAGTGTGACTGCCCAGCGGCCCGTCCGCCAACACCAATAGACTACCGGCCCGCGTGGCGCACAGGCATGGTGCGGCCTGGGTAGTTTGTGGCGGGATCGGCCGGCCGCCGCGGGACTGCTCCGGCAGGTCAGCGGCCGGCTCGGTCCTGACCCGCGGCGATTGTGCCCCTAAAGTGCCAGTCATGACCACTTCCAGCTATCCGGACGCCCTCCGAGCCCCCCGCCAGGACATCTCGCAGGTCCTGCATGGTCAGGTCGTGGCCGACCCCTACCGCTGGCTCGAGGACGCCGGCAGCGACCAGGCCAGGACCTGGCTCAAGGCCCAGGACGAGCTGTACGCGCAGGTGCTGGCGACGCTGCCCGGCCGGGAGCGCCTGGCGGCCCGGCTGACCGAACTGCTGGGCGCGGGCCTGGTGAGCCCGCCGCTGTGGCGCGGTGACCGGCAGTTCTTCCTGCGCCGGGCGGGCGGCCAGGAGCACGCGGTGCTCTACACGTCGGCCGGCGATGAGCCCGAGCGGGTGCTGATCGACCCGGTGGCAATCGACCCGTCGGGGACTACCACCCTGGACAGCTGGCAGCCCGACCACGAGGGCAGGCTGCTGGCCTACCAGCTGTCCGAGGGCGGGCGGGAGGAGTCCGTCCTGCGGGTCATGGACGTGGCGACGGGCGAGGACGTGGACGGCCCGATCGACCGCTGCCGGTACACCGAGATCGCGTGGCTGCCGGGCGGCAAGGCTTTCTTCTACGCTCGCCGGCTTGCTCCAGCGCAGGTCCCGCCGGGTGAGGAGCAGTACCACCGCCGCGTATACCTGCACCGGGTCGGGACGGCGGCGGCCGATGACGTCCTGATCTTCGGCGAGGGGCTGGAGAAGACCAACTACTACGGCGTCATGGTCAGCAGGGACGGCCGATGGCTGGTCATCGACGCGTCGGCCGGCACGGCGCCGCGCAATGACGTGTGGATCGCCGACCTGACGGCCTCGCCGGAGGCAGCGCCGGACCTGCGCGTGCTCCAGCAGGGCGTGGACGCCCTGGTGAGCGTGCACGCGGGCCGGGACGGACGGCTTTACCTGCGCACCGACCGGGACGCGCCGCGCGGCAGGCTGGCGGTGGCCGACCCCGCCGACCCGGCCTTCCCCGGCCACTCGAGCTGGCGGGACCTGCTGCCCGAGGACGGCGAGGCCGTGCTCGGCGGGTACGCGATTCTCGACGGCCCGCAACTGGAGCGGCCGCTGCTGGTCGCGAACTGGACCCGGCACGCGATCAGCGAGGTCAGCGTGCACGAACTGGCCACCGGCCAGCTGACGGGCCAGATCCCGCTGCCGGGCCTGGGATCGGCCGATGGCCTGCGCGGGCACCCGGAAGGCGGGCACGAGGCGTGGTTCAGTTACACCGACGACGCCACGCCGGCGATGGTCCTGCACTACGACGCCGCCGCGGGGGCCTTGCGGACCTGGGCCCGCTCCCCCGGCACGATCAGCGTGCCGCAGGTCCGTGCCGAGCAGGTCGCCTTCCCGTCCGCAGACGGGACCACCATCCGGATGCTGGTCATCTCCGGGCCTGGCGGGCCTGGCGGGCCTGGCCCGGCGCGGCGTCACGATCCCCGGCCCGCCATCCTGTACGGCTACGGCGGCTTCAATATCAGCCTGACCCCCGCCTACTCCGCGACGGTCCTGGCCTGGGTGGAGGCGGGCGGCGTCTACGCGATCGCCGGGCTGCGCGGCGGCAGCGAGGAAGGCGAGCAGTGGCACCGCGCCGGGATGCGCGAGCGCAAGCAGAACGTCTTCGACGATTTCGCCGCCGCGGCGGGCAAGCTCATCGCCGACGGCTGGACCAGCGCCAGCCAGCTTGCCATCTCCGGCGGGTCCAACGGAGGCCTGCTGGTCGGCGCGTCTATCACCCAGCGGCCGGAGCTGTTCGCGGCGGCCGTCTGCTCGGCGCCGCTGCTGGACATGGTCCGGTACGAGCAGTTCGGGCTGGGCGAGACCTGGAACGACGAGTACGGCAGCGCCGCCGATCCGCAGGAACTGGGCTGGCTGCTCGGGTACTCGCCCTACCACCACGTCCGCGCCGGGACCGCCTACCCGGCGGTGCTGTTCACCGTGTTTGACGGCGACACCCGGGTCGACCCGCTGCACGCCCGGAAGATGTGCGCGGCCCTGCAGCACGCCACGTCGGCCCCGCTAGCCGGCCGGCCGGTGCTGCTGCGGCGCGAGGGTGACGTGGGCCACGGGGCCCGCGCCGTCAGCCGGACCGTGGCGCTGTCCAGTGAGCAGCTCGCGTTCATCGCCGCGCACACGGGCATGCGGCTGTAACGGGGACCAGCCCGCGGCGGGGCCGGCCGGCCGGCGGACGAGCTCGGCCGGGCCCGCGGAGCTCGGGCTACCGGGGCAGGAGCGCCTCCTGGTATTCCCGGACGGCCGGGAGGCCAGGGTGCCGGGCACCGACCGCCGCGCCGAGCGCACGCGCCGCCACCAGGATGATCTCGGTGCGCTGCTCGGCGGGCAGCCCCAGCAGCACGTCCCGGCCCAGGCGCAGGGCGTGTTCCGGCTCGTCGGCGTCGGCCAGGCAGCCGGCCTGGCCGAAGGTCACCAGCGTCGTATCGAGTATCTCGGCGGCCGGGTAGAGCCGCAGCGCTCGAGAGAAGGCACGCTGTGCCTCCTGGTGGTCACCGAGCATGGCCAGCGCATCGCCCGCGTGGAAGCAGAACTGCCGCTCGGTGTAGCCGAACGCGGTATCGCTGGTCTCCGCGGCGGGCAGGTCGGCGAGCGCATCGTGGGCGCGGTCCAGCGCCGCCCTGGCATGATCCAGGGCGGTGCGCAGCCCGCGCCTGCTGCGCGTGCTCAGGCGCGCCAGGCGCGCCCGGGCGCGCGCCTCGACTACCTGGCCCATGACCCCGGCCACGCAGGGCCGGCGTCCGGCCAGGTCGACAGCCGCGCCGGCCAGGCTCGCGGCCTCGTGCGGGTCGCCGTAGTAGAGCGGCACGAGCGCCTCCCGGACCGCCACCCAGGCGCGCAGCCGGCGGTCGCCGGTCTCGTCGGCCGCCGTCCGCGCCGTCCGGAAGTACGACCGGGCCAGCCGCTGGTCACCCAGGTCGAGCAGGACGATCCCGGCCAGCCCGGCCAGCTGCCCGGCGACCCGGCACAGCCGCTCGGCGAATTCCAGCGGCTGGCGCTCCTCGCACATGCGGCGGACGTCGCCGAAATCGAGCAGGACGTCACACAGCAGCCGCAGCGACGGCACTGTCATGTACCGCCTGCCGTAACCGGCGGTCGTTTCCTCCCACTGGTCGATCATCGCGGCCGAGACGGTGCCGCCCAGTAACGCGTCGTCCATGCGCCGGCGCATCCTGTCCACCGCCCCGAGGAACTGGGAGTCGACCCGGGTGCCGCCGTCGGCCATCAGCCTGATCAGCATGCGCCTCAGGTCATCGTCTTCCTCGTTGGGGGCGGCCAGGCTGGGGGCGGCCAGGCTGGGGGCGGGCGGGTGCGCCGCGCGCCGGGGGCGAGGCGGGCTGTCCGGCCGATGCGGCCGCCCGCACAGGCACGAGCCCGCATAGCCCAGATCCGGCGGATCTGCCCGGTAAGCCACACACAGGTAGTGCAGGTACTCCGGCCCCGGCCGCTTGTGCCCGCTCTCATAGGCCGACAGCAGCGTCTCGCTGAACCGCGGCACTCCGCGCCCCTCGGCCACGTACCAGGCCCGGACCTGGGCCACGACATCGGCCAGCGCAATCCCGAGCGCGAGACGGTAAGCCCTGATCCGGGTGGTTCCGTGGACCGGGCTGCATTCGGCCACGATCGCGGCGGCCACGCCCGCGGGCGACGTTCCGGTAACGAGCTCGCGCGCCCTGATCACACGAGCCAGCGCCAGCTCCTGCCGAGCGGCGCCGACCAGCACGAGGTCGGGCCGGGCATCAGCGCCGTCGGCCTGACCAGCGGCTAATACGGCGGCCAGGGCATTTCGCTTTGCCGACATGGATCTCCTCCCCTGGGGCGACCCGGCCGAGTTCCCCCTCGACAGGACCATCTCTGCTAACTCATTGTAATCTACCTGTTGCTTTACGTCGTTAATTATCAGCGCAGATTTCCCGTTAGTCGGGCGCGCGGCGATCGCTTCGTTACTGTGCTAGTGCAGCGTGCCGCCCAGATTGGCCCCCCACGGCCATCGCCGCGGGCCGCGGGCCGCGGGCCGCGGGCCGCGCCGAGAGCACGCTGGGTCCTGGAAAGACGCCAGCCCCTAGGCCGTGGCGACCCGGTCACTGAAAGGATCTCGTCGTGGCCATGCACGCCCTCGCGGCGATCCCCAGCATCACGCTGGCAGTGCCGCCCGACTCGCTCGAGGGCGCCTGCACCAGCAACCCCGGTATCGCCTGCCGGCTGACCTGGGACGTCACGCAAAGCCGGCACCTGGCCCAGCTCACCAACGTCTTCTTCGCCGGCCCGGTCCAGGTCACGCTGCGGATCGCGTTCGTGGTGCTGCTGGCGCTGCTCGTGCGCCTAGCCGCGCGGCGACTGATCAACCGGGTCACCGCGCGGGCCACACTGCGCCCGGACGGCGGCGAGCGGTCCCACTCGATGCTGGGCGAGCGGCACCAGCAGCGGGCCAGCGCGCTCGGCTCGGTGCTCGGCAACGCCGCCTCAGTCACCATCTTCACGATCGCCGCCTTCATCATCCTCGGCGACATGGGGCTGAACCTCGCGCCCATCCTGGCTAGCGCGGGAGTGCTGGGCATCGCCATCGGATTCGGCGCGCAGAACCTGGTTCAGGACTTCCTGGCGGGGATCTTCATGCTGATGGAGGACCAGTACGGCGTCGGCGACGTGATCGATATCGACACCGTCAGCGGAACGGTCGAGGCCGTCAGCCTGCGGATCACCCGGGTGCGCGACGTCAATGGCGTGATCTGGCACATCCGCAACGGCACGATCAGCAAGTCCGGCAACGAATCTCACGGCTGGGCGCGCGCCGTGGTGGACTTTCCCGTCCCCTACGACCTGGACATCAGCGAGGTCCGGCAGATGATGGAGCGCACGGCCGTCGCCATGTGGCAGGACCCGGCCTGGCAGGAGGTGATCCTGGAGCGGCCCGAGGTATGGGGGGTTCAGGAGGTCACCAGCGACTCGGTGCTGGTGCGAGTCATCGCGCGCACGGCGCCGCTGCGCCGGTGGGAGGTCGGCCGCGAACTGCGGGAGCGCCTCAAGCTGGCGCTGGCGAGCCTGGCCGCGGCTGCCGCCCGGACCTCGCTGCCCGAGTCCGACGGCACGGGTGAGCCAGGCACGGACGGCGGAAAGTAACCTGGAGCACGTTATGACTGACACCCACGCAGTGAGCCTGTACGAGGCGATCGGCGGCGAGCCGGCCTTCCGGCGCCTGGTCCACCGGTTCTACGAAGAGGTCGCCGCCGACCCGGAGTTGCGGCCGGTGTATCCGAGCCGCGACCTGGGCCCGGCCGAAGAACACCTGCGGCTCTTCCTCATCCAGTACTGGGGTGGCCCCTCCACCTACAACGACCTGCGGGGCCATCCGCGGCTGCGGATGCGGCACGCGCACTTCACCATCGGCGAGGCCGAGCGCGACGCGTGGCTCCGGCACATGCGCACCGCGCTCGATGAGCTCGCGCTCGACTCGAAACTGGACTCGCAGCTGTGGGATTACCTGGTCATGGCCGCACATAGCCTCATCAACCAGCCGCTGAATCATCCCGACGGGCCCGACCTCGGCCTCACTCCTGCTTAAATAGGGGCGTCCCGCCCGGAGCATTGACAGATGACAGCCAATCTCGTGGATACTAAAATTAGTTACTTTTCCACCTGTACGTAGTTCCGCCTCCGGCCGTGACAGTCACCGGGGCGCAGCACCCCATCGCTGGAGGGCCCGGGTGACCGAGGAGATCAGCTCGGCCGCGTCCGAGATTGCCCCCGGCGGGCAGCTGGCCGGTTACCAGATCGAGGCGGAGATCGGCCGGGGCGGCATGGCGATCGTCTACCGCGCGCTCGACGTGAAGCTGGGCAGGACCGTCGCGCTCAAGATTCTCGCGCCGCGACTCGCCGAGGACCAGTCATTCCGGCGCCGGTTCATTCACGAGTCGCGGGCCGCCGCCGCGGTCGACCATCCCCACATCGTGCCGGTTTTCGAGGCGGGAGAGTCCGACGGCTGCCTGTTCATCGCCATGCGCTACGTCGGCACGGGTGATGTCCGGACCCTGCTAGAACGCCAGGGCAGGCTGTCGGTCCCGCGGGCCGTCGCTATCACGGCCCAGGTGGCCTCCGCGCTGGACGCGGCACACGCCCGCGGGCTGGTGCACCGCGACATCAAGCCCGCCAACATGCTGCTGGCCGAGTCGGGAGACGGCCGCACCGACCACGTGTACCTGTCGGACTTCGGGCTGAGCAAGCAGGCCCTCGCCCCGACCGGGCTCACCTCGACGGGACAGTTCCTGGGCACGCTCGACTACGTCGCGCCCGAGCAGATCGAGGGCCGCACGGTAGACGGCCGCGCCGACCTGTACGCGCTGGCCTGCGCCACGGTCGAGATGCTGACCGGCGCCCCGCCGTTCCGGCGTGAGGAGAACCTCGCGCTGATGTGGGCCCAGCTGTCCGAGCCGCCGCCCGCCCTGACCCAGCGTCGCCCGGACTTGCCGCCGGCGGTCGACCAGGTCATCGGCAGGGCACTGGCGAAGTCGCCGACTGACCGCTACCGGACCTGCATGGACTATGCCGCGGCGCTGCGCGCGGCCTGCGCCTCTCAGCCGGGCAGTCCGGCCCCGTCCGCCGATCCGGTCCTGCGATCGGCCACGGAACTGGCCGCCCTGCCCCGCAGCGGGCCGCCGAACGTGGACCCGCTGCCCGCCCCGGCAGGGCGGCTCGGCGCATCGCAGGCCCCGCCAGAGCCCGCACGCGTCTCGGACCTGCCGGACGTGCCGGAAAGCTGGTGGAGGCAGTCCCCCGGCCCGCGGTCACCGGCCGGCGCCTGGGGTGCTTCCGCCCCGCGGTCACCGGCAGGCGCCTGGGGCACTGCGTCGGACCCGGAGCCCGCGGGATGGCTGGGACCGGCCGCGGGCACCTCGCGGGCATGGGGAACAACCACGCCGACCGCGCCGCCGCCGCCGCCGGGCCACCGGGCAGGGCCGGGGCACCGCCGAGGCAGCGGCGTGGCCATCGCGGCGGTCATCGTCCTGCTCTGCCTGGCCGGACTGGTGGGCTACAGGCTGCTCCATCGCGGCAGCGGCGCGGTCGCTCAGGTCCCTGCCCAGCAGGCCTCGTCCACCGCAGCCGTCGCCAGCAGCCCGGCCAGGACCGTCGAGGACTACTTCCGGGCGATCAACCACCATCGTTACGGCCGGGCATGGCTCCTGGGCGGCAGGAACGCCGGCGAGTCCTACGCAGCGTTCGCCAGCGGGTTCAGCGAGACCGCCCACGACGCGGTGAAGATCATTTCGACGAACGGCCGGGTCGTGACCGTCCGCCTGGTCGCGACCCAGACCGACGGCTCCGTACAGACCTACCAGGGCGGCTACACCGTTATGAATGGCCAGATCGTGCGGTCGAATATCCATCGCGTCAGCTGACCGCGCCCCCTGCCGGCCGGGTACCCCCTGACCCGGTAACGGGGCGTCGGGTCAGCCGACGCAGCGCCGCGACATCCCGGCACATCCGGCTAAGGCCAGACGGGGCCGCTAGCCCCGGGTCAGCTTGCGGTAGGTGACCCGGTGGGGCCGCGCGGCCTCGGCGCCCAGCCGCTCGATCTTGCTCTTCTCGTAGGACTCGAAGTTCCCCTCGAACCAGAACCAGCTCGCGCCGCCTTCCCAGGCCAGGATGTGGGTCGCGATGCGGTCCAGGAACCACCGGTCGTGGCTGGTGATCACGGCGCAGCCGGGGAACTCGGCTAGCGCGTTCTCCAGCGAGGAGAGCGTCTCCACGTCGAGGTCGTTGGTCGGCTCGTCCAGCAGCAGCAGGTTGCCGCCCTGCTTGAGGGTCAGCGCCAGGTTCACCCGGTTCCGCTCGCCACCCGATAGCACGCCGGCCGGCTTTTGCTGGTCACCGCCCTTGAACCCGAAGGCCGCGACGTAGGCCCGGCTCGGGATCTCGGTCTTCCCGACCCTGATGTAGCTCTCCCCGTCGGAGATCACGTCCCAGACGTTCTTGTCCGGATCGATCCGGCCGCGGGCCTGGTCGACGTAGGAGATCTGGACCGTCTCGCCGACCCGGATCGTCCCGCTGTCCGGCTTCTCCTCGCCGACGATCATCTTGAACAGGGTGGTCTTCCCGACGCCATTGGGGCCGATGACGCCGACGATGCCGTTGGGCGGGAGGCTGAAGCTCAGGCCCTCGATCAGCATCCGGTCATCGAAGCCCTTGATCAGCGAATCGACCTCGACGACCAGGCCGCCCAGCCTCGGGCCCGGCGGAATCTGGATTTCCTCGAAGTCCAGCTTGCGGGTGCCGTCAGCCTCCGCCGCCATCTCCTCATACCGCGCCAGCCGGGACCGGCTCTTAGCCTGCCGCGCCCGCGGGCTGGACCGCACCCACTCCAGCTCATCTTCCAGGCGCTTGCGGCGCTTGGCGTCCTTCTGACCCTCGACCTTGATCCGGGAGGCCTTGGACTCCAGGTAGGTCGAGTAGTTGCCCTCGTACGGGTAGGCGTGCCCGCGGTCCAGTTCCAGGATCCAGCCGGCCACGTTGTCCAGGAAATACCGGTCGTGCGTCACCGCGACGACGGTTCCCGGGTACTTCTCAAGGTGCTGCTCAAGCCACAGCACGCTCTCGGCGTCAAGATGGTTGGTCGGCTCGTCCAGGAGCAGCAGGTCCGGCTGGGACAGCAGCAGCCTGCACAGGGCTATCCGGCGCCGCTCGCCGCCGGACAGAATGCTCACGTCCGCATCGGGCGGCGGGCAGCGCAGCGCGTCCATCGCCTGCTCGAGCTGGCTGTCGAGGTCCCAGGCGCCAGTGTGGTCAAGCTGTTCCTGCAGCTTGCCCATCTCCTCCAGCAGCGCGTCGGAATAATCCGTCGCCATCAGCTCAGCGATCTCGTTGTACCGCTCCAGCAGCGCCTTGGTCTGCGCCACGCCCTCCTCGACGTTGCCCAGGACGGTCTTGCTGTCATCCAGGGCCGGCTCCTGGTCGAGCATCCCGACCGTGAAGCCCGGCATCAGCCGCGCCTCGCCGTTGGAGGGATGCTCGACCCCCGCCATCATCCGCAGCAGCGTCGACTTCCCGGTGCCGTTCGGCCCGAGCACGCCAATCTTCGCCCCCGGCAGGAACGCGAGGGTCACGTCATCGAGGATGACCTTGTCGCCGTGTGCCTTGCGCACACGGCTCATCTGATAGATGAACTCCGGCATGTGACTAAGGGTAGGGGCAGCGGGCCAGGGGTCGGACCATAGGCACTGGCTCGGGCCCCTGGCCCCGGCCCCGGGCCGTGGCCGTGGCCGTGGCCGCCCGGCCCGCCGCCCGCCGCCCGCCACCCGGCCGCCCGCCGGTCAGAACGGCGCCGTCACGCTCGCAGTCTCCTCGGCGAGCGCCGCGACCGCGTCCTCGTCGAACATCTCGCCGCCCGGGTCGTCCGCCCCGGCCGCCCCGGCCGCCTCGCCCGCCTGATCGGCCGGCTCCCTGGCTCCCGCGACGAGGCTGGCGAACGCCGCCTCGTCGGCACCACTGCCGAACCCGCCGCTGCCGAACCCGCCGCCCTCCAGTCCGGCCACGCCGTTACCGGACACACCATCCTCGGCGTCCTGCGCCGTCCGGTATTCCACCGCCGTCATCCCGGTCTGCGGCCGGAGCCGCTGGAACTGGGCTACTCCGCGAGACAGGTCGTGCCCGACCGAGATCGCGTCGACGTCGACGTTGGTGCGCTGGAGCCCGTTCTTGTCCTCGAAGTTGCGAATCGAGACCCTGCCCCGCACGACGACCGGGTCGCCCTTGCGCAGACAGGTCGCGGCATTCTCGGCCAGCTTGCGGTAGCACAGCACCGTGAGGAACGAGGTGCCGGCATCCACCCACTCTCCCGTGGCCCGGTCCAGCCTGCGCGGCGTCCAGGCGACGCGCATGGACAGGCTCGGGATTCCGGTGCGAGTCTCCTTCAGATAGGGCTGGCTCGCCACGAAACCGCTCAGGCTGATGTATGCCTCGTTGAACATCGGGACCTCCTGGGCCGTCCGGCTGCGGCACCTTGCCGTCGCCGCTGTCCTCAAAGATCCCTGGATGCGGCCCGCCGGGCAGGCGGTCTCGCGGCGCTGTGGACAGCCTGAGCAGTGGAGCGCATCCTGTGGACAAGGCGCGGCCGTCAGCTGGCGGCATGTGGGAGCATGCCGGGCGCGGGCGGGCGGGCGGGCGCGGGCGCGGGCGCGGGGGTTAGTCAGCTAGCTAGCTGGGATGCCCATGGCGACCCGGAGTTCGGCCCGGAACCGGTCGAGCTCGGAGAGCTCCTGCAGGGCGGGCGCCGCCACCATCTCCTGAGCTACTCCGGCCATCCGGTCCTGCATGTCCTCGGCAACCTGCTCGTTCTCGCGGATCGCCGCCGTCCGGACGGCGTTGACGCAGGCCGTCGCCGTCAGCCAGCCCAGGACCAGCATCGCGACGATGAGGATAACGATGAGCGGCAGCAGCGAGACGGCACTGAACAGGCGCGGGACGTTACTGCCGGTCGCGAAGACGCCGAAGATGAGGATGGTCACTATCCAGGCCAGCCCGACGATCACGCAGCCGAGCAAGAGCCCCTGCCAGACCCCGATGACACGCCACCAGCCCGCGATCTTGTTCTCGGCCGGGAGCGACTCCCCGATCCGCTGGCCGAGTGCGCCGGGGATGTCGGCCGCCCGCGACCGGATCGCCGTCCTGATCGTCGCCGACCATGGCTTGGGAAGGTTCGGGCTGACCTCATCAGCCAGCTGGGTGAGCGCGTTGTCGATCTCGGCCTGCTGAGCGCCCGATGGCCCGGCGGTCACCCCGCGCAGCTCGGCCCATAGCCTGCCCAGCCTGATCTTCCGCACCGGGTCGCGCCGGACGATCCGCTCGACCAGCCAGCTGACCGGCCAGCCCACATAATCCACGGCCCGCAGCTCGCGAGCGCTCTGCAGCGCGTCACCGATGGCGGCTACGCCGGCCGCCTGAGCGAATGCGGCGGCTAGCTTGCGGGGCGCGGCGGCGAGGATGCTGGCGGCTGACCTGCTGTCTGCGCCTCGGCTGGCACCTCCGCCAGCGGGGTGGCCGGCCGCACCCGGCGCCAGCGAGTCCTTGCCCGCGTACGGCAGGAAACGGCCCGCGACGGCGTCCACATCGGCCGAGATCCGCGCGGCCGCGGCCTGGCGCGCCGTTACTGTGTCGACCAGCAACTGGCGCAGCGTGCCGACGCCGACGCCGGTAGCTGCCGAGGTCACGAGGATCTGCACATCGTGCAGGTCCTCTTCGTCCAGCAGCCGCCGCAGGTCATCGACGCAGTCTTCGATCTGCGCGGGCGAGAGCATATCCGACTGGTTCAGCACGACGGCGATGACCTCGGAGTGGCCCGCCAGCGGCATCAGGAAGCGGCGGTGCACGGCCGCGTCCGCGTACTTCTGCGGGTCCAGCACCCAGATCATCAGGTCGGCTAGTTCCACGAGGTGGTCGACCTGATCGGTGGCATGCGCCATCACCGAGTCGTGGTCGGGCAGATCGAGCAGGACCAGCCCGGCCAGCGCCTGCTCGCCGCCGCCGAGCGCGCTAGCCCGCGCATAGCGGTAGCGGCGCGGGACGCCCAGCCACTCCAGCAGCGGGCCGGAGCCGGCCACGCCCCAGACGCAGGCGTGCACGTCCCTGGTCACCGGGCGGGTGACCCCGACGGTGGAGAAATCCGCCCCGGCTATCCGGTTGAACAGCGAGGACTTGCCGCTGCCCGTGCCGCCGGCCAACGCCACGACGGTGTGTGCTGACGACAGCCGGAGCCGCTGGCCGACCCGGGCGAGCAGGTCGCCCGTGTCGCCGAGCAGTTCCTTGCTGACACCGTCCGGGCCGCCGCGGGCCGCCCCGATCTGGACCAGCCTGGCCAGCGCGCCGAGCCGCGCGGACAGGTCACTGCCCACTCGCAGCGGCGCGGCCCAGTAATCCCCCGGCGGCGCGCCCGTCCCGGCAGGCTCATCCCGGCCAGCCTGCTTCCCGCCGGCTCGCCTCCCTGCGCTGCTCATCGAACGGCCTCCAGCGCTTCGCCGGCCTTGGTCAGCTGGGCGGCGACGGTCTCGTCCGGCACCCCGGCGGCGTCGAGAACCTCGCTGAAGCGCCGCAGCTCGATATCAAACAGCGCCGCGACCCGCTCCTGCAGATCCTGGCGGGCCGCAGCGGTGACGTCCCGCAGCAGTCCCGCGCCGAACAGCGAGCTGAGCAGGCGCTCCGGCCCGGTTCCGGGACTGCTGATCGGGACCTGGCCGTCCTGGCCCTCGCCGGCGCCCTGCCCGCCGGCGCCCTGCCCCGCCGCAGCCACCTCGCCCGGCTTGGCGTCACCGTCGCCGACGGTCGCTGAGCTCGATCTGAGGGCGGCGATCATCAGCACCAGAGCCAGGGACTCGTGGTCAAAAGAGACCACGCGGGCAATCGATCGCTTGGTCACGTTCTCGGCTTTTACAAGCTGAAGCACCCGATCCTGCCAGGCCCGAATGGCCCGCCGTGCCGCCGCGGCCAGCTCCGGCGAGGATCGGGTGAGCGCGGCAGCGTCCACCGGCGTGGCACCATCATCAGTCGGGACGCTATCGGCCATGCCCAGGTCAACCAGCGCCAGCGCCAGGTAGTCCGCCGCGGCTGACGGGCCGGCCTCCGCGACCGCAGACAGCTCGCTGAGCAGGGCCGCGCCTGGGGGCTGCTGCTGCCAGCGGGCGACCGCGTCCTCGGCGGCCCGGTCGGCTATGGCCATCACGAGTGACTCCAGGCTGGCCCGGATCGCGGCCCGGAGGGCCCCGGCCCTGGCCGGCAGGCGGCGCTTCTTCTTTGACCGGCTGGTCGGTGCCCGGCCGCGGCGAACCTGCAGGGTGCGCATCAGGTCGCCCGTCCCGGCGAAGTCCTGCCAGCGGGCCAGTACCTCGCCGCGCAGGAGCGATCCGTTCGTGATGCCGGTGTCGAACTCCGATAGCCCGGCATCGTAGGCACCCCGCACGGAGTCGCGCAGCTCGCCACGCAGCGTCAGCTGAGTCGCCGCCTGACTGGCCAGCACCGGGATCCGGGTCCGGAAGGTATCGAGCATGCCTGACATGGTCTGGGTCAGCACGGCCACCCGCCGGTCGTCTCCCGTCGCGGTTTCCTCCAGCCACTCGCGCACCGGGCGGGCGATCTCAGCGGGGAGCATCGCATTGTTGACGATGGTCTCAGCGATCAGGAACCGCCGGAAGTCCGTCAGTCCGTTGGCCTCGAGCATCGCATCGAAATGGCTACCCAGCTGCTGCGCCGATGACGGCGGGACGCGTGACAGCACCACGGCCAGCGCCGCCCCTCGATCCCGGGCGTCCTGCAGCAGTTCCCAGACCGCGGCGTCGGCGTACCGGCGGGCCGAGGTCATGAACAGCCAGAGGTCAGAGGCATCAAGGAACTGGTGCGCGAAGTCGCGGTGGGCCTGGACGACGGAATCGATGTCGGGCGTATCGAGCAGGGCTACTCCCCGCGGCATCCCCTCACTCGCGGCGAGGACCAGCAGGCCGTCCCGGCCGGGCATGACCAGGCCCTGCTGGCGGACCCTGGGCAGGGTCGGCAGGAAGACATTCTCGGCGAACCAGTGCGCGTCGGCCGGATGACAGGCCAGGACGGGGCTGTTAGTAGTGGGCCGGCGGATGCCGGTCTGGCTGACCTGCTTGCCGACCAGGCTGTTCATGAGCGTTGACTTGCCAGCGCCGGTGGAGCCGACCAGCGCGACCATGATCGGTGCCCCGGACTGGCGCAGCCTGGGCAGCAGGTAGTCGTCAATCTGGCTGAGCAGCTTGCGCCGCTCCGCCCTGGCTTCCGCGAGCCCTGGGGCCTCTAGCAGCAGCGGCACCGTCACGATGGGGTGCCGCAGGCCCAGCAGCGCGTTTTCCAGGCGCCGCGCGTCGACCTTGACGTAAGGCTCGGTCGGGGCAGCCGTCAGGTCATCCGCCGGGACTGGCGGGCCATCGGCGGGCGAGCCTGCGGCATGTGCGCCAGCCGCGTGCGCACCAGTCACGTGAGAGCCGGTCACACGCACGCCACCAGCATGGGCACCGCCGGCATGGGCACCGCCCGCATGGGCACCGCCCTCGTGCACACCGCCCTCGTGCACACCGCCGGCATGGGCACCGGCGGCATGGGCACCGCCGGCCGGATCGCGGACACCGGCCGTCCCTGACATGTCGGGCGGCTCGGGGATGGGCGCGCCGACGCTACCGGTGCCGCTGACCGGCACCGGCTTGGCGCTCGCCCCAGTTCCCTCAGTCATGTTCCCGGGCCTCCTGCCCAGCCGAACCGCCCGCCGTCCGCACGCTCCTACCAGGTCATAACCATGCCAGCGCAATTGCGCCGACGCCCCGCCCCAGATGCCTACCGCCGGGCTCTTTTTATACCCCTGGGCATCGCGCCATGCTGACCGCGACCCAGACGGCATGTGCGCGACCGCCGCCGGCCGCGCTGCCAGTCCAGGTGTACTCAGGTGGCGACAGTATCGGGCCTTGGGGCTATCGCGCGCCGCGAGGGAAGATTACCTGCCGCGACGTCACAATCGGGAGTTGCCGGCCGAGGACCGTCCGAGTTGTCCTTACTGGCTTCGGCACCGCTACCCAACCGGGAGTTCTTAACCCAGTGGCGCCTCGCACCGACGAGGCTAGCGGCCCCCGGAACTTGCTCCGCCCCCGGCCGCCCGGCCATCCTCGAGCAGGTCAGGAGGCGCGCCCGGACCCCAGCCAGCCCGCGAGCCGTCGACCGCGAGTGCCGGTGCCAGCAGTGCGCTCAGGGCCGCCACGGCCACGGCCGCGCCGCCCTTCTCCGACACATTACTGACCGAGCGCAGGCCGCTGGCCCGCAAGGCGTCCTTGGCCTCGGCCGCGCCCACGAAACCCACGGGCAGGCCGACGACGAACGCGGGCTCCACCCGGCGCGTCAGTATCTCCTGCAGCGCCTCCGACGTGCCGCCCGCGACCCAGACGGCGCCGGGTCCAGCGTCGCCGAAGGCCAGCCGCACCGCCGCCGCGGCCCGGCTGATCGCGGCTGTCCGAGCCAGCCGCCGGGTCAGCGGCTCGCCGATCTTGCAGATCACTGGGCAGCCGGTGATCCCGGCCGCGACCACGGCCGAATCAGCGATCACCGGCGCACCCGCCGCCAGGGCGGCCACGCCCGCGGCCAGCGACTCCTCGTCGCAGACCAGGTCGGTGAGGTAATCGAAGTCAGCGCTCGCGAGGATGACGCGCTCCGTGACGTCGCGGCTCAGCCTCGGCAGCCGGGACAGGTCAATCCGGGACCGCAGGATGCGGTACGACTCCTCCCGCGCCGTCGGGATGTCCTGCGGCACGAAGTTCGGCAAGGCCACGACGGTGTCACCTCCTCCCCCGGCACCATGTCTCCCCGACAGCACACCCGCGTCGCCGCCCCCGGCTCGCGACCTCCCAGCATGGCACAGCAGGCGGCGGTGACACTGCCGCATGGGCAGGCCCGGTCACCCGCCGCGCCGGGCCGGGGCGATCGTCGCCGGGCCTCCCCGAGGGCGTTAGTGCTTCGGTCACCTGGGCACGTCGATACACTGACGTGGCGCATCCCCGGATCAGTGCCCCGCGCACGTGACGGAACGGCCCGCGTCGGCGCGGATAGCGGCCAGCAGCCCAGGCACGGTCATGACGACTCCCGGGTTAACCGCAGGCAGCACCCAGGTAGCCCAGATACAACTCTGGCCCAGCAGAACATATGCGAACGGAGCTTCAATGGGCGATGGCAATCGTTCCCAGGTCCTGGTGACCGGCGGGTCCGGCTTCATCGGGCGGCGGGTAGTGCGGGCACTGCTCGCCACGGGAGCCGCCGTCACCGTGGCCGACAAGCGGCCCTTTCCAGATGACACTGTCGAGATGGTCCTCGGGGACCTGCGTGACCCGGCGCTCGCCGCGCGCGCGGTTCGGCCCGGGACAGATGTCATCATCCACCTGGCCGCGGTCACTCGGGTCCTCGACTCGATCGCCGACCCGGTCGGCACCTACCGCACCAACGTGGACGCCACGGCCCACCTGCTCGAGCAGGCGAGGACCCGGGAGGTCGCCACGTTCCTGCTCGCCTCCACGAACGCGGTAACGGGCGACGTCGGCCGGGCCACCATCACCGAGGACATCGCCCTGCGCCCGCTGACGCCCTACGGCGCGACCAAGGCGGCCGGTGAGATGCTGCTGAGCAGCTATACCTCCTGCTATGGCATCGCGGGCTGCGCGCTGCGGTTCTCCAACGTCTACGGGCCGGGCATGGCGGAGAAGGACAGCTTCGTGCCGCGCCTGATGCGGGCGGCCCGCGACGGCCACGGCGTCGAGATCTACGGAGACGGCACCCAGATCCGCGATCTCGTGCATGTCGACGACATCGTCGCCGGCCTGTTCGCCGCCTGGAAAGCCGAGTTCACCGGGCCGATGATCCTAGGTGCTGGCGAGTCAGTCGCGGTTAATGACATCCTGGCTGCTGCACGCAGCGTTACGGGTGCCGAACTGCCCGTGACATACGTCCCGGCCAAGCCGGGTGAGATGCCGGCGGTCATCGTCGATATCTCGCGTGCCCGCTCGATCGGCTATGAGCCCGTACAAGATCTGAAATCGGGTCTGGCGACGGTATGGCCAGAATTCGCGGAGGCGGCCCAGTGACTGTGACCCATGAGGACGAGATCATCGACAGCGCGGCTGTTCGCGCCTTCACCGACCAGTACGGCGGGCGGGCGGCCAACCTGCCGCCGCTGGCCATCGTGATCGCCGCCTATAACGAGGAGGGCGCGATCGGCCCGGTTGTCGAGGCGCTGCCGCAGACCGTCGCCGGGCTGGAGACCGCCAGGATCGTCATATCCGACGGCTCCATGGACGCGACCGTCAAGGATGCCGAGGCGGCCGGCGCGCTCGTCTGCGACGTGCCGGTCAACCGGGGGCAGGGCGCCGCGCTGCGCCTAGGCTACCGGCTAGCGCGGGCGGGCGGCGCGCAGTACATCGTGACCACCGACGCCGACGGCCAGTACAACCCGGCCGAGATCGAGTCGCTGATGGCGCCCATCCTGGCCGGCCAGGCCGATTTCGTGACCGGCTCGCGCACGATGGGCAGCGAGGAGACCAAGGACCCGGTGCGCAAGCTGGGGGTCCGGGTCTTCGCGATTGCCATCAGCGCGCTAACCGGGCAGCGGATCACCGACACCACGTTCGGGCTCCGGGCGATGCGGGCCGAGGTAACCGGCGCGGTCCTGCTCGAGCAGCCCCAGTACCAGGCCGCCGAGCTGCTCATCGGCGTGATCACCCATGGCTACCGGGTGGCCGAGGTACCCGCGACGATTCACAGGCGTCAGGTCGGCCACAGCAAGAAAGGGCATAACGCGATTTACGCCCTGCACTTCATCGGAGTGGTCGGCGGCACCTGGCTACGCGAGCGTCATCGCCGGAAGGGCGGATCGCCGCGCCGCTCGCCGGCCAGCTCCAGGGAGACCGGCTCGTCCTGACCCGATTCTCCCGGCTCCATCTCCGCTAGCTGCTGGGCCGGGCTCAGCACCTGGGCGGCCCTCGCCTTGTCGCCGCGGTTCGCGAACAGCACCCAGTGGAAGATCGCGAACCGGGCGACGAACGTGATGCAGTTGGCGATGAAGTACGCGCCGTTCACGACGGCCACGCGCTCCCAGGTCGAGTGCCCCATATGCCGGGACCACACGCCGGCCTCGTGGCTAGCGAACGACAGAAAGAACCACGCTCCCACCGAGACGATCCAGAACGGCAGGGTCTCCCGGAGCAGGTCCGGGCGGCCCTTGCGCTCCCAGGCCCAGCGGCTGAGCACGTAGCTGACTCCCGCGCCGGCGGCCGAGGCGATGAAGGCCGCGGCGCCTGCGCTCATGCCGACCATGCCGACGAGCACGGCCAGCACCAGCTGGCTCGACGCCAGCGCCGCCAGCGACACCGGCACAAACCGCATAAAACGTTTACCTGGATCGCTTCGCAGCTTGCGCCGCACGGGCGCCGGAACCACGTGCCATGCGGCGTTGCTGATCTTCGCCGGTACGCCAGCCATGAATGTCCTTGTCAGCGCGCATTTTCGGATCTTGAGCCAGCTATACAGTACGGGAAACCGGCGCTCTTCCTGGCCGGATCCCCGCACCCGTCGTTACCCGATGCGGCCACCCAGGCCCTGCGGCCCGGTCCACTTGCGGCCCGAGTCGGAGGCCGCCCACAGGCCGCCGCGCACGCCCCGCCAGAACACCTCGAACGGGCCGCCGCCCATCCCGGCGGCGGCGAACGGGGCACCCCCCAGCCGGCCCATCCGTAGCCTGGCCGGCGAGTGCCAGCGGCCCGACGACCGGTAGGTCAACTGCCACAGCTTGCCATCCGTGCCCCGGAAGAACACCCGCGCAGTGGACTGCGCGGCCGCCGGCCAGGGCGCGCCGCTGACCGAGCCGCCCAGGTCTCGCGGGCCCTGCGCCCGATGTCCGGGAGCCAGGAACGCGGACCAGACATGGTGCGGCGTGGTGGAGCCACGCCAGACGACGTCGATCGCGCCGCTGGGCAGCGCCGTCGCGTGCGGGGCACCACCCAGCGGGCCCATGCCCACGCTGGCCGGACGGCTCCAGCTACTGCCGAGACGACGGACAACGTGCCACAGGCTGCGGTTCTTGCCCTTCCCTTCCCAGAACACCTGAACCCCCCCGTAGCGATTCTCGACCGGCGCCGGCGCGCCCATCAGGTCTCCGCCCAGCCGCTGCGGGCCGCTCCAGCCGCGGGCAGGGCTGTACTGGCCGTGCCACAGATGATCGTCGTGCGAGCCCTTCCAGAAGACATCGATCACGCCGTTCGGCTGGGCGACCGCCTGCGGCCCGCTGCCGAGGTCACCCATCAGCGCGATCTGCCTGCCCTTCTGCCAGCCGCCGCTGGTGTGCTTGACCAGCCACAGCTCGCCGTTACTGCCCCGGTAGAAGACGTCGAGGGTCTTGCTGCCGACGGCGACCACCGACGGCGGCGAGCTGAGATCGCCGCCCATGTCGACCGCAGGCCCCCAGCCGCCGCCCGCACGCGGCTTACACCACAGCCGGTGGTCGGACCCCTCGTAGAAGACCGAGGAGGACTCGACGGCCTGGCTGGCCTGCATCGTCCCGCCCGGGTTCGGCAGCCGCACGTCGATATAGTCCTCATCCACATCGATGGTGGCACCGCCGAAGGTTTGCGTATCATTTCCGCTGAACTGATGGAGCCGGTGGCTGACGGGCCAGGATTTGCTCCCGTACACGCTGTCCGAGACATTCTTGGACCCATTCCACAAGGCGTCGTAGATGACGTCCGGCATAGCGTATCTATGCCCAGAATACTGACGCGCGAGATCAATGATTCCCGAGCGGGAACTGCTGTAGATGCCGGACATGTAACCTAGCCGGTGCAGCGCGGTCGTCCATGCGGACATGAATCTCAGGGCGACGCCGGTATCCTTTGCCGGATAGGCCTCCATGTCATAGTAGATCGGCGTGCGCGGCCCGAATCCGAGCTTCTGCGCCTGCACGACCGCGTCGGCGGCGGCCCTGATGCCCTGGCTGAAGGCCGATTGCAGCTCCCCGAATGCCGCCTGCGGCCCCGCGTACATCGGGAAGAAGCGCCATCCCGCGCTGGCCTCCCGCCGGAGCCAGGCGGCCGTCAGGTTCTGCTGATCGCACGCGCGGTCCGAGCCGCCGATGTAGATCCCGACGGCGCCGTAGGGCGAATCCCGCCACCACGCCCGCATGGTGGCGGGGCTCGGCGCGGAACAGGAATCGAAGCCCAGGCCGTGGTAGCTGGCTACGGTGGCCGGCAGTTCGGGCAGCCGCGTCCTGATGGCCGCATCCGAGCCCGCGCCGGCCGCTGCGGACGGGCCGGCCGCCGCGGACGGGCCGGCCGTGCCCGCCCGCGTCGCGATCTGGTGCGCGCCGGACGCCAGCATCGCCGGACGGCCCGGGCCGCCTGCCGCCGGCGCTGGCCGGCCCTCGGCCGCGTCCAGGATGGCCGGGTTCGGCAGCTCGATCTGCGGCGCCGGGAGGGTTGCCCTGGCTAGCATGGCGTAGATCACGTTCGGGTTGGTATCGAAGGTCGCCGTGATCCTGACCCGCGGCGCCGTCACGGTGATCTCGCGCGAGACCGGATTCTCCACCGAGGTTCGCTTCGCCGACGCCGGGCCCGGCTCGATCAGGACGGCCTCGGTCGTGCCGAACAGCCAGCTCGGGCACGACTGGTCAGCCCCCGGGCCGCCGAGGTAGACGACATGGGCGTCAAAGCGCACGCAGGTGCGCGGGTGCAGGGACTCGTCGATGACCGGCCAGGCCTGCGGAACGTCAAACGTGTACCCCTCATACAGCACCTGCTTGAGGCCCCCGGCCGTGCTGGCCGCCGGGCCCCCCGCCGGGCTGGCCGCCGGGCTGGCCGCCGCCCGGCCGCCGCCTGCCGACACGGCCAGGCCGGCCAGTACCAGCCCCGCGACGAGGGCACGCGCCCGCCGTGCCGTCCATGCCAGCTGGAGAGCGCGCATGCTCGAAACCGCCTTCTCGTATAGCCCGGGTGCACTGATGGCCAGCCAGCGGAGGGCACGCAGCGCCGCGACGGCGATAACCCGCACGGCCGCCAGTCAGCCCGCTGCGGCGGAAACTGCCTTTACCTGCCGATGGCGCGGACACGCAAGGCCCGCCATGCTTTTCGCGCGGCTATTTCCCCTGAGAGCATGATGAGTGAGAACCTCCCCGTTATGCGTCCTGTCCCCCGACAGGACGTGTAACACCGTGCCGTGCCTTGCGCGGAGTTGCCTCGCTATCGCGGTAATCGCACGGGGCTGGTCTTTCGACTCCGCCCGGCGGGCACCCGCTATTCGACAACGGTGCTACGGGAATTCAGGTTAGTTGGCTGCGCTGGCGCTGCTTCGCCCGACGCGCCGGCCGGTCCCATTCTCCGGGATCGTCGCGCAGCGGCCACCAGCGCAGCGTCAGCGTTCCGGCCGCGACTCCGGTGGCGAATCCCGCGACCACGTCGGACGGGTAGTGCGCTCCCGTCACCACTCGCGACGCCCCGACGGCAGCGGCCATCGCGCCGATCGGCGCGGCCAGGACCGGCAGCTCCAGCGAGACGCCGGTCGCGAACGCGGCAGCGGAAGCGGCGTGACCGGACGGGAAGGAGGTCGTGCGCGGCACGCGCCGCAACTGGCGGGCCAGCGGGACCGGCCCGGCGGGCCGCCCGCGCCGCGTCAGGCCCTTGCCGATCACGTTGCTGGCCGTGCTGGCCATGGCGACGCTGGCGAGTCCGCGCAGCGCCGCCCGGCGAGCCCGCTTGTTCCGCGTCACCGCCAGGCCCGCGGCGATGCAGATCCACAGCACGCTGTGATTGGCCGCGTGGCTGAGCCGGGGCATGACCTCGTCCAGGGTGGCTGAATCAGCGGCCGAGACGCGGGCCATGATGGCCCGGTCGGCCGCCGCGATCCGGCCGCGCACCGGCCCGCGGGTGGCCCTTGTCGGCTTCACTACTGACCTCCGGCGGGGCCGCAGCCCATGTCACCGGTCCCGGGCTGCCCCTGCTGCGGGCGGCCGGCGCTGCGGGCGGCCCCTGATGTAGTTGCGGGTCGCAGAAATATACCTGCAAGCTGCGCCGGGACGGCGGACCGCCACGGGCCAGCGCTCATGGACACTCCTGCGTCGGCGCAGGCAACCGCCACGGGCCGGTCCGGCGCTCAGCCGGGCGGCCAGCTCATGGAGGCTCTGCCAGTAGCCTGCCTATGCGGCGGAGCCGCCTCCGACGATGACCAATTCGGCCAGGCCACGGGGCAGGTCGGAGTCCTTTGGGCGCGGCGGGGGCGCGACATGGGGTCGGTCCGCCCGAGTCAGCTTTCGGAGCGGGCATGCGCGTCGGGCAGATCGTCATCGATATTGCCCCGCTGCGGGAGAGCCGTGACTTCCGCTGGATGTTCGGCGGGCGGCTCGTCTCGAATGCCGGCAATGTCGTCGCCGTCACGGCCGCGAACTGGCAGGTCTACCAGCTGACCCGGTCCTCGCTCGCGGTGGGCCTGCTGACCCTGGCCGACAGCGCCGGGATGCTCATCGGCCTGCTCGCCGGCGGCATGCTGGCCGACCGGCATGACCGCCGCCAGCTGCTGCTGGCGATCCGGCTGCCGCAGGCGGCGCTGTCTGGGCTCATGCTGGTCAACAGCCTGCTGGCCCGGCCGGGCCTGTGGGCGATCTACGTGCTCACGCTGGGCATCGGCCTGCTCGCCGGGCTCGGCAGCCCGGCGGCGACCGCCGTGGTGCCGGCGCTGGTCGCCTCTCGCGGGCTGGCGGCCGCCGTCGCGCTGAACTCCATGGGCAACCAGCTCGGCTGGCTCGTCGGCCCGGCCATCGGCGGAGCCCTGATTGCCGGACCGGGGCTAGCCGCCTGCTACGGCGTGGACGCGGGCGCGTTCGCCCTGTTCGGGCTGGCCATGCTGGTCGTCCGGCCGCTGCCGCCGGCCGTCCGCGCGCAGCGGCCGGGGCTGCGCTCACTGGCCGAGGGCTTCAGGTTCGTCCGGCGCAACGGCGTCGTGGGCGGCATGCTGCTGATCGACACCAACGCGATGATCTTCGGGATGCCGACCGGGCTCTTCCCGGCGCTGGCGGCGGAGCATTTCCACGGCGGGCCGGCTACCTTCGGCCTGCTGACCGCGGCGCCCGGGCTGGGCGCCATCATCGGGGCCGCGACCAGCGGCTGGACCAGCCAGCTGCGGCGGCCGGGCCGGATGGTGATCGGCGCCGGGATTGTCTGGGGCGGCGCGATCGCCGGCTTCGGCCTGGCGCGCAGCCTGCCGGCGGCGCTGGCGTTCCTCGCCCTGGCGGGGATGGGCGACCTGATCTCGGAAGTGCTGCGGAACGCGCTGCTGCAGCGCTACACGCCCGATCCGCTGCGCGGCCGGGTCAGCAGCCTGTACCTCGCCCAGGTGAACACCGCCCCCGCACTAGGCAACGTGGAGGCCGGCGCGGTGGCGCAGGTGTTCTCGCCCGTTGTCTCGGTGGTGAGCGGCGGCCTGGCCTGCGTGGCGGGCGCGCTGCTGCTCGGCGTGGTGATTCCCGCGCTGCGCGCGGCCACCCTGGCGGAGCAGGATGACGAGCCCGGCCCCGGTGCCGAGATCGCCCAGCAGCCGGCGCTGCCGGGCTAGCGGCCGCGCCAGGGCCCGCCGGGCCGGGCGGTCAGGGGAGTTGCGGCATCAGCCCGGGCCGTCGGCGGGCAGCGGCGGCACGGCGTTGGCACGGGCTATCTGCGAGTAGAAGCGCGCGCTCGACTTGGGGATGCGGTTCTGGGTGCCGAAATCGACGAAGATGATGCCGAAGCGCTTCTGGTAGCCCCAGCCCCATTCGAAGTTGTCCAGCAGCGACCAGACGAAGTAGCCAGCCAGGTTAGCTCCGTCCTGGGCAGCGCGGGCGGCGGCCGCCAGGTGCGTGTGCAGGTACCTGACGCGCTCGGGATCGTTCACCACCCCCTGCGGGTTCACGTAGTCCTCCGCGGCGCGGCCGTTCTCGGTGACATACAGCTCCCAGTCCGGTGCGTCCTTGGACAGCCGCAGCAGGAGCTCGTAGAGCCCGTCGGGGTCGACGAGCCAGCCCATCGGCGTCTGCTCCAGCCAGTCGGGGCGGTACTCAACGACGCCCGGCATGGCGCAATGCGCCGGCTCCTCGTTCCGGCGAAGGTCGGCGGGGTCGCCGGCGCGCAGGAAGACCGGCGCGTAGTAGTTGATGCCGAGAAAGTCAATGGGCTGGGCAATGGTCTCCAGGTCACCCTCGGCAATGAGCGACGCCGGCGGCAGGAACTCGGCCCGGGCCTCGGCGGGGTAACCGCCATGCAGCAGCGGCTCGAGGAAGATGCGATTGAGCTCGGCGTCGGTGATCACCAGCGCCTCCTCGACGCTGGCCGACCGGCTCTCCCCGATCGCCTTGACCGGACGGAGGTCAAGGCTGATCCCGATCGGGGTGCCGGCCGGGACGACGCCGCGCAGGGCCTGCGTAGCCAGCCCGTGACCGAGCAGCAGGTGATGGGTGGCGGCCGCGGCCGCGGCGTCGTCGCGCAGCCCCGGGGCGTGCACCCCGCTGCGATAGCCGTGGCTGGCCACCACCTGCGGCTCGTTCAGCGTGATCCAGCGAGCGACCCGGTCCCCGAGCGCCTCGCCGGCTAGCGCGGCGAACTCGGCGAAGCGCTCCGCGGTGCTGCGTACCGCCCAGCCGCCCTCGTCCTGGAGCTCCTGCGGCAGGTCCCAGTGATAAAGCGTGACGGCGGCGGCGATGCCGCGGTCGCCAAGCTCGTCGAGCAGCGCCCGGTAGTAGTCGATGCCCTTCTGGTTCACCGTTCCCCGGCCGCCCGGCTGGACGCGCGGCCAGGAGATCGAGAACCGGTAGGTGTTCAGGCCGAGGGCCGCCATCAGCTCGACGTCCTCCCGGTACCGGTGGTAGGAGTCGCAGGCGATGTCACCGGTGTCACCGGCGACAATCTTGCCCGGCGTGTGGCTGAAGGTGTCCCAGACGGACACGCCTCGGCCGTCCTCGTGCACCGCACCCTCGATCTGGTAGGCCGCCGTCGCAGCTCCCCATGCGAAGCCCGGCGGGAAGGACAGGGCACCGCTAGCGGTGGACCCGGTCGTCGTCATCAACTCCTCCTTGGCGCAATGTCGCGATCTGGTGTCATCAGCCGAGAAGCATTGACGGCCTTCGCGGTGACATTTAGTGTAAGCGCTTAGATCGTTGATGTAACCGCTTAGATGTACCGAATATAACGGCTCTGGGACCCCCCTCACCTGGACTGACGCAATGGCGCGTATCACCGGAAACGTCGTGACCCTCTACGACGTCGCACGCCTGGCCGGCGTCTCCACGGCCACGGTCTCGCGGGTGGTGCACGGCCAGGACCGGGTCCGCGACAGCACCCGGACACGCGTCAGGCAGGTCATCGAGGAGCTCGGCTACGTCCCCGATGGAGCCGCGCAGAGCCTGTCGCGCCGCCGCAAGGACGTGATCGGCCTCGTCTGCGTGGAGCGCCGGGCCAAGCAGTACGACATCGAGAACATGAACCTGCTGTTCTACGACGAGATCCTGCGCGGCGTCGAGGCGCGGATCCGCGACTGCACGAGCTGGTCGCTGCTCATCACCTTTCTCCAGGCCGAGCAGGAGGGGGCCTATCCCCGGCTGCAGTCATTGCTGGGAAAGGTAGACGGGCTGCTCATCGCCGAGGGCATCATCGACTCCCCGCTCCTAGCCCGCCTGGGCCAGCGAGTTCCCGTGGTGGTCATCGCCGGAGACCCCGGCGAGCGGGCCGCCGACGTGGTGACATCCGACAACCGGTCCGGCTCGGCCGCGCTCGTGACCCACCTCATCTGCGATCACGACAGGCAACGGCTGTTTTACCTCGACGGGCCGCCGGGCGTATCCGACGCCCGGCAGCGGCGTCTCGCCTTCGAGGAGGTCCTGGCCGCTCATCCGCACTGCCAGCTCGCCGGCTCCTATATCGGGGGGTTCAGCGTCCAGAGCGGCGAGGAGGCCGGGGCGAAGCTGCTCGCGGAGTACGGCGAGGCGCTTCCGGACGCCCTCGTGTGCGCGAACGACCAGATGGCGATCGGCGTGCTCCAGGCGTTCACCCGGGCCGGCGTGCGGGTCCCCGAGGATGTGGCCGTCGTCGGCTTCGACGACATTTACCCGGGAAGCCTCTCGCACCCCCCGCTCACCACGGTCCACCAGCCGATGGGCCTGCTCGGGGAGCGGGCCTGCGCCCGCCTCCTGGACCGCATCGCCCGCCCTTCCCTGCACCCGCGGGTGGAACTGCTGCAGACAGAGCTCGTGCTGCGCTCAAGCTGCGGCTGCCCGCCCGGCACGCAGACGCGCCAGCCCGTGAAACCGCTCGCCTCCGTCCGCCCGGCACCCGCCGCGCCCGGCTCGCCCGCCGCGCCCGGCTCGCCCGCCGCGAGGCGGGGTAACGGCCGCGCGCGCCCCGCCCCCGGGCTTCCCGCCCCCGTGCTTCCCGCCACACCTCGCTAGGAGCTGGCGATGCCCTTTATCATCCGCCGCCTGGTCTTCTACCTCGTAGCAGCCTGGGTGGCACTCACCGCCAACTTCTTCATCCCGCGCGCGATGCCGGGAAACGCGGTCCAGGACATTATGTCCAAGTTTCCTAACCTGCAGCCCTCGGCCTATAAGGCACTCGAGGCGATGCTCGGCGTCGGCCATCCCGGCTCGATCTGGCATCAGTACTGGTCCTATCTCGACGATGTCTTCCACTTCAACTTCGGTACCGACGTGACCGAGTACCCGGCCCGGGTCTCCACCCTGCTCTTCGAGACGATCCCCTGGACCCTCACCCTGGTGGGGTCCGCGACGATCATCGCCTTCGTGCTGGGCACCGGGCTCGGCATCGTCGCGGGGTGGCGGCACGGCGGCTGGCTGGACCGGGTGCTGCCGGGCCTGATGTTCTTCCAGGCGATCCCCTACTTCTTCCTGGCCCTGATCCTGCTCGAGGTGCTCGCCATCAGCCTGCACATCTTCCCGCTCGGGCAGGGGTACGCGGGCGGCCTGGTCCCGGGCTGGCACTGGGCGTTCATCGGCAGCGCCATCTACCACTCGCTGCTGCCGGCCTTCACGATCGTCATCACGTCGGTCGCGGGCTGGATGCTCCAGATGCGCAACGTGATGATCACGACGATCGGCGAGGACTACGTGCTCGCCGGGCAGGCCAAGGGCCTGCCCAACCACCGGGTCGTGTTCACCTACGCGGCACGCAACGCGCTGCTGCCGCAGTTGCAGGGATTCGGCCTGGCGCTCGGCTTCGTGGTCTCCGGGGCCATCGTCATGGAGATCGTCTTCTCCTACCCGGGCATCGGCCTGCTGCTGCTCAACGCGGTCACCTCGAATGACTTCCCGCTGATGCAAGCGATCTTCCTCGTGATCACCTTCACCGTCCTGCTCGCCAACCTGATCGTCGACCTCGTCATCGTCTTCGTCGATCCCCGGGCGCGCACACGAGAGGCAGCCAGATGACCGTTACCCTGCCGGTCAGCGCCGACCCGGCCGCGCTCACAGAAACGCCCAAGGACATCGGCCGCTGGCGCCGCCTGCCGACGAAGGCCAAGGCCGGCACCGTCCTGCTCGGCGTCTTTGTCCTCGCCGCCATCATCGGGCCGCAGGTCACCCCCTACGACCCCTCGTACCAGAACCCGTCGCCGGGCCTGTCCCTGCTGGCGCCCAACGCGGCGCACCTGCTGGGGACCACGCAGAGCGGCCAGGACGTCCTGTCCCAGCTGCTGGTCGGGATCCGGCTGACCCTCGAGCTGGCGGTCATCGTCGGGGCCGTGGCCACGGCACTGTCGGTCATCGTCGGAGTATCGGCCGCCTTCCTGGGGGGCTTCTGGGATGACGTGCTGTCGCTGGCCTCCAACGTGTTCCTCGTGATCCCCGCGCTCCCCCTGCTCATCCTGCTGCTGGGCTACCTGCCGCAGAAGGGGCAGACGGCGACCATCATCGTGCTCAGCGTGCTCGGCTGGCCCTGGGGAGCGCGGGTCATCCGCGCGCAGACCCTGGCCATCCGCAACCGCGACTTCATCGCCGCCTCCCGCGAGACCGGCGAGCGAACCTGGCGGATCATCACCTTCGAGATCATCCCGAACGAGGTCAGCCTGATCGCGGCCAGCTTCGTGAACACGGTGCTGTACGCGATCGGAGCCTCGGTCGCCCTCGCCTTCATCGGCCTGGCCGACCTGAACAGCTGGAGCCTGGGCACCATGCTCTACTGGGCCCAGAGCCAGCAGGCCCTGCAGCTCGGAGCCTGGTGGTGGTTCGCGCCGCCGGGCCTGGCGGTGGCGCTGATCGGCACGGCGCTGGTGCTGCTGAACACCGGCATGGACGAGCTCGGCAACCCGCGGCTGCGCGACGCGAGCAAGGTCGCCAAGATCGGCGGGCGCCGGCTGCACCCCGCCGACCCGACCCCTGTCCTGCAGGCGGCGGCGCCGCGCGGCGCGCTCGCCGGGTTCCTGCACTCGTTCTCCCGCCGGTCGCTGCTGGAGGAGCGCGGCGCGAGCGGCCCGCAGGCCGGGATCGCGCAGCCGGGCGGCGAGCGATGAGCGCCGCGCGCGGCAACCGCGCCCCGCGACCGGGCGGCGGCGACCGACTATCCGGTAACGGTCCCGTCTCCCGCGACGGCGTCCTGAACTCCGGGCGCTCTGCCATGGAGCCCGTGCTCGCGATCCGCGACTTCTCGGTCGTCTACCGCACCAGCGGCGGCGACGTGCGGGCCGTGGACCAGGTCAACCTCGACCTGCACGCCGGCGAGGTCGTCGGCCTGGCCGGCGAGAGCGGCTCGGGCAAGTCCACCCTCGCCTACGGCGCCTGCCGGCTGCTCCGCGCCCCCGCGCTCATCACCAGCGGCAGCGTTCGCTATCAGGGCCAGCGCATGGGCACGCCCGCGGAGATCATGCAGCTGCGCGCCGACCAGCTCAAGCGCTTGCGCTGGCGGGAGATCGCCATCGTCTTCCAGAGCGCGATGAACGCGCTCAATCCGGTGCTCAACGTCGGCGACCAGCTGCTCGATGTCATCCATGCGCACCTGCGGATCTCCCGGGAGGAGGCACGCGAGAAGGCCGCCTCGCTGCTCGACCTCGTCGGCATCCCGCGCGCGCGGCTGCGCAGTTATCCGCACCAGCTCTCCGGCGGCATGCGCCAGCGCGTCATGATCGCCATGGCGCTGGCCACCGACCCGGAGATCGTCATCATGGACGAGCCCACCACCGCGCTCGACGTGGTGGTCCAGCGCGACATCCTCGCCCAGATCGTGGAGCTGAAGGAGACCCTCAACTTCGCGATCCTGTTCATCACTCACGACCTGTCCCTGCTCCTGGAGCTCGCGGACCGGATCGCGGTGATGTACGCCGGGCAGCTCCTGGAGATCGGCACCGCCAGCGAGATCCAGCACGAGTCGGCGCACCCGTACACCAAGGGCCTGCTCAACTCGTTCCCCTCGCTGCGCGGTCCCCGCCGCGAGCTGGCCGGGATCCCGGGCTCGCCGCCGGACCTGCGCACGCCGTCCCCCGGCTGCGCCTTCCTGCCGCGCTGCGCGTACGGCACGGACGACTGCACGCGCATTGACATGAGCCTGGCACGGGTCGCCACGTCCCCGGACCCCGGGCACGTGACCGCCTGCCCCTTCGTCCTGCCGGGAACGCCGGCACCCGCGGGCCACACCGCCACCACCGGTCACGCCGACACCACGGGCGACGACGCATCCGCGCTGATGGCGTCCGCCTCCGCCGAGAGCGAGCCGAGCCATGAGGAGCTGACGCCATGAGCATCGCCGACCCCGGCGAGCAGCCACAAAGCCCCGGCCCCGGCCCCAACGTCGCGTCGGCGGCGGCCGGACGCGGGCCGCTGGCCATGGAGGCCGTCTCCATCAGCAAGGACTTCCGGCTCACCCGCGGTAATACCCTGCGCGCGGTGCGCCAGGTCTCCTTCGGCCTCTACCGCGGCGCCGTGGTCGCCCTCGTCGGCGAGAGCGGCTCGGGAAAGTCGACGGTCGCCCGGCTGCTGGCCGGCCAGGAGCCGCTCACCTCCGGCTCGATCATGCTCGACGGCGCGCCCATCGACATCTCGACCCACCGGGCCTTCCGGCGCTACAAGAGCGAGGTCCAGCTCGTCTTCCAGGACCCGTTCTCGTCGCTGAACCCGGTGCACACCGTGAGCTACCACCTGGAGCGCCCCCTGCGGCTGCACCAGGCCGGCAGCAAGGGCAACGGCCAGGGCCGAGCGGGACGGCCGGGCAAGCAGGAGATCGCGGCGCTGCTCAAGCAGGTCCGACTCACCCCGGCCGAGCAGTTCCTGCCCAAGTACCCCTACGAGCTGTCCGGCGGCCAGCGCCAGCGGGTCTCGTTCGCGCGCGCGCTCGCCGCCCGGCCGAGCGTGCTGCTCGCCGACGAGCCGGTGTCCATGCTGGACGTCTCGATCCGGCTGGAGATGCTGGGCCTGCTCGACGACCTGCGCCGGGACTTCCAGCTCGCCCTGCTGTACATCACCCACGACATCGCCTCGGCGCGTTACTTCGCCGACGAGGTGCTCGTCATGTACGCCGGGCAGATCGTCGAGCGCGGCCCGGCTGAGGAGCTGACGCAGCACCCGGCGCACCCCTACACCCAGCTGCTGGTCGCCTCGGCGCCCGATCCCGACAATCTAGGCAGCACGCTGCGGGCCGGCGCCAAGCGCGCCGCCCGCCCGCCCGAGGGCGCCAGCCAGGCCGCCGCCGCCGGCTGCCCGTTTAGCCCGAGGTGCCCGCTCGCCGAGGACCGCTGCCGCCAGGAAGGCCCCGCCCTGCGGCGCGTCTCCCCCACGCGAGCGGCCGCCTGCTGGCGCCTGGAGATCGCTGCACCTGAGGTTCTCGCCGGGACGCCGTCCCTGCCGGACCACGGGGGGGTGGGGACATGAGGAGCTAGCCCACCCCCGCAGGCACTGTCGGCTCCCGACTATCACGACAGGAAAGACGAAACACATGAGGAGATTGAGAAGTCACAGAAGACTCTTGACCGTTGCGTCGGCCGGCATTCTCGCGGTCGGGCTCGGTGCCTGCTCGTCGTCGACGAGCACGAGCTCTTCGAGCGGCTCGTCCAGCGGCAACGCCTCCCAGACTCTCGTCATGGAGAGCTCGCCGGAGAGCACGATCACGCAGGCCTTCAACCCGTACGTCCCCACCCAGGCCGCCTACGGCATGGGAGCAACAGGGCTCATCTACGAGCCACTGATCCAGTTCGACCTGGCCTCGCCGCCGAAGTACTACCCGTGGCTGGCGACGTCCTACACCTGGTCGAATGGCGGCAAGCAGATCACCTTCGCGATCCGCCAGGGCGTGAAGTGGAACAACGGCTCGCCGATGACCCCGGCCGATGTCGCCTTCACCTACAACCTCATGAAGTCGAACGCGGCGATCAACCTCGGCGGCCTCCAGATCTCCAACGTGGCCGTCTCAGGTAACAACGTCACGCTCACCTTCCCGACGCCCGAGTACACCAACCTGCAGAACATCGCCGGCGTCGGGATCGTCCCGAAGTCGGTGTGGAACAGCGCCGGGAACCCGGCGACCTACGCGGACGCGACCCCCGTCGGGACCGGTCCGTACATGCTCAGCACGTTCACGCCGCAGGGCTTCACCCTCAAGAAGAACCCCTACTACTGGCAGTCCTCGCTGGCCAAGGTCCAGAAGGTCTACTTCCCCGTCTACACCTCGAACACCGGCGCGCTCAGCGCCCTGTTCTCCGGGCAGATCGACTGGACCGGGAACTTCATCCCGGGCCTGCAGAAGGACTTCGTCGCCAAGTCGCCCGCCTACCACCATTTCTGGGAGGCGGCCGGCGGTGACGAGAGCCTGGAGCCGAACCTGACGAAGTGGCCGACCAACCAGCTGGCGGTCCGCAAGGCGATCAGCCTGGCGGTGAACCGCACGCTGCTCGGCTCGGAGGGCGAGGCCGGCCTGGAGAACCCCGTCCTCAACGCGACCGGCCTGACCCTGCCCACCTTCGCCGCGTGGAGCGGGCCGGTGGCGAACCTGACCGTCTCGCCGACGAGCAACGTGGCGGCCGCCAAGTCCGTCATGAAGGCGGCAGGCTTCACCATGGGCAGCAACGGTTACTGGCAGAAGGGCGGAAAGACCGTCTCGCTCACCATCATCAGCCCCTCGGCCTACACGGACATGGCCGAGGTCGACTCGATCGCCGCGCAGGAACTGAAGGCGGCCGGCATCGACGCCACGTTCCAGGGACTGGCCGTGACGGCGTGGAACACCGATGTCGCCGACGGCGACTTCCAGATGACCGAGCACTGGTCAAATGGCGGGATCACGCCGTACAACATGTACGACGGCTGGCTGGACAGCTCGCTCGCCACCGGCAACTCCGCGACGGGCGACTACGAGCGGCTGAAGAGCCCCGCGATGGACGCGGCGCTCGCCAACCTGGCCGGTGCCTCCACGGTGGCCCAGCAGACCGCGGCCCTCGCGCCCATCGAGAATTTCGTGGCCGCTAACCTGCCGGTGATCCCGGTCGAGACAGCGTCGGAGTGGTTCGAGTACGACTCGCAGCACTTCGTCGGCTGGCCAACCCAGCAGAACCCCTATGAGACCGGGCAGCCCTCGGGCACCAACAACGGCCCGGGCTCTGGCACCGATGAGGTGGTCGTTCTGCACCTGCGTCCTCGGGCCTAACCCGCCGGGGCGATCAGCGGGCCCGCCCCCGACACCCCCCTCGGGGGCGGGCCTTTCCACCTCATCAGGCAGCTCAGCGACGTAACCGGGAGTATCTTCCGCATGAGCGCGCGGCGCATCGCCTTCAGCACCCTGGCGTTCCCCCACGCCACCCTCGCCCAGGCCATCGCGCTCGGGCGCTCGTGGGGTTACGGCGGCGTCGAGCTCCGGCTCGTCGACGGCGAGCTGATCGACCCTGCGATGCCCGCCGCGGCCCGTGCCACGGTGAAACGGACGGCCGCCGCGGCGGGCCTGCCCATCGTGGCCGTCGACAGCTCGATCCGCCTCACCCACGACGAGCCCGGCCCGGAGCTGCGCCAGTTCCTGCAGCTGGCCAGCGACTGTGAGTCCCCGCTCGTTCGCGTCTTCGGCGGCGCGCTCCCCGAGGACGGACCTGCACGCCGGGCGCGGCTAGAGGCAGCCGCGCGGGTCCTGGCGGCGGCCGTCCCGCTCGCCGAGCGGCTGGGCGTCGCTATCGGCGTCGAGACCCACGACTCCTTCTCGGCCTCCCGCGTGGTCGCCGAGCTCCTGGCGCTGGTCGACTCCCCGTGGGTAGGCGCGGTGTGGGACAGCCATCACCCGCACCGGATGGGCGAGCGGCCCACCGAGATTTACGCGAACCTCGGATCGCGGATCCTGCTCGCGCAGGTCAAGGATGCCCGGCACGCCCCCGGGCGCGCGGACGGCTGGCAGCTTGTCCTGCTCGGCGAGGGCGAGGTGCCCGTGCGGGAGATGCTGGAGGCGCTCACCGCCGGCGGCTACGCGGGCTGGATCTCGGTCGAGTGGGAGAAGCGCTGGCACCCGGAGATCGAGCCGCCGGAGGTGGCGCTCCCCCAGCACCTGAAGCTGCTCCATACGTGGATGACCGAGCCCGAGGAGGCGACTTGAGCGAGTTGGACCCAGGCGTGCACGGCGCGCGGCGGCACGGGTTCGGGATCGTGGGCGCGGGCGTGATCGCGCAGACGCACGCCGCGGCCGTCGCCATGATCCCCGGCGCCGCGCTGGTGGCGGCCACCGACGTCGCGCCGCAAGCCGCCGAGGCCTTCGCCCGGGCCCACTGCTGCGCGGCCGAGCCCGATCTCGATGCCCTCCTGGCGCGCGAGGACATCGACGTCGTGTCGGTGTGCGTGCCGAGCGGCCTGCACGCGGCGGTGGGCACCCGGGCGGCCGCGGCCGGCAAGCATCTCGTGGTCGAGAAGCCCCTCGACGTCACCCTCCAGGCGGCCGACCGGCTGATCGATGCCGTGCGCGCCTCCGGCGTCGTTATGACGGTGATTTCACAGCATCGGTTTGACGCCGGGCTGACCGAGCTGCGCAGGCTGCTCGACGGCGAGGCTCTCGGCCGCCTGGTCCTCGGCGACGCCAGCACGAAGTGGTATCGCAGCCAGGGCTACTACGACAGCGCGGGCTGGCGCGGCACCTGGGCGCTGGACGGCGGCTCGCTGATGAACCAGGGCATCCACTACGTCGACCTGCTCCGCTGGAGCATGGGGCCGGTCACCGAGGTGACGGCCATGTACGCGACGCAGGCTCATGAGATGGAGGCCGAGGACGTCGCGCTGGCCGTGCTGCGATTCGCCTCGGGGGCCGTCGGGACGATCGCCGCCAGCACCGCCGTCTTCCCTGGCTTCGCCCAGCGCCTGGAGATCAGCGGGACCGGCGGGACGGTGGTGGTCGAGGACGGCGAGATCGTGCACCAGGCGTTCCGCGCGCAGAGCGCCGACCCCGGCCTGCGCGGGACGCGGGCCGCCGTCGGTGCCGCCGTGCCCGCCGCCGGGGCCGACGCGGCGGCGCTGGCCACCGCGAGTCACGCCGCGCAGATCGCCGACCTCCTCGCGGCGGTCGACGAAGGGCGCGAGCCGTCGGTCACGGCCGCGGACGGCCGCGCGGCGCTGGAGGTGGTCCTGGCCGTCTACGAGTCGGCCCGCGTGGGCCGGACCGTCGTCCTCCCGGCGCGATGACGTTCATCCTGAGCGGGTTCGCCGACGAGATCTCGGACGACCTGGACGAGCAGCTCGCGACGCTCGCGGCCGAGTCCATCTCCCATCTCGAGCTGCGCAGCGTGTGGTCGGCCAACGTCGCTGACCTGGACGACGGGCAGCTGGCCCGCGTCCGGGAGGCGCTGGACGGCGCCGGGGTGGCCGTCTCGGCGATCGGCTCCCCGATCGGCAAGATCGACGTCGGCGCGCCGCTCGAACCCGAACTGGAGCGGCTGCGCCGTGTCGCCGCGATCGCCTGCGCGCTCGGCACCCCGCTGGTGCGCGTCTTCTCCTTCTTCGTCCCGGCGGGGCAGCCGCCCGCGCGCTACCGTCAGCAGGTCATCGACCGCATGGCCGGTCTCACCCAGATCGCGCAGGAGCACGGGCTCGTCCTGGCCCACGAGAACGAGAAGGGGATCTACGGCGACCGGCCTGAGCGGTGCGCCGACCTGATCGCCGCCACCGGGTCGCCGGCGCTGCGCGCGACCTTCGACGCGGCCAACTTCGTGCAGTGCGGGGTCGCGCCGCAGACGGAGGCCTATGGCCTGCTCCGCCCGTATCTGGTCTACCTCCAGGTCAAGGACGCGTTGGCGGCGACGGGCGAGGTAGTCCCGGCCGGCGAGGGTGACGGTCAGGTGCGCGAGACGCTGGCGGCGCTGCACGGCTCGGGCTTCGCGGGGTACGTGTCGCTGGAGCCGCACCTGGCCCGGTCCGGGCGCTTCGGCGGGTTCAGCGGTCCCGAGGGGTTCCGCCGCGCCGCTCAGGCGCTCAAGGCGCTGCTGGAGGAGCTCTCGATCCCCTGGCGCTAGGGGGCCGGGGCGGTCGCGGCGGGGGGCGCGGGCGCGCGGGCGCCGGGCGGGGCAGGCGGGGCGCCGGGCGGCAGGACGGGGAGGCCGGCCGGCGCGCCGGACTCGATGAGGCGCGTCACGGCGGCGGTGTCCAGGTGATCGGCGACCAGGTCGCCAAGCAAATCCAGCTGTGCCTCGCGGAGCTGCGCGAAATTGGTGTCCGGCGCCGGCCGGAAGTCGCGTCCCGTCAGCGCGGCCACCTCGGTGAGGAACGCCCGGCGGAACGCGTCGTTCTCCAGCGTGCCGTGCCAGCTCGTGCCCCAGACCGACCCCAGGCGGCAGCCGTCCAGGAACGGCTCGGCCCCGTGCTGGCTGGCCCCGTGCTGGCTGGCCCCGTGCTGGCTGGCCCCGTGCTGGCTGGCCCCGTGCTGGCTGGTCACCGTGACGATCCCGTGGTGAATCTCGTAACCGGTCACGGTCGCGCCGTACGCGGTGCCGGTGGGCCGGCCCAGCGTCTTGGCCGGGGCGAACCGGACGCTGACCGGCAGCAGCCCGAGCCCGGCCACCGCGCCGGCCCCGGACTCCACGTCGTCCTCGATCTGCTCGGCGAGCTGCTGGTAGCCGCCGCAGATGCCCAGCACGGGCAGACCTTTGCGAGCCCGCTCCGCGATCACCTCGGCGAACCCGCGCTCGCGCAGCCAGCCCAGGTCCGCCACCGTGGCCCGCGACCCCGGCAGCACGACCAGGTCCGCGTCCGCCAGCTCGGCCGGGCTGGCGGCCAGGCGGACGAGCACGCCGGGCTCGGCGGCCAGCGCGTCGATGTCGGTGAAGTTGCTGATCCGCGGCAACCGGACGACGCTGACGCGCAGCACGTCCCCGCCCCGTGGTTGGTTGCGCCGCGGCGGCCCGGCAGGCGCCGGCCGCGCGGCGTCCAGGGCGAGCGAGTCCTCGGCGTCCAGCCACAGGCCGGGCGCATGCGGCAGCACGCCGAGGACCGGCCGCCCGGTCAGGCCCGTGATCATGTCCAGGCCGGGAGCCAGCAGGGCGCGGGCGCCGCGGAACTTATTGATAACGAACCCGGCGATCAGCGCCTGGTCAGCTGGCTCGAGCAGCGCGACCGTCCCAAAAAGCGCGGCGAACGAGCCGCCCCGGTCAATGTCGGTCACCACGATCACCGGCAGGCCGGCCGCCCGGGCCAGTCCCATGTTGGCGATGTCGCTGCCGCGCAGGTTGATCTCGGCCGGGCTGCCGGCGCCCTCGCAGACGACCACGTCGAACTCGCGGCGCAGTCCAGCGAGGCTGTCCAGCGCGACCTCGAGCAGCCGGGCCTTGCGGGAGGTGTAGGACAGGGCATCGACCTCGCCGGCGGGCTGGCCGAGCAGGACGACCTGGCTGCCGGTGGCGCCGGGCTTGAGGAGGACGGGGTTCATCCGCGCGTCCGGCTCGATGCCGGCGGCGGCCGCCTGCATGGCCTGGGCCCGGCCGATCTCGGCGCCGTCCTGGGTCACGAACGAGTTGAGTGACATGTTCTGGGCCTTGAACGGCGCCACGCTGACGCCCTGGCGGCGCAGCCAGCGGCACAGGCCAGCGGTGAGCACGCTCTTCCCGGCGTCCGAGGTGGTCCCCGCGACCAGCAGCGCGCCCTTCATGGGGCTGGCCGGGAGCCGGCCAGGCCGGTCAGCGCGGCTGCCGTCCCGGCGGCGACCAAGGTCGCGGCGACCGTGACGGCCCGGCACAACCGGACGGCGCGGGCGATGTCGGCGACCTCGGGCACGCGCCCGTCGCCGAGCTCGGGGCGCCGCTCGGCCACTCCCCCGTAGGAATTGGAGCCGCCCAGGCGCAGGCCGAGCGCTCCGGCGAAGGCGGCCTCGCACCAGCCGGCGTTGGGGCTCGGGTGCTGCGATCCGTAGGCGCGGGCCGTTCGCCACGCGCGGCCGGGATGCCCGCCGACCAGCGGCGCGCACGCCGCGGTGAGCAGCGCCGTCAGCCGGGCCGGGACCCAGTTCGCGACGTCGTCCAGCCGCGCCGACGCCGAGCCGAACCGCGCCAGCCGCGGCGAGCGGTACCCGACCATCGCGTCCAGGGTGTTGACCGCCCGGTACACGGTCAGGCCGGGGAGCCCGGCCGCCGAGCCCCACACCAGCGGCGCCACGATCGCATCCCCGCTGTTCTCGGCCACCGACTCGATCACCGCCCGGGTGATCTCCTTGTCATCCAGGTGCTGCGGGTCGCGCCCGCACAGGCTGGGCAGCGCGGCGCGGGCGGCCGCCAGGTCGCCGCCGGTCAGGGCCTGGCCGATCCGCTCGGCCTCCCCGGCGAGCGAACGCGCTCCCGTCACCGCCCAGGTCGCCCCCGCCGTCGCGGCGAGCGCGAGCCACGGCCGGCCGCGGGTGAGGCGGCCAGCGGCCAGGGCCGGCGACGCCGCCAGCGCCACGCAGGCCGCCGTGTACCCGGCCCCGCGCAGCGTGCTGTCAGCGTAGAGCCGGTCCTCGATGGCCTGGGCGGCGCGGCCGAACAGGGCCACGGGATGCCCGCGCCGCGGGTCGCCGGCCAGCGCGTCGGCCATTACCCCCGCGATGATCCCGGCGGCCAGCGGCCAGCCGGGCCTCCCGCTCTTGCTCGTCGTCGTGCGCCTCATCGTCAGCAGTATGGCGGCTGGCTGGTGAGGGCCGCCGCGACCCGCATGAAGACCCCGAAAAGCCGGAACAGGTCAGGCACCGTCCCGCTCGCCTCGACCGTCCGGCTGTCGCGCAGGGTGACACCGGGGATGCCGAGCAGCAGCGAGGCCACCGACGCCGACTGCCAGCGCACGGCCAGGGTCGGCTGGTCGCTCAGCACCCGGCCGGCCGGGGCGGCCCGGCCGGCCGGGGCGGCCGAGGCGGCCGGGCCGGCGGAGCCAGGGCCGACAGTGGCTGGGCCGACAGTGGCTGGGCCGACGGCCGGGGCTGCGCCGGCCGAGGCGCGGATGAGCAGGTCCGGGCTGGCCCCCTGACCGCTGGCCGCCTGCAGCGCGGCGCTAGCCGCCGCCTCGATCGCCTTGCGCGCCTCCGGCACCGGCCGCAACTCGGCGGCGAACCGGTCGCGGGCCCGCTTCACCGCGACCGTCGTTACGCCCGGATCCCAGTCCGCGATCTCGGCGCAGGCCGCGTCGTCACCAGTCAGCAGGACGACCTGCACGCCCAGCGCCGCGGCCGTCGCGTGCACCAGGCCGATCTCGCCTACCGCGTACTCATCCAGCCACATGTCCTCGATCTCGTGGCCCATGAAGCTGTGGCTCATCACCCCGAGGGCGCCCGCGCGAGCGTGATAGCCGACGCAGATGGCGGCGTCGAAGCTGCCGTCCAGGCCCTCCAGCATCCCCATCGCCTTGGGCCGGCCACGCACCAGGTGCGCCGCCGGGTGCAGAAGGTCAGGCAGCAGGTTGCGCATCGGGCCGTGGGCGTCATTCACCAGGACCCGGGTGGCCCCCGCCGCCAGCGCGCCGCGCACGGCCGCGTTCACGTCCTCGGTCATCATGACCCGGCCGCGCTCGTAGTCGCTCCCGCCAGGCTGAACGTCCAGCGCGTCGACCAGGCCCGTGATGCCCTCCATGTCAGCACTGATGTAGATCTGCACCGCTGGCTGTCCTCCTAGGTCGATCGGGTCGGGAGTTATCCCCGACATCATCGTCGCTGATCGCCCCGGCTGCCGCTGAGCCGGCAACGATCTGGGCGGGCAGTTGATGCGGGGTGACGTTGGGCGCGTCCCGCATTTAGCTGGACTTTCTCGCGCCGAGCTAGCGTTGCCCGACGTAAGAGAATCGTTCGCAGTTATGGCGTAGACCTCCCGGCGGGCCTGAGCTAGTACCCGCCTGGCCTAGAATCCCTGCTCAACCTGGACTCGAGCCCAGGCGGCGCACCCGCCGAGGGGCACCAAGGGGCGTCACCACCAGCCGGTTAGCGACCAGCCCGAGTGCTTCTTGTTTCCGGCATGTGACCTAGGTCATGCACAATATGCTCCGGGCGCCTGTAGCTCAGCTGGATAGAGCAGCTGCCTTCTAAGCAGCCGGTCGCAGGTTCGAGTCCTGCCAGGCGCGCCAAAACTCCCAGGTCAGATGGCACTTCAGCTACTGGCAGGTGATCTTTACGATGCTTGCTTACAGATCCGTGCCCGTCACGAATCCGGTTGCCACTCGCTCAAGGCTCGTGTTATCCGCCTGGCCAGATCCATAGCCTGTCGCCTTGTCAGCGCGGAGCCCTCAACACTCCTGGGCGCCAACGCCTCGTGGACGCTGGTCGTCGTTCCCGAACTAGATCAGCCGCTTCGGCTAGCATCGGGACATGGCATACGAGCGGATCAGCACTGATCCCGACGTGATCGGCGGGCTGCCGCGCATCAGGAACCTGCGCATCCCGGTGGCGACGGTGATCGCGATGCTCGCGGATGGCATGTCCGCAGACGAGATCGTCGCGGAACTCCCGGACCTTACTCCTGAAGACATCCACGAGGCTCTGCTCTACGCGGCCGAGGCGGTGCGCGAGCGGGAGCTACCGCTACGGCATACGGCGTGAGATTCCTCGTCGACGAGAACCTGTCGCCGATCCTTGCCGACCTGTTGCGAGTAGCAGGTCACGACGCCAGCCACGTCCGCGACATCGGCTTGCAGGGTGCGACAGATCAGGCCGTGATGGACCGAGCCGAGGCCGAGCAACGGGTCGTCGTGTCCGCCGACACAGACTTCGGGACGCTGTTAGCACGAAGCGGCGCCAAGCTGCCGTCAGTCTTGCTGATCAGGAGACTGGTCGGTCGCCGCGCGGCCGACCAGGCAGTATCATCCTGGCCAACCTTCCGGCTGTATCTGAAGACCTGCAAAGCGGCGCCGTCGTCGTCCTGACCGACGACTGGGTACGCATCCGTCGGCTCCCCCTGCTGGGTTGCTCTAGCACCACGCGCCGTGCCCGTTGCGTGCCCGGTCGGACGGTGATCAGCGGTGAATCACGGTCGCTCACGGGCACGCCACGTCGGCTCTGACCTGCAACGGACCAGGTCAGGGACAGCCAGTCGACGATCTTCTAAGCAGCCGGTCGCAGGTTCGAGTCCTGCCAGGCGCGCTCCACACTCAACGGCACGTTTGACCTGTTGCCGATTTTTGGTCATACTTTTGACCATGAGTGTACTGCCGCTAGGAGAGGTCAAGTCGCATCTGTCCGAACTCGTCGGCCGCGTGCATGACCACCACGAGCGAGTGACCGTCACAGTTCACGGACGCCCATCAGCAGTCCTCGTTGCTCTCGAGGACCTGGAGCAGCTGGAGGAAACTCTGGCCATCCTGCGGGACGCCGACACCATGGGGCGGCTTGCTTCATCTGATGCCGAACTGGCCCGAGGCGAATCCGTCTCAGCTGAAGAACTCGCCGAGGTCATTCGGCGGCGCTCTGCCGACCAGTGACAGAGTCGCCAGCAGACAAGCCGTACGCTCTCCAGACTACGCCGACGGTACGCCGAGCGCTCGGGGAGACTCTTCCCGAAGCCGTGGCCGCTGCGGCCTACGAGTTCATCACCGGCCCCCTGCTACTGCAGCCCTACCGCGTCGGCAAGCGCCTCCTGCCGCCCCTGGACGACCGGTTCAGCGCACGCCGTGGCACCTATAGGATCATCTACCGGGTCGACGACAAGGCCCGCGTCGTCACGGTGGTGGACGTCGCACACCGCCGCGACGCGTACCGAACATGAATCAAGGCTAAACGCGAGGTGACGCGCGGCATGGTGCAGGGCAGCGGAGCTGCTACGCAGTCGCCGAAATAACTGCCCAAGACCAGCTGCGCCACTAGTACGCGAGCTCGCGCAGGCGCTGAAGGGGAGCGCTGTCGCAGGCTCCCTGGTCGTCGCGTCTAGTTACGGCCGGGCTGCCGCGTCTCCAGGTATCGCTTCATGCTGGTCCAGATCGTCCGCTCCTGGCGGCTGCCCATCCAGGCGATCAGCGGAGTCAGCAGCCAGAAGGCTCCCTTGGGCCGCACCTGCCACGACCATCGCATCCGCGTCCCGGCAGGCGCTGGCTCGAACGTCAGCCTCCCGGTTATATCCGCCTCCGGCATCGTGCTGGCAGAGACCAGCAGTCCAGGCTTGTCGTAGCCGATCATCTCGATCCGCATCTCGGCCGTGCGCCCCATGGACCTCGCCGCCGACCGGAAGACTGTTCCCTTTCCGACCGGGCCGTCGCTAACCTTCGCGACCCGCACCATCCGCGGGTTATAGAGCGGCTCATTTCGCTGGTCAGCTACGAAATCGAACACTGCCTCCACGGGCCGGTCGATCAGGATCTCGCCTTCAATCCTTGCCACGTCGCACCTCCAGCCAACAACCGCTTCAGCCTGTGCCGCCTCCCGCTACTGAGGGGGAACCGGTGAGCGCGAGTTGCCGCGCGATGCTATCGGCCCACTGCCTGATCTCGACCCAGTCGCGGAAGTCACCATTCATGCCGGGGAAGAACAGGAGCGCGGCCCGCTGGGGCGGGCTCAGGTGCTTCCGGTCGAGCTTGCCGGCGAACATCCGGTGGTCACGTGCGCGGGTGGCCGCGCGCATAGCGGCGAGGTCCACGGGGTCTTTTCCCATGGCCCGGGCGAGCTTGCCGGCCGGGTTGCCGACCGGGCCGCTGGAGAACAGCCACACTGGGACGCCCGCCACGGCATCACCCAGGCGGCTCACGAGGTCTTTCGCCGGGTCGAGCCAGTGACCCGTATAGACCGCGCTGCCGATAATGACCGCGTCATAGTCATCGATCGCGTGGACCTCCCCGGGCGGGGTCACCGTCACGGTCAGGCCCTGCGCGGCGAGTTCCTGCCCGATCGCCTGCGCGATCTCGGCCGTTGCCCCGTGCATGGAGGCCGCCGAGACCAGCACACTCGGCATCCTCGGCATCCTCGGCACCCTCGGCACCCGCAATCCGTGCGCCCGATCCGGCTCGGCTGAGCCCTGGCCTCTCACGATCGCCGCCTCCCTTCGCCTGCCGCGGTGACGGGTACATCCGGCGCGGCGGCCGGCGGGCGGCCGGCCATACGGACCCTTCCGATGCGAGCCCAGGTCTCGCTCGGCATGGATGCCGTATGGCCGGCCGCTCAGGCCAGTGTCAGCTGACCCGGCAACCAGACTTTCCGTGCCTGCCCGGCCAGGCCAGAGGAGTTCGGCCCGAAGCCCCGGGACCTTCGCCGCTGTGTCCTGCCGCTGCCGCGCGCCGTCTACTGACCCACTCTCTACTGGCCCACTCGCCCGTCGATCCGCTCGCGCAGGAAGTCGGCGTGGCCGTTGTGCCGGGCGTATTCCTCGATCATGTGCACCAGCACCTCGCGGAGCGAGATCGGCCCGTCGTGGCCAGTGCCGGTGACGCCGAGATCGGGCGCCTGCGCCGCGAACCGCTCCGCGAACTCCACCTCGCCGCGCCAGGTCTGCCACGCGTGCGCGACCACGTCGGGGTCGGGCACCGCGCCGTTGAAGTCCCCGTGGGGGTCATCGCCCGCGCGGTAGTGCCGCGGCGCGTCCTGCCCGGCCATCACCTGCCGGAACCAGTACTGCTCCACCCCGGCCAGATGGCGCACCAGCCCGAGCAGCGACATGTCGGACGGCGGCACCGAGCGACGGGCCAGGCCGGCGGCGTCGAGCCCGGAGCACTTCAGCTCCAGCGTCAGGCGCTGGTCGCGCAAGTACCCCGCGAGCGTGGCGCGCTCGCCCTCGAACGTCCCGACGACGGCCCGCGGGTCGTCGTCGGGACCGATGAACATGTCCCGCCATCCGAACTGCCGGGCGGGCTGATCCGCATCAGACATGCCATGAGCATTGACGATCCGCGCGGTCATCCGCCACAGGTTTTCCGAGCCTGCCCGAGCCTGGCCTAGCGTGCCTCGTCCTCGGCCCGGTCCCTGATCCCGCGGAGCATCTTGCGAGTCATCACGAAGCTGACCACTTCGACGGGCTCGACGAGCAGCCGGGCCCATGGCCGCGTGTACCCGTATCTTTCCCGCACGAGCAGCCGCGACGTCCCGCCCGGCTCGCCGGTGAGCACGAAGGCCCAGGTGAAGTCGTAGGGGGGCGGGGTGTTCCCCATCGGCACCCCGCCGCGCAGCACCAGTGACCGGCCTGGCTCGACAGCGGCCACCAGGAGGGCGACCTGCGGCGCGAGGCTGACCTCGTCGCCGACCTTGAGGTCCTGCCACTGCGGCACGATGCGACCCGCGCTGCGGACATCGCAGCCGGCCAGATTCTCCAGGAAGTCGTAACTGTAGAAACCGCCCCGCCCCTGCCCGATCTGCACGATCCACGGCCACACCTGGCCGGCCGGGGCCCGGATGGTGATGGCGCGGGTAGCAGCGAAGTCAGCGTTCGCGATGAGGTCATCGCCGGGAAGCGGCTCGCCGGATTCGTCGCTGGTGGCGCCCCACCGGAGCTGCCGGGGCCTGCCCGCGAGCACATAGGCAGCCATCGCACCAGCCAGGGCGGCCACGCCCGCATACCGACTCCTCATCCAGCTCACATCCGGACCTCCCCGTAAGAACCGCGTCATCGCGGCGGCGGACCATGCCCGAGCGTAGGCGCGGGCCACTCCTGGTGTGAGGGGCCGAAGGTCCCGGGCGCCAGGGCATCAGGACGCGAGCGGAATCCGCCAGTCAGGATGCCGCGCTGGCTTAGGCTGGGGACGCCGCCGACGGGCGGCAGTTATCGCGGCCTCACGGCGGTGGCCGGCGGGCCGGGTTTCCCCCGAGAAGGGCATCGAGGTGCCCGGTCAGGACCTGGCGTGGAACGCCTGACGGAAGTCGCGGCCGGAGTGCTGGTCGCCACCGCCGAGCTCTACACGACCACGACGACCGTAGTCGCCGGGCCGGACGGCGGCTGCCTGGTCATCGATCCCGCGGTGACCGTTGCGGAGCTGGCCGCGCTCGCTTCCGAGCTGGCCGATCGCGGGCTGCGGCCGCGGGCCGCCTGGGCCACCCATCCGCACTGGGATCATGTCCTGTGGTGCCGGGAACTCGGAGACGTGCCGAGGTACGCCGCGCCGCGAGCCGTGGCGGCCGCGCAGGACGACCGGGCCGCTATCCTCAGCGGCGCGGAGGAAGCCGCTCCAGGCCATGACCTCGAACTGGTCGGCCGCCTGATCCCCCTGGCCCCCGGAGCCGACGCCATACCCTGGGACGGGCCGACCGCGCTGGTGATCATCCATGATGCCCACGCGCCGGGCCATGGCGCCGTCTTCCTCCCCGGCACCGGCACGCTGGTGGCCGGCGACATGTGCTCCGATATCGAGATCCCGCTGCTGGACACACTCGAGGCCGACCCGATCGGCGACTACCGCACCGGGCTGGAGCGGCTGGCCGCGATGCCGGGCGTGCACCGGCTGATACCCGGCCACGGGCACGTCGGGGACGCCGCCGAGTTCCGCCGCCGGCTCGCGGCGGACTCCAGCTACCTGGACGCGCTGGGGCGGGGCCAGCCATTCGACGACCCGCGGCTCACCGTGGACTGGCTCCGCGCTGAGCACGACCGGCAGGTGCAGTTCGCCACCGGCTGACGTGCCGTCCGTTAAGCCCGGCCCCCGATGGCCACTGTTGCTCCGCTCGATCGCGGTGCTCGCCGCATTGCAGCGCCGGGCGGGACTGCCCACGCCGGCCGCCGCGATGCAGGGCTTCTTTGATCGCCGCTCTCGCCGCCGTCTACGGGACTGGCTGGCCAGCCCGTGAGCCCGCAGCGCGCGGTCACCGCGTAGGCTGCCGCGGTGGGCGATCTGCAAGTGCGACGGCGCGCAGGTCGGGCACGTGTGGATCGCCCTGCACGGGCGCGCCCTGCTGGCGGCGGCCGAGCGCGAGGCCGCTACGAGTCCGCGGGCTACGAGATCACGACCTTGCAGATGCGCAAGGAACTGACTAACGGAGGAGGTACGTCTCAGGCATGAGCGAACCGCGGCAGCAGGCCGTGCTCCGGCTCGGCACCCGGTCCTTCGAGCCGCACGAGCGGCTGGTGATGGCGATCGTCAACCGGACGCCCGACTCCTTCTACCGACCGGGCCTCACCTGGGATGAGAGCGCGGCGATGGACCGCGTGCACCAGGTGGTCGCGGAGGGCGCCGACATCATCGACATCGGCGGCGTGCCGGCGGCGCCCGGCTCGGTGGTCGACACCAGCGAGGAGATCCGCCGCACCGTCGGCTTCGTCGCCGCCGTCCGCAGCGCCTACCCTGACGTGGTGATCAGCAGCGACACCTGGCGGCACGAGGTCGGCCGCGAGGTCTGCGCCGCGGGCACCGACCTGATCAACGACAGCTGGGGCGGCTGGGACGCCAAGCTCGCCGAGGTGGCGGCCGAGTTCGGCGCCGGGATCGTCTGCGCGCACGTCGGCAGCCAGCAGCCGCGGACCCGGCCGTTCCGGGTCTCCTACCCTGACGTCATGGCCGACGTGCTGGACCGGACACTCGCGCTGGCCGACCGCGCCGTCGCCGCGGGCGTGGATCCCTCGCGGGTCGTCATCGACCCGGCCCACGACTTCGGCAAGAACACCTGGCACTCGCTGGAGGTCACGCGCCGGCTCGCCGAGATGACGGCAACCGGCTGGCCGGTCCTGGTCTCGCTGTCCAACAAGGACTTCGTCGGGGAGACGCTGAATGCCTCACCCGAGGACAGACTGGTCGGAACGCTGGCCGCGACGTCCGTCTGCGCCTGGCAGGGGGCTCGCATCTTCCGGGCTCACCAGGTACGCGAGACGCGCCAGGTGCTCGACATGGTCTCCGCTATCCAGGGGGACCTCCCCCCGGCCCGTGCGGTCCGGGCGCTGGGCTAGCCGATGATCGTCGCAGCCGCCCTGTGCCCGGCGCCGCCGCTGCTCGCCCGCGAGCTGACCGGCGGCGACCCGGCCCTGCCGGAACTGCGGGACGCCTGCGGGGAGGTCACCCGGCGGCTGCTGGAGGCCGAGCCCGAGGCGATCGCCGTGGTCGGCGCCGCGCCGCAGACCAGGCTGTGGGACCCGGCGAGCAGGCTGGACCTGTCGGTCTTCGCCCCGGCGGCGCGGGTGCCGCCCGGAACGCCGGGGCTGCCGCCATCGCTCGGCCTCGGGGTCCTGCTGCTGGATCAGGCCGGGTATACCGGGCGCCGGATCCTGCAGGCGGTCGGGCAGGAGGAGCCGACCGCGGCCTGCGTCGAGCTGGGGGAACGGCTCGCGCAGCCGGCGGAGCGGATCGCCCTGCTGGTGATGGCCGACGGGAGCGCCCGGCGCAGCCGCCGGGCGCCCGGCTACTTTGACGAGCGGAGCGCGGACTTCGATGCGGCGGTCGAGCGCGCGATCCGGGCCGGCGACCTCGACGCTCTCGCGGCGGTCGATCCAGGACTGGCCCGTGAGCTCATGGCGACCGGACGGCCCGCCTGGCAGGTGCTCTCCGGGGCCATGCGGGGATTGCGCCCGGCCGCCGATGTCCTGTACGCCGGTGACCCGTTCGGCGTCGCCTATCTCGTGGCCGCGCTCCGTACGACCGCGCCCTGACGAGCTGGCGCCGCCCGGCTCCCGTTACTGACGAAATGGAGATGCGCATGCAGGACAGCAGCCTGACGGGCCGCACCGTGCTGGTATTCGGCGCGGCTGGCGCGCTCGGCTCGGGCGTGGCGGCGGCGTTCAGCGCGGCCGGCGCGTCGGTGACCGGGGTGGACCGGGCCGTGCCGGACGCCAGCCGCCGGCTGGACGGCGTCCGTTACGCGGCCGCGGACGTTCTCGATGACACGGCGCTCGGCGCCCTGCTCGACGCGGCTCCGGCGCCCTGGGCGGTGGTGAACACCGTCGGCGGGTTCGCCCCGTACCGGCCGCTGGCCGACCTGGACCCGGCCGAGCTGTCCGGCCAGATCCAGCTGAACCTCGTGAGCGCCGCCCTGATCACCAGGCACGCGCTGCGGGTCATGCAGCCGGCTGGCCAGGGCCGGATCGTGCATACCGCCAGCCGGGCGGCCGTGGAGACGAAGGGGTCGGGGTTCGCCTACTCGGTCAGCAAGGCCGGCGTCCTGCACCTGGTGACGATGGCGGCGCAGGAGGTCCGGGGCACGGGGATCACGGTCAACTGTGTCGTGCCTTCTATTATTGACACCGCAGC